>DCJJ01000095.1:3703-5189 GCA_002320515.1 Dialister sp. UBA1703 | reverse complement strand
GGTCAGCCGACTAAAAGGAAGGCCTCTTATTGGGCAGGCTAGAGGCCAACGTCGGCTGGCTTGGAGGTCCTATGCAGGACCTCCACAGTACTTCATACCTCCCGAGGGCGAAAGCCCGGAGCCCGTCCGGGAGGCGTCAGCCGGTCCCGGACAGAACCCTTGGCGCCCAGGGCCAGAGGCCCGGCGGCGCCATCAACCCTCGCCCGCGAAAGCAGGCGTCAACCTTCGGGAATACTGGAAAGCACCGCCCAAGTCCCGATCCCGACCGTGCCGAAAGGCGTCTGCCATCGATTTTCTTTTCCAAAGGAGTGCATCATGAATCAGGAAGAAACTATGAACTTACCTATCCGTTACATCAGCATCACCACAGTACCTAAAGAATACACCCCTCATCCCGTGCTCCCGGAAAATCAGGAAGTGGATATGGGCACCCTCCTTTCTGCCATGGCCTCTGCCAAGTCAGAGGTGTCCGCCCTCTCTCCCTATCTTTTCGTTCTTTTTGAAACAGAAAAGGGCGGTGCCTTCTGGCAGTATCTGGACATGGCCGGCGAACTGTCCCGCATCCACTTTACCAGCAGTGGCAGTTATGTGAACGCCACCAAAATCACTTTCCCCAATGGTGCGTATATGTATCGCATCAATCAGGTTTTCCTGCAGCGGAAATAAAAAAATCCTGCCGGTATGACAGCGCTGTCATACCGGCAGGATTTTTTTAGGTTTCCTGTCCGGCTTGCTGCTTCTGCTGTTCATCGCGGCAGGAAACTTTTTGCTCGGAGATTTCCGGGCTACGCTTCGCTTCCCTCGAAATGACGAGGTGCCTTGACTCCACTGCTTTCCATGCTGGCAGGAAACTGTTTATCCGGAGATGTCCGGGCTCCCCTTCGTTTCCCTCGAAATGACGGGGTGCGGCCTTATCCACCTGCTACTCAAACTGGCAGGAAACTCTTTTCATCCAATTTCACCACGTCCACCACCGGTTCTTCATAGGGGTGGGCTTTTTTGATGGCGGAAACGACGACGGGAAGGTGCGCTTCGTCCACCCGGCACTGGAGGATGTATTCTTCCGCTTCTGTCCTTTCTCCGATTTTCCCGTTGTAGGGGTGGGCGCCGTCCATGGTAATCCAGGAAGAGCGCACTTTCCACCAAGACATGCAGCCTTTGTAGTTTCCGATTTCCCCGCCGCCTGCCTCTTCGATGGCCTTCCTGATGGCGCAGAGGGCTTCCGGGGGAAGATAGACTTGGATTTTGTACATAATAGCCTCCTTTGGGGCCGCCTCGCGACCCGGGTTCAAAAGGAGCGTGCCCTTTGGGCACGAAGGGGCACGGCTCCGCCGTAGGTTGTGGCCTGCTGGCACAGGCAGGTTGTGTAGAAGGGGTGTGTTCGCTTTCGCTCATGGGGCGCTGCCGCAGGCAGCATTCATAACTCCCTCTGAACCGGCCCGCTCTGTGGGCCGAACCCGAGGTGCTAAGGAAGCACTGATTAATT
>DCJJ01000095.1:1926-3620 GCA_002320515.1 Dialister sp. UBA1703 | reverse complement strand
GCATTGCATAAAAATTCAAGAATAAAAGCAGACAGTGATTTAATCAGCGCTTCCCTAAGGGACGCAGTCCCGACAGCACCTTGAACCCGGGCGCCGAAGGCGCCTGAGCCCATCTGCTTTCGGGAATACCGTTGCCTGCCACCATGAGTCCCATTCCCTCACAGCATGACTGTCCTCGTAAGCTCATCCATCCATGCTCCCTTTTTATGGTCATAGGTTTTAATCACGATTTTATCCTTATAGAGGTAGATGGAGTTGGACCATACCTGTTTTCCGTCCCAGGTGGGATTGTAGACGTCCAGTACTTTCCCGTGGTAGTAGTTCACTTCGCTGGCGAAGGTGGGCTGGGTGGGCGGGGTGTGGGTGTGGCCGGAGACCCAAAGTTTCACCTGGGGATTGGTGAGGAGGATGAGGTCGATGTCTCCTGCAGGCTGGGCGAAGTTTCTTGGATTTCCTATTTTATCATTGTAGGGAATCATGGTGTCCGACAGCGGCGCGTGGTAGAAAATGAGGGTAGGCGTATTTTGATTCTCCTTCAATGTCTGTCTCAGCCAATCCATTTCTTCCTTTGCCATGGCCACAGGAAATCTGCTTTCCGTGTCTTCAGGCGATAGAAATACAAGAAGGTACTGCCCCAGTGTCTTCGTGCTGTGGAGAGGGCCGAAGACTTTCCGGTAATTGTCTTCATGAGCCTTTCGGAGGGCCGGATCCGCCATGACGGGCTTGCCGTCTTTCAGTTCTTCTTTGTAGAAGAGTTCATGATTTCCTGCCAGGTACGCTTTTTCTCCGGCAAAGCCGTCAATAAACTGCTTCGCCTCTTCCATCTGGTTCATGGAGCCGTACATTTCCACCATGTCGCCGGTGAATACTTTAAGATCCACATCCTGCCAGCTGTTAATATCTTCCCGGGCCTTTGCCTTGTTGTCCATAATGGCCTGCCGCTTCGGATTGTCCCGGGTCTTGCTGGGATAATGAAGGTCTGAAATCACGACGACCCTTTCGTACTCCTTCCCCGCGGGAGCAGGCAGCTGCCCGCAGCCTGCAAGGACCAGGCAGGAAAGGGAGAGGAAGAAACAGAGAATGGTGCGGAACATGATGAGTCCTTTCTATAACAGGGCATGTGGACACGCCCTTCCGGGCGTGAAGGTTCAAAGGGTTCAGAAGGTTCAAAAGGTTCAGAGGGGAAGGTTCTTAAGATGGATGGGCCTTCGGCCCAAGGGTTCTTAAGTTTGACAGCCTTTCAGGCCGAGGGTTGCGGTGGCGCCTCCGCCGCAGATTTAAGAAAGGGGGGCGCGGCTGACGCCGCAGGTTGTGTCGAAGGGCTATGTTCGCTTCCGCTCAGGGGGCGACAGCGCCTACGGCGCTGAGGGTGGCGGATTGCCTTTCAGGCAATGCTTATAAAGTCAGCGTTACGGATTCACCCATCTGTGTCATATGGCATGATAGGCATTCTGATGATTGGCTCGCTGCGCTCGCCTCCCCCTATCCGGCTGCGCCGGACTTCCCCGCAAGCGGGGGCAGAATAAAACACCGCGAAACACTCTCTTCATAAATGGCTCTACAGTAAGCACGGGTTATAGTGCTACTGTGCACATCCTGCATAGGATGTGCAAGTTGGTCAAAGTAAGCCCTAAGCCTGCCCATAAAAGGGCCTTTCTTTTGATTGATCAACCGAACTGCGGGGGTGGCAAAGG
>DCJJ01000095.1:0-1782 GCA_002320515.1 Dialister sp. UBA1703 | reverse complement strand
GCCCGCTCTGTGGGCCGAACCCATGGTTCGGTGCGCAGCACACGAACCATAGAACCCGGGCGCCGAAAGGCGCTTGAACCCTCGAGCCCCATAGGGACTTGTCCATAAGAAGTCAGCCCCTCACAGGCCGAAAATCTTTTTGAATCCTTTGAGCAGGGGATTCTTTGTCCGCTCATTCCACCGGGAATCGATGAAATCTTCGGGCCGCCTGAATCCGATATTGTAGACGAAGTACATGGCGTGGCTTACGGTGTTGATGTAGGCTGCCGTTTCCTGGAGGAGGAAGTTTCTATCCCTTTCGGAGAGGGTGAAGCGGTCGGCGCGGCAGAATTCGTCCAGCAGGCTGTTGATACGGTCTTCGAAGGCCTCGTCGTCCATGCGGCTGACGATGTAGGTAGTGAAGTTCGGGTAGTAGCGGTAGTAGTGCTCCTTCTTTTTCGAGTCGAAGATGGCCCACTGGCGCATGAACATATTGATTTTCAGGTAAAGCCGCTGGTTCATGATGAAATCGTCGTCGTCCATGAAATGGATGGCCTTGGCGGTACGAATGAGCCGGGTCATGGGCCGGCTTTTCATGACGCCCTTGTAGATGGAGTCCCGGAGTTTCCTGTCCTGGTACATATAGGAGCCGAAGAAGGAAAGCAGCAGGGCCCGGAAAACCAGGTAGTGGTAAAAGAAACGGGTGCCTTCGGGGGACAGTGTCTTTTTGGCCATGTAGGGCATGACCTCTGTCAGGGGCATGAGGATCTGGGAGCTTTCCGTCACCAGCCCGCCTTCCTCCATGCCCAGGTTTTCGCAGATGCACTGGAGCAGGAGGAAAGGGAGCTTCAGCGCCGAAGTATCGTGGAAATCGGGATGGCAGAAGGACAGGGCGTCCATGAAGGATGCGCTTTCCTCCCTCACCATTTCCATGTACGTCCTCGTTTCCTGTTCAAAGAAATCCGCCAGAGGCGAAAGGGAGATTCCCGTTTCCGCAGAGAGATAGGTAATGAGGGGAATCACCATGGCCCCCTCCATCACAAAGGGAGGCTTGAAGGGAAGAAGCGCGCGGCGCAGGTTGTCAAACTCATTGCTAAAGGAGCGGGTAATGTCGAAATCCAGACTGTCCTTCACCGTTTCCGCAAGGAAATCGGAACGCCGGCAGTCCCATTTCACCATAAGGGAGGCCAGCTCCAGCCGGAAATGGACGTACTTCCGGATGAGACTATTCCTTGCCTTCCGGTCGGCGGCGGCAGGAAGTCCCCTGTCCCGAAGCATGGCAGTCACCGCCCTGTCTATGGGCACGGCGGGCATGGTAAAACTCCGGCAGGCCAGGGGGTAAAACCGGCAGTTCATGTGGGAAAGCAGGAGGCGGATCAGCTTTTTCTTTTCTTCGGCCATCTGTTCATCATGCATGAAGGGCACCTTCTCTCAGGGGAATGAAAAGGAAATTTTTCTTTATTATACACCAGATGAGGAAGAAGGGGGCGCGGCTTCGCCGCAGGTTGTGGCCGCCTTACGGCGGCGGGTTGTGTAGAAGGGTTGTGAAGGGAAAGGTTCAGAGGGTTCAGAAGGTTCAAAGCCCTATGGTAAGACTGCAAGTTAAGTTTTAATTAAAATCATCGCATTTGCGTTGGGATTTAATTAAATTACTTGAAAATGGCGCACTCTAACCACGCCCTTCGAAAATCGATTTTTTTCGAAGGAGTCCTCAGCTTATTCCAACATCGGGTTTGTACAGTTTATTTTCTTTCAGCAGGTAGAAAATAACTCGTACTAACTTCCGGGCTGTTAAAATGAGGG
>DCJJ01000105.1 GCA_002320515.1 Dialister sp. UBA1703 | reverse complement strand
TTTCTTAACTAAGTGGCATTGCTGTTCAGGGGGCACTATGGACGCTTGCCAGTGTGCCACATGACTCTGAGGGAAAGCGTAGAGAGGTTCTATTCTCCCCCTGAATAGGGGAAAGTCCGGCGCAGCCGGATAGGGGGTGGCCACGCCAGTGGCCAATTCACTGCTATGCTTAGCGTGATTTGCGCACAAAGGTAAGCACGTAACGTAAGGCTCCTTTCTCAGAAAGGAGCTGGGCGGAGCCCTGAGGAACACAGAGGATAAGCCAGGAACTGCCTGTTGCAAGGCAGCATTCTGGAGGGAGATTTCTCGACGACCTTTCACTGACTCCATGAAACTACAGAATCATACCGGCTTGTATCTCCGCTCGAAATGACGTAGAGGCAGGGAGCAGGCTGTTATTTGCTCAATTTCCGTGAATATTTACGTATACAAAAGGGTCTGTGAAAAAATGCAAATCATTTTTTCACAGACCCTCGGCTTTTCTTCGAAAATTCTGCTATCATCCGTCGCCTGCGGTGACACCGTCGGGCATTAAGGTGCTCGCTTAGTGTGCAGGCTATACTCGAATAATAGCCCGACTCGACAGTCCTCTGCAGGACCGTCGTCTTCCAGAGGAAGAAGGCTTTGGCTCTTCGTCATGCAGCACTGGTGACACTAAAAGGTAAGCACGTAACGTAAGGCTCCTTCCACTGGAAGGAGCTGGGCAGAGCCCTGAGGAACACAGAAGATAAGCCAAGAACTGCCTGCTGCAAGGCAGCATTCTGCAGGGAGATTTCTCGACTCCCTTTTACTGGCTCCACGAAGCTATGGAATCCATGCCGGCTAGTACCTCCGCTCGAAATGACGGGGAGCTATAGTGACACAATGCAAGCCCCGTAACGCTGACTTCATAATCATAGCCGCCAAAGGCGGTACACAGCGAACTGGAGTTACACCAGCGAACATAATTTGCAGGAGCAAAGCAACGCGCAAATTATTGTGAGTCGGTGATAGCCGTGCTGTAGGGAGTCGTCAGACGACTGAAAATCCAGTGAGTCGTTTCCCCTGTGGGGCTATCCACAACCTGCGGCGCCATAGGCGCCGTCAAATCTGAGAACCCGATCGCCAAAGGCCGGTCAATCTTAAGAACCTTCCCTTCTGAACCTTTTGAACCTTTTCCCCTCATCATGTATAATAAAGCCATCATAGCGAGGTCTTAGTATAAAGGAGCAGTGAATCATATGCAGGGCGGCGACGCAGACGAGTTTATTGATTATCTGAATGACGGAGAGGCTTCCGTGAGGCACCGGGGGTATGTGTACCGGTTCTCGGGACTGAAATTTCATCCCGGAAGAAATACCTACAGTATCAGTGTGGAGAAGTACCGGTTTTCCAAAGAGCCCTTTGAGGAGTTCATGGAGCTGGTCTATTACTATGAATCCGATGATGGCGATGATGTGCTGAACCATGTGACGGAAGATATTCTCTGGGACGGGAAGACCTTCTACGAGCTGGAAAAGGCACTGACCTGGATTGATTGGTAGTAAAATTTCTCTTGACTTCATGATTTCCCGATGGTATATTTAATGCAACTTCATAAAGGCAGTGAAGAGAAGAGTACATGAAATGGTCCGGCCAAGAGAGCTCCGTTGGGTGAAAGGGAGTGCGGACGGTTTGATGGAAGATGGCCTCTGAGCCTGGTGCGCTGAATGATGAAGCGGCCCGGGAGCTCCCGTTACAGAGACAGGGTATCAAGGCATAGTCCGGCGTACCTTATGAGACCGATGAAGTGATTCATTGGTGAAATTGGGTGGTAACACGGTCCTCCGTCCCTTTCGGGACGGGGGATTTTTGTTTTGTATATTTTTAACATATTATATGCAGGAGGTTTTATTATGAACTGGAAGAAAACATTAGCCCTTTCTCTGGCAGCCCTGGCAGTGGCCGGCGCCATTTCCGGCTGCGGCGGTGACAAGAAGGATGCCAAGGCTCCGGCGGAAAAGAAGGAAATCACCGTAGGCATTACGCCGGGTTATTCTGAAAAGGTTATGGAATTTGTGGCCCAGGAAGCAGAAAAACAGGGTCTCAAGGTGAATATCAAGTCCTTCTCCGACTACGTGACCCCGGACCAGGCCCTGGCTGCCGGTGATATCGATCTGAATTCCTTCCAGCACGGCCCCTTTCTGGAAGCCTTCAATGAAAAGAATGGTACCAAGCTGGTTTCCATCGGAAATACCTACCTGGCACCGCTCCGCATTTATTCCAATAAAATCACCGACATCAAAGACGTTCCCGACGGCGCCAAGGTGTCCATCCCCAATGACCCCTCCAACGGCGGCCGCGCCCTGCTTCTCCTGGACCATCAGGGCCTGCTGAAACTGAAGGAAGGAACAGACCCCACCAAGGCAGTGGTAGGCGATATTGCTGAAAATCCGAAGAACCTGCAGATTGTGGAACTGGAAGCAGCCCAGCTGCCCCGCTCCCTGGATGATGTGTCCATTTCCGTCATTAACGCAGGCTATGCGAAATCCGCCGGCCTCGATTCCAAGAAGGCCCTGGCCACCGAAGATAATACATCTCCCTATGTGAACATCATCGCTGCCAGAGAACAGGATAAGGATAACCCCACCTATCAGAAATTCGTGAAGATTTTCCAGAGCGATGCGGTGAAGAAATACATTAATGATAACTTCAGCGACGGACTGATTCCGGCATTTTGATGGACCGGAGGGTCCAAGGGTTGACAGGCCTTCGGCCTGAGGGGTTTGGTATCGCCCCTGGGGGCCACTGGGTGGCCCGGGTTCAGAGGGTTCAGAAGGTTCTGCCTGCCTTTGGCAGGCGGGTTCAAAGGGTGTGGTGGCGGCTCGCGCCGCAAATATAAAAAGGGTGCCGCTTGCCGCCAGCGGCATTCAAACTCTCCTCTGAACCAGGCCGGAAGGCGAAGCCGATCCCGGCCCGAACCTTAGCCGCCCAGGGCGTTAACCCGATGGCGGCTTGAACCCGGGCGCTGCCGGCGACTGAACCCTCTTGCTTCCGGGAATACAGCTGCCCATAACATATGACTCAAAAACATATGACTCGAAAAACAGCACCGACCGGCGCTGTTTTTTCGTGTTACAATGAAGAAAAAGGAGGTCATCATGCTTATTCCCTACGCGGCTCCGGCGGAGCCATTTCATAAAGAAACGGAAATTAAAAAATCCATTTTCATTGCCCACCTGGTGCCGGTGAATTCGGAAGAAGAGGCTCAAAAGGCGCTGGAAGGCTTCCGGAAACAGTACAAAGATGCCACCCATAACTGCTACGCCTGGCGCATCGGTACGGAAAGGGTGATGGAAAAATCGGGGGACGACGGCGAACCGTCGGGCACCGCCGGCCATCCCATGCTCCATGTGCTGCAGATGCAGAAGCTCACCAACCTTCTGGCCGTGGTGACAAGGTACTTCGGCGGCATCAAGCTGGGAGCAGGGGGGCTTACCCGTGCCTACAGCTCCACCCTGGCCGATGCAGTGAAGGAAGCGCCCATCGTCCTCTACACGCCCCATATACGGTATCGCCTGACCATACCCTACGGCGCCGTAGGAGGCTTTGAAAATTATATAAAGGATAAGGACATTATCGTCAGGAAACGGGATTTCACCGACAAGGTGGTGCTGGAATTTCTCTGCCTTCCGGAAAACGGGGAAAAGCATATCCGCTTCTTCACCGACCTCACCGGCGGAAAGGCGGTGATAGAGGAAATAGGGGAAGAGTATGTGAAAATGAAAAGGGAGATAGTGAACTAGTGAGCTAGTGAGCTAGTGTACTAGTGGGACGGTGGACTAGTGAGACAGTGTGACCGCTATCCGCTTTCCGCCTGGCACCGTCATTCTGAACGCAGTGAAGAATCTTGGCGAGTACCGCTAATGGCTCCTGCTAGCTCACTAGTCCACTAGTTCACTAAAGAATACCGGTTGGCGGGAAGGCTTCCGGCTGTCGGCTATCGGCTGTCGGCTATCGGCTGTCACCGTCATCTCGAGCGGGGCTGCGTGTTG
The DNA here is from genome assembly GCA_002320515.1 of Dialister sp. UBA1703. Classification (GTDB taxonomy): domain Bacteria; phylum Bacillota; class Negativicutes; order Veillonellales; family Dialisteraceae; genus Dialister. The sequence goes on along the minus strand of DCJJ01000105.1, from coordinate 2,584 downwards.
GTATGTGACAGATGGAAAATGCTCCGATGATACTCTGAGTCGAGAGATCTCCCGTCGTAATGCCGCCCGTACCATCAGAGGAGTGAGATTTCTCCACTCTGTGGAGACTCTGCATAGAGTCTCCAAGTCAGCCGAAGTTGGCCTCTAGCCTGCACAATAAGAGGCTTTCCTATTGGCGGCTGACCGGCTGCGGTCGAAATGACGGGAGGGTGCGGGCCGGCTTTTTTGTCATTTGGGGCGTGAGATTTCTCCACTCCGCTCCGCTTCGGTCGAAATGACGAAGGGCGCGGGCTGGCTTTTTTAAAATCTGCGCCCCTAAAGGGGAAACGACTCACTACATTTTGCGCGTCGCTAGCGCTCCTTCAAATCATGCTCGCTGTGCATCGCTTCGCTCAGGGGGCCGCCGATTGGCGGTCAGGATAGCGATGGAGTATCCTATCGGTACTCTGCCCCGTACACCCTTTGCCTCTTCGAGGCGTTCCCCTCAAGGGGAAACGAGAAGTATGGAGAGGAAAAACATAGAGTCATATATTTCACGTACCATTTCGGCGTTTTCCCCTTTTGGTGGTGAACGCAGTGAGCTAATCACCAGAATGCGTATCATGCCATATGACACTGAAAGTAAATCCCGTAACGCTGACTTTATAAGCATTGCCCGTAGGGCAATCCACCACCCTTTGAACCAGCCTGCCAAAGGCAGGCCGAACCCTCTGAACCTTCTGAACCCGGGTCGCAGAGCGGCCCCCTGAGCGAAGCGAACACAACCCTTCTACACAACCCTTTTATACAACCTACGGCGGAGCCGCGCCCCTTTGCGCCCTCTGGGCGCATCCTCAGAACCCTGGACACAAAATGTCCCTCTTTTACAATTTCCCCATTGACATGGCCGCCCGATGCGTGTATACTACTGTCTAACTAAAAAGTACCTGCATGGAACGAGACAGAAATGACGGAATCCCTTTCAGAGATCCGGTGGATGGTGAAAACCGGAAGGCGCTGTCGTTTTACTCACTCGCGAGCTTCCCGGCCGAACAGAGTAGGCCTGGCGGATGTCCCCGTTATGGATAGGCCCGACGCAATGAAAACCGTTCATTGATGAGGCAGAGTGATAAGTACAAGGTGGTACCGCGCAAGGATGCGCCCTTCAGAATTGATTTCTGATGGGCGCTTTTTGATTTCCTGCAGGGATGGTACAAATGAAGGAGTGAAGCAGTATGGAAGAGAAAAAAGGTATTTTTGGAGGGGCCCTGGGGAGGATGATTCTTCCCGGCATTATCCTGCAGTCCGTGCTGATCGGCGGCGGGTATGCCACAGGCCGTGAAATCGTGGAGTATGGCGCCAAGTTCGGTGCCATGGGCTGGCTTTCCGGGCTGGCTACATTTGTGGGATTCGCCCTGGTGGCCATTCTGTCTTTTGAACTCATCCGCCTTTATAAAGTGTATGATTTCAAATCGTTCCTGAAGGAATTAATCGGACCCCTGTACCATGTCTTTGATCTGGTGTACCTGCTTTTCATGGTCATCATCATTGCCGTCATGTCTTCTGCTACCGGCGCGGTGGTGGAGCAGATGACGGGGCTCAATTACTGGTACGGCGTCGGTGCCATTACGGTGATTGTAGGCGTGCTCAACTACTATGGGGAAAAGATTATTTCCTATTTTGAAACCATTGGCACCGTGCTTCTTTACATCGGTTATATTTCCTTCTCTGTGCTGGTTATCAGCCATGGGGGAGCCCATATTTCCGAGGTCATGGCATCCGGCGATCATTCCTTTGTGCCCGATGCCACTGTGGGAGCTGCCCTTTGGACAGGCATTCTCTACATGGCCTATAACCTGGTGGTCTTTCCGGCATCCTTCTTCACCATCAAGGCCCAGAAGAGCCGCAAGGACACCATTATCAGCGGCATCATTGCAGGTCTGCTCATGATTATCCCCTGGTTCATGACCTACTATGCAGTCATGGCCTTCTACCCCGACAAAGCAGTGCTGGCATCGCCGGTGCCCTGGGTGGCTATGATGCAGGCAGACAATGCGCCGGGCTGGCTGCTTTTCCTCTTCAGCATCGTCATGGGCTGGACTCTGATTGAAACGGCCACCGGCATTATCCATGCCATGCTGGAACGTGTGGACAGGGGCCTTACGGATACGGGAAGAAATCCCCTCACCCGTCAGCATCGCGGTGCGCTCACTGTCATTATCCTGGTGATTTCAGTGGCCTTCGCCAAAATCGGTATTATCGACCTCATTGCCAAAGGCTACAATGCCCTGGCCTATGCCTTCATCCTTCTCTACCTGGTGCCCCTTCTCACCGTCGGTGTTTACAAGATTATGAGGAAATCTTCCGGTAAAGAAGAGGCAAAAGAAATTTCTGCAGTAATAGCCAAATAATGGCAGCAAAACGGCGCCTTTGAAAAGGCGCCGTTTTTTAGTATCGGCGGCTGCAGGGCGTGTCCAAGGGTAAGAAGCAAAAATGACACAGGCCGCCGATTGGCGGTCAAGATAGCGATGGAGCATCCTATCGGTGCTCTGCCCCGTACACCCTTTGCCTCTTCGAGGCGTTCACCCACAGGGAAGCGTGTCAC
>DCJJ01000163.1:2645-3652 GCA_002320515.1 Dialister sp. UBA1703 | reverse complement strand
CCATCGGCCGATTTTAGAAGAAGGAAGGATTGAAAAGTGGAATTCCCTGATGTTTCCTCATTCCCCCGTCATTCTCCTTACCGCGGATATGGAGGATGGCCGTTTGGAAATCAGATTCATCATCTCATGAGGTCTTTTCATCCCTCTGATACTAATATCGCAGAAGGTTCGATTTTTTTCCCCCCTTGGAGAAAAATTTTAGAAAATTTCTTGGACCTATACTCAAGGCTCCGCCCAAGGGGCTGTGAAAAAATGATTTACGTTTTTTCACAGCCCCTTTTGTATACATAAATTTTCATGGAAATTGGCCAAATGACAGTCTGCTTCCAGCCTCTACGTCATTTCGACCGTAGCGCAGCGGAGTGGAGAGATCCCACGCCCTAATGGCACAAGCAGCATGGTGGCAGGAGATTTCTCGACTCAGAGCCTCAATAGAACAAAAGGCATGATCATCCATAACCACATGAAGCATCGCTCGAAATGACAGTTCGACACGTGCCGTAGTATTATAGCCTTCATAAAAACAAAAAGCAGCTTCAAACGAAGCTGCTTTTCATCACAAAGAAACCCGGTGCCTTTCCATCCCCTATGCCCAATGAGTTCGGTGTCTGCATGGTCTACGGCCGCTGCTGTGTTATGACACGACGGCGCGCGCCAGGCAGGATTCTCCCGTCATTTCTGCCGTGATAGATGGAGAAATCCTGGATTTCTCTGCTGTTTTCTTTTTACCTGATCAGGGAGGGAATGAAAGCGGTTAACCCATGGACGCCTGCCTTCCATACTTGCATCCCCTATGGCCATCTTGGGAATCTATGGATGGATTCTTTCCATTCTGCAGGTCTTTCACATCCCTCTGCTCTATTAATCGAAAAAATCGCGTTTTTGTGAACATGGAAATGAAAAATTTAATGATATTCTCATATTTCCTTCTATCAATTGAACTATGAACAGAGCAAACACTTTTCTTAAAAATCGATAAAATTTCAAAGGCAGGTTGTAAAAAGAGG
>DCJJ01000163.1:328-2629 GCA_002320515.1 Dialister sp. UBA1703 | reverse complement strand
TTATGCAATATAAATGTATGGAGAAGGAAATCCGGAAACTCCATGGAAGGATTCTACTCCTGTCTGTCATGTATATCGCGAATATTCCGGCTGGAATGCAGCTTTGGCAGATAGGAAAACCACGAGTTCCTGTATACAGGTTCCTGATTTCCCTCCCCGATTTCCCGGGGCCCAGGGAAATCGGAACGGATTCTGCAGATTCCAAAAAGCATGACCATCAAACAAAAAACACGGATACCATCCCACCCAGCATGAGCCCGCATTCCCGGACGACAAGTTCAAGGCGGCTGCAGGACTTTCCTGTATGCTCAGCGTTGGCGCCTGATTCTGAGAGGCCCGCAATACTGACTGACACGGATGCCCATCCGTGTTTTTGTGCTGTCTTTTTTATAAAAAGAGCAGCCCCTGACAGAGCTGCTCTTTCCACTGCAAAAACTCCTGAATCGTCCCATACTGCTGCACGGTAGGGCTCAGGTCAACTTCTTCAATGAATCGGCCAGAGGGAAACCATTAAGGAATATCTATCTCGTCAAGGAAGGCAGGTGAAGCCATAGTTGCCACCAGGATTTCTAGCAGGTGCTCATCAGGAGTTTTTATGAAGTCTCGACGCGTCGGAGGGAACCGATGAATTCAGGAAGTTCCGCTTCCTCCTGCCTGTCCCTTATAAGGATGCGCACAACAGGCGGAAAGGAGTTTCCCTTCAGGGCCCTTTCGTTTCCCTCTGCTTACACAGTCTGAAATGCAGAGAATGATTCTCACGGAGCAGGCCCCTTTGAGGCTCTGGTTCAAAAGATGCAAAAGGTTTAAAGGATAATGATGGCACCGGCAGGCGGAGACTTTTCATGGAAAAAGCCCTGGAGCATGGGCTGCAGGGCTTTTTTATTTCATTTCTTCGGATGATATTTCTCATATACATAGTACAGCTTGTCCGTCATAAAGGCGAGGGGTTCGCTGCCTTCGAGGATGTCAGACCAGTAGGAGGGGATGAAGCCGGTACCGAAGCGGATGCCTTCCAGAGCGCCGGTGATGGCGGCGGTGGTACTGCTCTTGCCGGAGTGGTTGGCCGACACGATGAGGGCGTTTAGGGGATCGTCTTCTGCCAGGATGCAGTACACGGCGATGGCCAGGGCTTCTTCTGCATTTTCACCGCTTCCCAGGGACACAATGCTGTCGATGTGGTCCCAGGTGCCTGATTTCCCTGCGGGATGGTTATTGGCCTGTTCTTCTGCCGCTCCCAGAAGGGAGAGGATGGGGTCGGTTTTGTGGACTTTGCCCAGAAGGGTTTCCGCCCGCTCCAGGGCTTTGGGCAGGGTGAGACCATAGGCCAGACATGAAATCATGGCTGCCAGACCGCCGGCGGCATAGTAGCCTACGGGGTTGGAATGGGAAAGGGCTGCTGCCCTCACCGCTTCATCAAAGGCGGCCTTGCTGTCTCCTGCAAAGAGAAGGCCTATGGGAATGGCCCTGGCCAGGGCGGCACTTCCCTTGGAATCATTCACCTTGATTTTGGTAGAGCCCTTGGCGTCTTTGGAAAAAGCTCCCAGGAGGCCTTCTTCCGGATTCCTGCGGGCATGCATGAATTTCTCCCGGAGGAGGCAGAATTCCCTTTCATGGGGCTGCCGCCGCATCCAGGTGCGCTGCCCCCGCCGCGGTTCTTCCCCAGTCTGGCTGTAGTACCAGCGCATATAACCACGATAAATCCCGTCTATCAGATCCAGTTTCTTGGCGTCCGTCCATAAAATCCCGTCTATGGTAGCCAGTATCATCTGCGTGTTGTCAGAAATCGGGGCTTTCCTACCGTTTTTTGCATCCCTTACCAGGGTACGCAGGCCGAAGGGACCGAACCGGTGCTGTATCCGACCAACGGAGAAATTCTGCAGAGGATACCCAAGCGCATCCCCGCAGGCGCTTCCGTACAGTGCCCCGCGAAACTTCTCTATGTCCGCCATGTTTTCCTCCTTTTCTTCAGTTTCGTGCCATCTGTCCTGCGGTCAGCCGGAAAGGAGGATCCCATTGTATTCTCTCTCCATCGGGAAAATAAAAGTTTCTGGAAATCGAACTACTTCACAGAAACTTTCATAAAAAGTACAGGCAGACAGGCCTACTCCTAATTTTTTATCCTTTTATGTATATTATAGCATAATTTGGTAAGAGAAATGTAGAAAAAGTAGGAAATAGTAAGGGCCGCTTTGCGGCCCGGGTTCAAAAGGTTCAAAGGGTTCAAAGGGGGTGGCGGCTCTGGACACGCCCTTTCGGGCGTGAAGATTCAGCGGGTTTAGAGGGGAAGGTTGACGGCCCTCC
>DCJJ01000163.1:0-302 GCA_002320515.1 Dialister sp. UBA1703 | reverse complement strand
CGCCTGTCGGCGGCGGGTTGTGTAAAAGGGTTGTGGGAAAAGGTTGTAGGAAAAGGTTCTAAAGTCTACCGCCCGCTTTGCGGGCGATGGTTCTTAGGTTTGACAGCGGCCTTTGGCCGCTGAGGGTTGTGGTATCGCCCTTACGGGCGATGAGTATTATAATGCCGCCTTTCGGCGGTCACGTCCACATCGAGTATCATAATCATTCTTCCCCTCGTACATCCCTTCGCCACTTCGTGGCCCTCTTCCCCGAAAGGGGACGCAAGAACGTTACGGGATTTACTTTCAGTATCATATGGCAT
>DCJJ01000086.1:89026-97355 GCA_002320515.1 Dialister sp. UBA1703 | reverse complement strand
GACGCGAATAGCGAGCTATTTAAGGAGTCCCATGACGAAGCAGTGCATAAAAATACTTATAAAAGCAGACTCTATGAATTAATCAGTGCTTCCATACAGTCTGTTTAAGCGAAACGGAATGATAAAAATTATTTTCTGTAGGGCAAAGCCCCCTGGTCTTCAGGCCCGTAGACCTTCCCCCTGGGGAGCCCTATGAACCTTTGCCAAATACTGGTATAATAAAAAGAATCGAAATATCTTAAGCTTGAAGTAAGGAGAAAACATGGATAACGACAAGAAGCCTTTTCACAAAGGCGGCAGAAAACCTTTTCGCAGGGACAGGAAAGGAGCTCCCGGCAGAAAGTTTAAACGGAAACTGGAACCGGGTGTAGAGTTTGAAGACCGCAGACTGGGCGTAGGTATCGTACGGAAGGTAACGGAAGATGGAATTACCGTAGCCTTCGGTGATGTGGAAAAGGTGATTCCCCGCAGGAAGCGGATGAACGCTCCGGAAACAGGAAGAAAACCGGCGCCCCTTGGAAAACCGATGGACAGGAAGGTATTTACCTTTGACGTGCAGCCGGGAGAAGGAAAGGCTCCTCTCAGGGATATAAGACCCCGCAAAAGAGAAGCGGAAGTGGGCCTTGAAGTGGTGGACGATACACTGGGAAAGGGCGTTGTGAGCCGGATTACGGAACGGGGCGTGTACGTGACCTATGAAGCTACCGGCGAACATGTCATGTATCCCCGGGGTCTCCCCGCCAAGCTTCTGAAGAGCGCTTTCCCGGAAGTAAAGAAGGAAAAGAAGGCGGAGCCGCACAGGGGCAAAGAAAGAACCTATACAGTACCGGCCCAGGCCAAACCGGAGAAAAAGGAAAAGGTGGTTCCCCATCGGGCGAAAGAAACCCATCGGGGCAATACCCGCTTCATTTCCCTTGGCGTTGGCACCCTGGTCATTTCTCCTCTCTACGGAGAAGGGGTTATTATGGAAATCAGCAAGGGCCATATGACCGTGAAATTCAAGGAAGTGGAAAAGGAATATACCTATCCCGCTGCCTTTGCTGACGGAGACATCGAAGTACTGGAAAAAGAAGAGAAATAAGGAAACTGGGGCTGTGAAAAAATGATTTACATTTTTTCACAGCCTCTTTTGAATACATAAATTTTCACGGAAATTGGCCAAATGACAGTCAGCTTCCTGCCTCTACGTCATTTCGAGCGATGCTGCATGTAGTTATGGGTGATAATGCCTTTTGTTCTATTGAGGCTCTGAGCCCCGAAATCTCCCTCTGAAGTGGTACAAGTCCCATCGCGGCAGGAGATCTCCAGGCTCAGAGTTTCAATCATGCCGGACACAATTCACCCATGGCGGTATGCAGCTCCGCTCGAGATGACGAAGCGGCAGGCAGCTTATGGGCATTCAGGAAGGTGACGAATGACAGGAGTGGCGCTTTCCATTACCGTCATTTCGACACTCCATAAACCTGCATACAAAAGGGGCTGTGAAAAAATGATTTACATTTTTTCACAGCCCCTTTTATTATTATTTCTTTTCCATCTGTATATAGCTTTCATCCCTCTTGAAGGGCTTTGTCATATCCATCTGGAATTTTGGCTTCCTGCCTTCCGCCGTGATTTCCACCTGTTTGATATTGGGGAATTCGGTGAGGGTGTCCACGGTCATGGCAATGAAGAGGGATTCACCGGTGGAGCCTTTGATGTCATTCAGTTCTTTGCTGAAGTTTACATAGGCGGTGCCTTCTTTCACGGAAATATTTTTTAATGTAAGTCCCGCAGGGAGGAGGGGATATTTGGATTTCCGGTCGGTGCGGATCATTTCTTCCATTGCTGTTTTGGCTGTGCGGCTGCCTGCTTTTACTTTCTTTGTGACAGGAATGATTTTCATGCCGTCATCGGAAGCTTTGTAATAGAGAAGGGTAGATTCCTTTTCTGCAGGAAGGACGGCCTGGGAGGAGGCTGCTTTGGGGGAAAGGCTTTGGGATGCCTGTTCCCCGCTGTCCGGCGAGCAGCCTGTAAGGGTGGCAGTGAGGACGGAGGCGGCCAGAAGGGAAAGAATTGTTTTTTTATTCATCGGGGGGCCTCCTTAGGAAATGGCGGAGAAATAGTTGACCAGTCCGTTGAAGAGGCTCTGGGCAATGCCCCGGGGACCCCAGGTGGAGGTCAGCATTTTCACGCGGTGACCGTTGGTGATGAATCCCATTTCCATAAGGACCGAGGGCATGGCGGTATGCACGTTCACGTAGAAATCATTGGATTTTACGCCTCTGTCGGGAATGGAGAGGGAGTTCATGGTGGCCTGGTGCATCATCTGGGCCAGCAGCAGGTCTTTGGAGCTCTTGGCGTTGTAGTAGGCGGTGGTGCCATCTACAGAGGAGTTGGAGAAGGAGTCGATGTGGATGGATACGAAGGCATCTGCATGGGCTTCATTAGCCACGTCGCAGCGGGCCTGCAGCTCAGGGTCTGCGTCCGCCCAAGGGCCATATACATCTTTATCGGTTTCTCTTGTCATTACTACTTTGGCGCCGGCGGATTTCAGCATATCCCGGAGGGGGAGGGCAATGGAAAGGGTAATGTTCTTTTCATATACCTCTTTGCCGCCGATATGGCCGATGGCGCCTACATCTGTGCCGCCGTGGCCGGGGTCAATGCAGATAACCTTGCCCTTCAGTACGCTTTTGGCATCGGAGGACACATTGTAGCTCTGTTTCTTGTAGGAGGAAGGGGAAGCCGAAGAAGAGGGAGCGGCCGCTTTCTTTTTATAGGTCTGTTTGGCGCCGATAACAGGAATATCCACTACCAGACGGTGGGGCTTTTTCATCTTTGCGTCAGGACGGAGGGCAAAGACGCGGATGTCATCAATTTTCTGGGGCTTGGTGAGGGCTACATCCAGATAGGTGTCACCATCCTTTTCAGACAGGGTGACCAGATCCATGGCCCTTGGGTCCATGTCATACTGGGTGGCTACCTTGCCAAGGGAAGTATTTCTTAAAATGACCTCGAAATTTTTGCCGGGATTGTCGATGGCCGCTTCCGCATGGACGGCTTTGTTCAGATCCATGGCAATGCGGACGAAGGGAGGATCGCCGTCATTGCGGGATGTCCAGCGGAGGGCTGTCACCTGGGCATCCTTCGCCAGGGAGGGAGAGGCGGAGGGAAGGAGAAGAAAAGCAATAAGAATTAAAAATAATTGAATGATTCTCTTTATCATTATATTGTCCTTTCTGAAAATTAAACTGCCATGGCAGAAAACAGAGCAGGGAGAAGATGATATCCTGTCTGCTTTTATGCATCAGGTAATTTATATTATAACACTACTGCCCAAGGGACGGCTCCTTTTTTGAAGGACAGGGAAAATCAGGGCGGGAAAGAGGGAAAGGAGTAGGATTCAAAAAATGTATATCGTATGACAAATTCTCATTTTTTGTGATAAATTTCTACTTTTGATAGCAAAAGCCTGTAAATCGTAGTAAAATAATTTATATTGCCAAAATGGGCTTGCTTTATGCTGCTGAAAACACTTTACTTTTGAAATGGATAAAAGGGGAGTTTTAAGTGAAATTATTACCAAATAGTTGGAAAAAGGCTGCCGCCGCTGCTGCTGCGGTGATGCTTCTTTCTTCGTCTGCCTTTGTTTTGTCCGGATGTGCGCCGGGACAGGCGAAGAGTGCTGCTTCATCTTCCGTTTCCGCTGCTGCCGCTGATTCCCAGATGAAGCCGGGAGTTGCCTATGTGAAAAGGGATCCTTCCGTACCCTACAGCGTGCCGGAAGGGGTGTCCGTCCTCATGTACCACATGATCGGCGATATTCAAAACAACGCAGCCGTCATGACGGAAGCCAATCTCCGCCTGCAGATGAATTATCTCCGGGACCACGGCTACCATCCCATTACCATGCAGGAACTGTATGACTATATTACCAAAGGGGCGCCGCTTCCGGAAAAGCCGGTATGCATTACCTTCGATGACGGCTACCTTGACAGCTACACCATTGTGTATCCTCTCATGAAGGAATACGGGTTCCCCTGGACCCTCTTCCTCATCACCGATGACGTAGGCAAGCCCTACAACCGCATGACCTGGGACCAGCTGAAGGAAATGGCTGACAGCCATACGGTGACCATTGCCAACCACACCCTGTCCCATCCGAAACTCCATAATCTGGCTACTGCCAAGGAAAAGGAGAAGGAAATCGTGGAAGCCAATGAGGCTTTGAAGTACCATCTGGGCATTGATAATGCCTGGCTGGCCTATCCCTACGGGGACTATGATGACCAGGTGGTGGAAATCTGCAAAAAGGCAGGCATTAAGATGGCAGTAACCACCGATTCCGGCCGTGTCCATGTGGGAAGCTATCCCTATGAACTGAAGCGGGTATACGTAGGAAATGATATTTCCCTGGCCCGTTTCTCGGAAAGGCTGAATAAGGATAATTACACGCCGGTATAAGGAGAGAATGAATTTTTCTCCGTCGGACTCTTCATTTTTTAGGAGCAAGAATGAGACGCATATTTCACAGCTTTATTTTCAAATTCATCATCATCACACTGCTCTTCTTCATCGTTACATCGCCGGTGGTGGTTCTCTTCGGGCCCTTTGGCAACCTGAAGCGGGCGGTGGTAGGGGCCATCATGCGCTCCCGTCATCCCCAGTACATTACCTGGCTCTATTCCCAGGATGAACTGAACCAGATTCTGGGCGTGGTGAAAACGACGGATACGCAGAAAGTATTTTCCTTTAAGCCAAGAACCGATTCAACCCTGAACCTGAAGAAGATTGAAACGTCCCGTTTCGTAGGCTATCTTCTGGAAATTCCCAACCCCACCAGGGTGGAAGTAGCTACGGCAGAAGATATTAACGAAAAAGGGGACACCACCAGCAGCATTGCCAAGAAGAACAATGCGGTGGCAGCCATTAACGGCGGCGGTTTCTATGACCCAAACGGCACCGGCACCGGCCGTCTTCCCTACGGATTTATCCTCCATAAGGGCAAGTACCTTCTGGGACAGCAGGTGGATGACAAGGAAAAGGTGGATTTTGTAGGCATGACCAAGAGCGGCAACCTCATTGCCGGCAACTATAACAAGAAGGAGCTCCGTGACCTGGGTGCCGTGGAGGGGCTGACCTTCGGACCGCCGCTTATTATCAACGGACAGAAAGTCATTAAAAGCGGTGACGGCGGCTGGGGCATTTCTCCCCGTTCCGCCATCGGCCAGAAAAAGGATGGCACCATCCTCTTCCTGGTAATCGACGGAAGGCAGCCGGGATACAGCATCGGCGCCACGCTTGTGGATTCCCAGAATATTCTTTATGAAAACGGCGCATACATTGCAGCCAACCTGGACGGCGGCTCCTCCACCACCCTTTACTATAACGGCAAGGTAGTGAACAAGCCGGCAGACCTTCTGGGCGAGCGCATGATTCCTACCGCATTTATTGTGAAATAAGGAGGACAGGGTGAATAAGAAATTTGTTCAGCTGGCAGTCTGCTTCGTCCTTGGTCTGGGCATCCAGGCAGGCGCCTATCTCTACATGGACCGTGTCCTCTTTGCGCCCCTTTCCAGCGGCGACTATGATATGTCCGACGTCAAGGACAAGATGGCGGAAGCGGCGGAAAAGGAAGGAAAGAAACTTTTCGCCAAGGTCAGCGTCAAAGGGAAAGCCTATTATTCCCATGACTACAAGTACATGGCCGACGTAACCGCCGATACGGTTACCATTTATAAGGCCGACGATCTGGGAAATCCCCAGAAGGTGGATTTGAAGAACCAGGGGGTGTCCTTCTTTGAATGGATGCCGGACAGAAACCTGGCCCTCATGGCCCTCTATCCGGCGCACTGGAAGGGCGGCCGCTGGGACGTAACCCTGGCCCGCTACAACCCCGACGGCACCACCCATGAGTCCGACGCCCCCATTCGGGATCTTCCAAGAAATTCCAAAATCGTGGATGTGGCTTACTCCACCGCCACCAATGCGGTGTATATGAAAATGGAAGTAGGAAAAGGCCTCTATCGTATTTACCGCACCGACGCAAACTACGATACCCGCCGTATCTACATCCAGACATCCCATATCGGGAAGATTGCGGTGTACTATGATAAGGACCGCCTCTTCTACGATGACAGCCAGAAGGGCATCCTCTATACCTTCAACGGAGATGACAGCTCCTGGCGTGTCATCTCCCCGCCCGGCGCTTTCCGCCTGGTTGGCGTGGACGAAGAAAAGACCATTTATGCTGTCAAGGTGAATACCAAAGGCGAAGTGACAGCCTACTACACCGGCAAACTGGGCGTAGGCTTCAAGGAAGTGAAAGCCCTGGATGCACCGGTGGAATTCAGCTCCGTAACCATGCATATGATTAAGGAAGCAGCCCTCCAGTCAGGAAATAAATAAAAAATTTTGAAAAAGGGGCTGTGAAAAAATGACTTACATTTTTTCACAGCCCCTTTTGTATACATAAATTTTCACGGAAATTGGACAAATGACAGCCTGCTTTCTGCCTCAATGTCATTTCGAGCGATGCTGCATATAGTTATGGATGATCATGCCTTTTGTTCTATAGAGGCTCTGAGCCGAGAAATCTCCCGCCGCTTTGTCATCTTGGGAGGGGGCGGAAGCAATCCCTGTTTTACTAAAAAAACAGGGTGTCAGAATCCCTTCGAAATGGTATAATATTTCAGATATACATAGTATTTGCAAGCAGGAAGGGAGAGCGTGAATGGACGAGAAAGAAGAGGTCTACACCGCCGATGACCGGCTCATTGTGGCGCTGGATGTGGATTCTTTTGACAAGATGAAGGAACTGGTGGATGAGCTGGGAGATCTGGTTTCCTATTACAAGGTGGGCATGGAGCTGTACTACAGCGCAGGCAGCGAAACCATCCGCTACCTGAAGGAACATGGGAAAAAGGTATTCCTGGACCTGAAACTTCATGATATTCCCAATACCGTAGGCCACAGTGTGGCTTCCGTTACCCGTCTGGGAGTGAATCTGATTACCGTCCATGCCGGCGGCGGCAGGGCCATGATGCAGGCCGCAGCCCGTTATGCCAAAATCACGGCAGATGAGCTGGGCGTAGAGCGTCCGAAGATTCTGGCAGTGACCGTACTTACCAGCTTTGACGACCAGGGCTGGCAGGAAGTGGGAGGTCATCTTCCTATCCAGGACCATGTACTGGAACTGGCAGAGCTGGCGAAACATTCCGGCGTAGACGGCGTGGTAGCTTCTCCCAAAGAAGCATCTTCCATCCGCAAGATGGCAGGAGATGATTTTCTCATCGTCACTCCGGGCATTCGTCCCTCTTTTGCCCAGACCGACGACCAGAAGCGTATTGCCACCCCGTCGGAAGCTTTCAAGGACGGCTCCTCCATGCTGGTTATTGGACGCCCCATTACCCAGGCCATTGATCCCTGCGCCGCAGCCCGCCTGATTTTAAAGGAAATAAAGGAGAATGCATGATGAACGAAAAAGAAGTTGAATCTTTGCTGAAAGAAACAAAAGCCATTCTGGAAGGCCATTTCCTTCTCACCAGCGGCCTTCACAGCCCGCTGTATGTGGAAAAATTCAATGTGCTCCAGCATCCGGAATACACGGAAAAGCTGTGCCAGGAATTTGCCAGCCATTTCAAGGACATGGGCATTGAAACGGTAATCGGGCCGGCTACCGGCGGCATTATCCTTTCCCAGGTAACAGCCCGTCTGCTGGGCGTCCGCTCCATCTTCACGGAAAGAGAAAACGGTAAGATGACCCTGCGCCGCGGCTTCAAAATCGCTCCCGGAGAAAAGGTGCTCATCGTGGAAGACATCGTCACCACCGGCGGCTCCATCAAAGAAGTGGTGGACGTAGTCAATGAGGCTAAAGGCGACATCGTAGGCATCGGCCTCTTCGTAGACCGCTCCGGCGGCAAGGCGGACTTCGGCGTTCCCAAGGAAAAGGTATACCCCCTTCTCCACCTCACCGTTCCCACCTACAAACCGGAAGAATGCCCCCTGTGCAAGGCAGGCGTTCCCATTACAGAACGGGGCAGCCACCATCTGAAGTAATGAAATTGTGAAATCAAAAAAGCTGTAGAGCCATCTGGCGCTGCAGCTTTTTATTGTGGGATTGCAGGGGAGGGGGCGGGGAAGATAGTACGGAACGCCCTGCGTTCTCTTTGGGTGGAGGGGGGCGCGAAGTGGCGAAGGGGTGCACGAGGCTGCAGGACGGAATGATTCTAAGGATGAACAGACTGCCAAATGGCAGCCTTCCCGCTGGTTAGTATTGATTCCGATTGCTTTATATGCGGCATGCACTAAGGAAGCACTGATTCATTCGCAGAATCGAATTTCATAT
>DCJJ01000086.1:63081-89009 GCA_002320515.1 Dialister sp. UBA1703 | reverse complement strand
CGTCGACTTATTCCTTGCATTGAATAAAAATTCAAGAATGAAATCCGATAACGATTTAATCAGCGCTTCCCTAAGATTCTTCGCCTGCGGCTGAGAATGACGATGAGGGAGGAAAGGTAATCCCGTAACGCTGACTTTATATTTATTGCCGCGTTAGCGGCAATCCACAACCCTCAGACGCAGAGCGTCTGTCAAACTTAAGAACCTTAGGAACCCTCGGGGCCCCAGGCCCCGTCAACCTTCCCCCTCTGAACCCACAGAACTCTTTGAACCTTTCGAAACCGGCCTCTTTGCGCGAAGCGCACACAACCTTTTTATACAACCTGCGGCGCCCCTCTGCGGCCTTCGGCCGCAGTACATTACGCCTTTGCCGTTCCTTCCAACAGTTCGGTGAACAGGTCATGAACCGTGGTGATTTTATTGATTTTCCATGCATTGGCACCGCAGAAGACGAGGCCGTGGTCTACATCTCCTTTGACGGCGCGGATGAGGGCCTGGGTGATGCAGTAGGGGGTGGTGCCGGGGTCACAGGTCTTAAGGCAGTGGAAGCAGTTGGTTACCGGCATTCTTCTCTGCTGCACGGCGCAGACAAAGGGGTTCAAAAGGGCTCTGCCGGGCATGTGGACCGGGCTCTGCACGATGGTGACGTCCTTTTCTTTGGCCTTTACATACATATTTTTGAAAGCTTCCGATGCGTCGCACTCTTTGGTGGCTACGAAACGGGTAGCCATCTGCACGCCGGAGAGGCCCAGGGAGAGGTAATGCTCAATATCCTTTTTATCGAAAATGCCGCCGCCGAAGATGACGGGGATTTTCTTATGGAATTTTTCTTCAAATTCTTTGACCACGTCGAGGATTTCCCTGATTTCTTTTTCATAGCCGTCGCTTTCGTGAATTTTGATCTGTTCTCTGGTGTAGCCCAGATGGCCGCCGGCTTTCGGCCCCTCGATAACTACCAGATCGGCAGTGCGGTTATGGTGCTTGGCCCACAGTTTCAGAATGACCCGGGCTGCTTTGGGAGAACCGATGATGGGTGCGATTTTTGTATCGGTCCCTTCCACACATACAGGAAGGTCCGCCGGAAGTCCGGCGCCGGAGAAGATGATGTCCGCTCCGTTTTCGGCGGCGGTGCGGGCGTAGTCTTCATAGTGCTGGCCCCGCCACATAATGTTTACGCCGATAATTCCGTTTCTCGCTTTTTCCCTGGCCTTCCGGATCTGGTCCTTCAGCGCACGGATGTTGGCTTTCACTGTGTTGGTGCGGAAATCGGGTTCATTGAAGCCGACCTGAGCGGCGGAAATAACGCCGATGCCTCCTTCTTTTGCCACGGCACCGGCCAGGCCGGAAAGGCTGACGCCTATGCCCATGCCGCCCTGGATAATGGGGATATTGGCGGTGAGGTCACCGATGTGGAGTTTTGGAAATTTCATATTTTTCCTCCTGCTAAGTTTTAAAAATATAATACAAAACTTTTTAAATGTTTGACAAATACAAATTCATGTAGTACCCTGTATTTACTGTAGTTTATTCCATGGACGCCAATAAGTCAATGAGAATTTTTCTGTTCTATCACATAGTTATTCATACACAAAGCTAATTAGGTTTGAATATAAAACTATGGGATTTCTGTTTCCTCTATAGGAGGGATTTCTTTTACATCTGGTGATAACAGCAGAAATAACAAAAATCTGGTTTCTGCCGTTATGCTTCTTCTCTGTCGGAGGACATTCTTCCCTAAAGGGACGAGAGGGGAGTGCGGGAAACAGGATGAAATCGAAATTTTACCTTTTATCCAATTTTCGGGTGCAGTACTTGCATGGTTGTGGTATAGTATTATCAGCAGGTGATAAAAATGACGGAAAAACGGAAAATGGATAAAAATCAAAGACGAGAAGCCATACAGAATTTACTTCGCCAAAATCCATGTCTGACAGACGGAGATCTGGCAGAACGTTTTTCTGTATCTGCAGCCACCATCCGGCTGGACAGGCAGACCCTGGGCATTCCCCAAATGAGGGAGCGCATGGAACATCTGGTGGCTTCCCAGCCTTCAGAGGCCCGGGAAGGGCTTCGGGTTCTTGATCTGGATGTGGGACAGAAGGGTGTAGGTCTTTTGAAGACTACAGACGATATGGCCGACAGTGCCGGCATGGTGTCTGCAGAAAAGCTCTACGGCGCTGCGGCCGGATTTGCGGAGGCCCTGGCGGGAGTGCCCTTTGCATCTACCCAGGTGGGAAATATCAAGTACAAGATTCCTGTGGTTCCCGGAACTATCCTGATAGTCAAAGGGCGCATCGTCCTTATGCGGGGAAATAAGAAACATATATATATCAGTTTCTTCCGCGGAGATGAAGAGGTATACCGGGCCAAATTTATTATGGAAATTTTGAGTGAGACGGAGGCGTCCCATGGATAAAATCGCAGTTGACGCTATGGGCGGTGATTTTGCGCCGCTGGAAATCGTTCTTGGCGCTGTTCAGGCGGTACGGGAGTATCACATACCTGTGGTGCTGGTAGGTGACGAGGAACGGATCCGTGATATTTTACAGAAGCATCATGAGGAAAATAATCCTCTTATCGAAATCCACCATGCGTCCCAGGTCATTGAAATGGGGGAACATCCCGGCATGGCTTACCGCAAGAAGAAGGACGCTTCCGTGTCAGTGGGAGCGAGACTTGTGAAAAGCGGGGAATGCGGAGCCCTCATCGCTCCCGGTTCCACCGGCGCTGCGGTAACTGCAGGTCTTTTGGGCATCGGACGGATTAAGGGCATTGAAAGGCCCGCTATCCTGACTCCTATTCCCAATGAAAAAGGGGGATATACATACCTCATTGATTCCGGCGCCAGCGCCCAGCCCAAGGTGGAAACCTATGTGCAGAATGCCCTTCTGGGATATATTTATGCAGTGAAGGTGGCAGGTATTGCCCATCCGAAAATCGGGCTTCTGAATATCGGCGCAGAAAGCGCCAAGGGCAGCCCCCTGGTGGCAGAGGCGAACCAGGTGCTCTCCGGACAGAAAGTTATTCCCTTTGCAGGGAATGCGGAGGGACGGGATGTGATGACCGGCGATTTCGACGTCATCGTTACCGACGGCTTCACAGGCAATGTGGTGCTGAAATTCGGGGAAGGAGCGGGAAAGCTCATGGCCGCCCTTTTAAAGGACGCAGTCATGAAAGGCGGTATCCGGGCCAAGCTGGGAGGCCTTCTCCTGAAGCCGGCACTGAAGAAATATATGGCCAAGCGGCTGGACTATTCCGAATACGGCGGTGCGCCGCTCCTTGGTATCAAAGGAGCCCTTCTCATCTGCCACGGAGCATCCAAAGCCCGGGCTATCAAGAATGCTATCCGCATGGCCAGGGACGTCTGCAGCCAGCGGCTGGATGAAGTGGTGGCGGAAACCCTGTCCCACATGGAATTACCGAAAGAATCATAATTTTTCCTTCCTTATGGAAGCATGGATATTTTGGAAAAGCAGATTCAACGGGATGATGCTTTTCCCCATTCTGTTTCAGAAGTAAGAATCTGTCTCTTTTCAGGGAAAGGATTTCTAATGATGAATACAAAACGTTTTGCCGGTATACTTGGCACCGGTCATTATGCGCCGGAAAAGATACTGACAAATGAAGATTTGGAAAAAATGGTGGATACATCCGATGAATGGATCCGCACCAGGACAGGCATTGAGACAAGACATATTGCCGCCCAGTCGGAAAATACATCGGATCTCTGCGTAAAGGCGGCCCGCCAGGCTATGGAGGCAGCCGGTGTGACTGCCGATGATATTGATTTTGTGCTGGTGGCCACCGCTTCTCCGGACTATGTGGTGCCTTCCACTGCCTGCCTGGTGCAGGACAAGCTGGGCTGCACCCATGCAGGAGCCATGGATATTTCCGCCGGCTGTTCCGGCTATATCTACGCAGTGGCCCTGGCTTCCAATATGGTAAAGGCCGGCATGTACAAACATGTACTGATTATCGGCGCTGAAATCCTGTCCCGTCTGGTGAACTGGCATGACCGGTCCACCTGCATCCTCTTCGGCGATGGCGCCGGAGCAGCGGTGATTGGAGAAACGGAAGAAGGCTATGGTCTTCTGGCTTCGGACCTTGGCTCCGACGGCAGCCTTGGCAAAATCTTAGATATTCCCGCTAGCGGCGTTGCGGAACCGGTCACCCACCGTGCCATCGATTCCGGCCGTATTTATATCCACATGGAAGGGCCGGAAGTGTTCAAGGCGGCGGTCCGCCACATGGGGGCCACCACCCTGAAGACGCTGGACGCAGCAGGCGTGAAGAAAGAGGATATTAATATGTTTATCGCCCACCAGGCCAATAACCGCATTATCCAGGCCATTGCGAAGAGGCTGCAGGTGCCGGCGGATAGAATGTGGGTGAACGTAAACCGCTTCGGCAACACGTCCGCCGCCTCCGTAGGCATTGCCCTTGATGAAGCAGTGCGGGCAGGCAGGGTGAAGCACGGGGATATCGTGGTCCTCACCGGCTTCGGCGCCGGCCTGACCTGGGGCTGCGACGTGATGAGATGGATGTGAGGCGGTCAAGGCTGCTGAAGTTTCTGATGTCCGTCTATGGAAAACGTTTTTTCCCATGAGTTTATTTCCAATGTCTACAATGTTACCATTACGTATTACGCCATGAGGTGATATGATGAAAACTGCATTTCTTTTCCCCGGCCAGGGCTCCCAGAAGGTGGGCATGGTTCATGATCTCTATGAAAAGTACGATTCTGTAAAGCATCTGATTGAAGAAGCGGATGATACACTGGGCTTTTCTATTTCCAAAATGATGTTTGAGGGCCCGGACTCCGAACTGATGAAGACGGAGTTCACCCAGCCCGCCATTCTGACCGCCAGCGTAGCTGTATGGCAGGTGCTGAAGGAAAAGGGAGTGGAACCGGACATTGCTGCAGGCCACAGCCTGGGCGAATACTCCGCTCTTGTGGCAGCCGGCGCTCTTTCCTTTGCAGACGCTGTGAAAACGGTTCATCTCCGCGGCCGTTTTATGCAGGAGGCAGTACCTCTGGGCAAAGGCGGCATGGCGGCAGTTATCGGCCTGACGCCGGATAAGATTGTGGAAGTATGTCAGTCTGTCACCACTCCGGAAGCGCCGGTACAGGCAGTTAACTTCAACTGCCCGGGACAGGTGGTCATCGCCGGGGCTACCAAGGCTGTGGAAAAGGCATGCGAAGCACTGAAGGCATCCGGCGCCCGCCGGGCTATCATGCTCCACGTAAGCGCCCCCTTCCATTCCACCCTTATGGAACCGGCAGCTGCCCGTCTGAAGGAAGTGCTGGATACCATTGAAATCCATGATACAAAGATTCCGGTGGTGGCCAATGTGAATGCAAAGGAAGAAATGAAGGCCGATGAAATCCGCAAAAACCTGGTAGACCAGGCCGCTCATCCGGTGCATTGGGAAGAATCTATCAGGAACATGATTGCCGGTGGCGTGGACTATACGGTAGAAGCAGGCCCGGGAACCGTTCTTTCCGGATTCATGAGAAAAATCGACCGCAAGGTGCCCTGTGTTCATGCAGAAGACGTGGCAACGGTGGATGAAGTGGTGAAAGCCCTGAAGGGAGAATAATCCATGGAAAATATTGAAAAAACAGCGCTGGTAACCGGTGCTTCCAGAGGCATTGGCCGGGCCATCGCCCTGGCCCTGGCTGCCAAAGGCTTTGCAGTGGCCCTGAATTATGCAGGAAGCCATGACGCAGCAGAAGCGGTGAAGAAGGAAATCGAAGAAGCAGGCGGCAAGGCTTTTACCATTCAGGGCGACGTGTCCAAAAGTGAAGATGTGGACCGCATTTTCAAAGCAGTGAAAGATGAATTCGGCGGGCTGGACGTACTGGTCAATAATGCCGGCATCAACAGGGATGCCCTCCTCATCCGCATGAAGGAATCGAACTGGGATGATGTGATTGCCACTGACCTTAAGAGCGATTTCCTTACCACCAAGGCAGCTGCTGCCATGATGATGAGAAAGAGAAAAGGCTCTATCATTAATATTTCTTCGGTAGTCGGCATTATGGGCAATATCGGCCAGGCCAACTACGCCGCTGCCAAGGCAGGGGTTATCGGCCTCACCAAAGCCTGCGCCAAGGAAATGGCTGCCCGGAACATCCGCGTCAACGCCGTGGCTCCCGGCTTCATTGAAACGGCCATGACCGACGGCATTCCTGAAAAGATCAGGGAAGGCATGATTTCCTCCATCCCCATGGGACGGATGGGACAGCCGGAAGATATTGCCAAAGCCGTATGCTTCCTGGCATCCGACGACTCCTCCTACATCACCGGACAGGTGCTGGTGGTGGACGGCGGACTTGTGATGTAATCCGGATAGGGAAAGTCCCTGTTTTATGAGACGCTGTTAAAAAAAACGGCCTGTTCTTTGGAAAACAGGTGACAAGCTCCCATACTTGTAATATAATCAGAAAGGTACAATTTCCAGTGAAAGGTGGTGAAATCATAATGAGCACATTTGACAGAGTAAAGAAAATCGTTGTTGACCAGCTGGGTGTAAACGAAGCTGATGTTACTATCGATTCTACTTTCATTGACGACCTGGGCGCTGATTCCCTCGACATCGTTGAACTGATCATGGCATTTGAAGAAGAATTCGACATCGAAATTCCGGATGATGCTGCTGAAAAGATTAAGACTGTAAAGAACGCTGTAGACTACATCGACAGCCAGATTCAGTAATCAGAAAGTAATAGTCATAATGGAGCCGGGGAATTGTTTCCCCGGCAAACCAGTATGATGGGGAAAATGCCTCAAAAAAGCGGATCACCAGTCCGTTGTCATCCGTTTTTTTGAGGTTTTATCCTACCGTGAATATAGATATTTATCATTGTTATTGCGAGGTGCTCCTTAATGGAAAAAAGAAGAGTTGTTATTACAGGCATGGGTGTCGTTTCTCCTGTAGGCATTGGAACAGAGGAATTCTGGAATGCGCTGATGGCAGGAAAATCGGGCATCGGCCCCATTACCGAATTTGATGCGGCAGATTTTCCTGTCCGCATTGCCGGTGAAGTGAAAGACTTTGACCCGGTGAAATATGTGGGGGACAGGAAAGCCGTCCGCCATATGGACCGGAATGTGCAGTTTGCCGTGGCTGCAGCAAGAATGGCTGTGGAAGACGCCAAGCTGGACATGAGCGCTGAAAACCCGGATCGCGTTGGTACCATCATCGGTACCGGCATCGGCGGTATCGGAACCATGGAAGATACGGTACATCGCATCGATACCAGAGGACCTTCCAAGGTCAATCCCTTTGCTGTTCCTATGATGATTGCCAATATGGCTGCAGGCCAGGTATCCATCAACTTCGGCCTCATGGGACCGGTACTGGCAGATGTGACCGCCTGCGCTTCCGGAAACAACGCCATCGGCCGCGCCACCAGAACCATCCAGTACGGCGATGCAGATGTTATGTTTGCCGGCGGCACCGAAGCTGCTGTGGCAAAGACCCCGATGGCAGGATTTGCTGCCATGAAGGCCCTGTCCTCCCGCGAATGCCCGCCGGAAGAAGCATCCTGCCCCTTTGACGTAAGAAGAGACGGATTTGTCCTTGGCGAAGGCAGCGGCGTGCTCATTCTGGAAGAACTTGAACATGCAAAGAAGAGAGGCGCCCACATTTATGCAGAAGTCATCGGCTACGGTTCCAACGGCGATGCCTACCACATCACCGCTCCCCGTCCCGGCGGAGAACTGGCTGCCCGCTGCATGAAGAAAGCCATCGACGACGCAGGCATTTCCCCTGATGACATTGACTACATCAATGCCCACGGTACCTCCACCGGCCTGAACGACAAGAATGAAACAAAGGCCATCAAAGATGTACTGGGCAAACATGCCTATGACGTGGTTATCAACTCCACCAAATCCATGACCGGCCATCTGCTGGGCGCAGCCGGCGCTATCGAAGCCATCGTATGCGTACTGTCCATTGAGCACAATAAAGTACACCAGACCCTGAACCTGAAGACTCCGGATCCGGAATGCGACCTGGATTATGTACAGGAAGGCCCCCGGGACGTGAAGGTGGATGTCACCATGTCCAATGCCTTCGGCTTCGGCGGTCACAACGCTGTTGTGGTGATGAGGCGCTATGAAGAATGAGCCATGCAGAAACAAGGCGTAAAGAACGCCTTGAGGAAGTAAGGAAATTTGCGGAAGAGAACAATATTCCCGTACAGAATATCCAGCTCCTGAACACCGCCCTCACCCATACTTCCTATGCCAACGAGCATAAGAACGAAGTCATTCATGACAATGAACGACTGGAATTCCTGGGGGACGCAGTACTGGACCTGGTGGTGGGGGAATACCTCTTCCTCCGCTTTCCTACCTGGCCTGAAGGAAATCTGACCCGCGCCAAAGCCAGCGCCGTATGTAAACCGGCCTGTGCAGAATGTGCCGCCAAGTTCCACATCGGCGACTACATGCGTCTTGGCAGGGGCGAAGAAATGTCCGGTGGAAGGACAAGGGTCTCCATCCTGGGAGACGCCTTCGAAGCAGTCATCGGCGCCATCTACCTGGACAACAACTACGAAGTGGCATCCCGCTTCATCCTGGGTCACCTGAAGAAATACCTGGACCTCATCGACGAAGGCAACTACGACCATGACTACAAAACGGACCTGCAGGAACTGGTGCAGAAGCACAAAGATGCAGAAATCCACTACGAAGTCATCCGCGACGAAGGGCCGGACCATGACAAAACCATCTGGATGAAGATTACCATCAATGGAAAAGACTTCGGTACAGGCAAAGGAAAAAATAAAAAAGAAGCAGCCCAGAAAGCGGCCAAAGAAGCCATCGGCCGCCTGCAGAAAGGCGCACAGATATAAAAGAAAGCACCGGATCCGGAAGGGACGGTGCTTTTGTGATGGTCTCTTCGCTATGCAGCGCCGGAGACATAAAGGCAAATCCCGCAACGTCCCGCGTTCCCTTTAGGATGGGAAAGGGGACACGAAAAATTTAGATAGGCCTTCCTTTTAAGAGGCTGCCTGCCGACAGGCAGTCTTCTGCAGGGAGATTTGAGGACTTCGTTTCACTGAATCCATGATAGGCAGGATTCATATTGCGCTTACCATTGCTCGAAATGACTGGGGAGCAATAATGACACAAACGCAAGTCCCGTAACGTCGACTTTATACTCATAGCCGCCAAAGGCGGTGCACAGCGAACTGGATTTGTAGGGAGTCGTCAGACGACTGAAAATCCAGTGAGTCGTTTCCCCTGTGGGGCTATCCACAACCCTCAGCGGCCAAAGGCCGCTGTCAAACTTCAGAACCCTTTGAACCTTCTGAGCTCTCATGCCGCAGGGCGCATCAATCTTAAGAACCTTTTTTCTCTCCCCAAACACACAATTACTTGCCTGTCATGGTATAATTAAAATAGAAAAATGTCGATTATGAAACTGTTCATTTTGAATGGTTTCATTTTTCTTTACGCGAAGAGGATGTCTATGGATAAGAGCAGGATACAAAGGCAGTATATGGAGCCCATGGTTCCATTCAAGCTGAAGGCGCCTTTTCAGCCTACCGGTGACCAGCCAAAGGCGGTGAAATCACTGGTAGAAGGGCTGAATGAGGGGCAGTGGGCCCAGGTGCTTCTGGGGGCTACAGGCACAGGGAAAACCTTTACCATGGCCAAGGTAATTGAAGAAGTGCAGCGGCCTACCCTGATTATTTCACCGAATAAAACCCTGGCGGCCCAGACGGCCAGCGAGTTCAAAGATTTCTTCCCGGACAACGCGGTGTATTATTTCGTCAGTTATTACGATTATTACCAGCCGGAGTCCTATGTGCCCCAGACGGACACCTATATAGAGAAAGATTCGTCCCGGAACGAGGAAATCGACAGGCTGCGCCATTCCGCAACCATGGCCCTCTTTGAAAGGAAGGACGTTATCATCGTGGCTTCCGTGTCCTGTATTTACGGCTTGGGGGATCCGGAGGACTACAGCACCATGGGCCTTTCCCTTCGTCCGGGAGAGGAAATCGACAGGGATACCATTATCGAAAAGCTGGTGAATATGCAGTACATGCGGAATGACATGAATTTCACCAGAGATACCTTCCGGGTACGGGGCGATACCATCGACGTATTTCCTGCGTCCGAAAATAATGTGGCCGTGCGGATTGAAATGTTCGGCGATGAGGTGGACTCACTCACCGAGTTTGATGTGCTCACCGGAGAAACGGTGGCGGAACGAAACCACATCGGCATATTTCCTGCTTCCCATTATGTTACCAGCTCCGATAAACTGCGGCGGGCTATGGGCTCCATTGAGACGGAACTGCAGGGAAGGCTGAAGGAACTCAGGGATGAAGGAAAACTGCTGGAGGCCCAGCGTCTGGAACAGCGGACGAACTATGACCTGGAAATGATGCAGGAGGTAGGGTACTGCTCGGGCATCGAAAACTATTCCCGCCATATGTCGGACAGAAAGCCCGGAGAGCCGCCCTACACCCTTTTGGACTATTTCCCCGATGATTTCCTCATTATGATTGACGAATCCCATGTAACGGTGCCCCAGCTCCGGGCCATGTACAACGGCGACCAGTCCAGAAAGCGCACCTTGGTGGACTATGGCTTCCGCCTGCCCAGCGCCCTGGACAACAGGCCCCTGACCTTTGATGAATTTACGGAACGAATCAACCAGATTATTTATGTATCCGCCACGCCGGGGCCCTATGAAATGGGGGTACAGACGAACCTGGCAGAGCAGATTATCCGTCCCACCGGCCTTTTGGATCCAAGCATCGAAGTGCGGCCCATTGAAGGGCAGATGGATGACCTGCTCGGTGAAATCCATAAGAGGGAAGAGGCCCATGAGCGTGTGCTCATTACCACACTCACCAAGAAAATGGCGGAGGACCTTACCGATTTCCTCACCGAAGCAGGAGTAAAGGTGCGTTACCTTCATTCCGATGTAGCCACCATTGAAAGAGCGGAAATCA
Organism: Dialister sp. UBA1703; assembly: GCA_002320515.1. Taxonomy (GTDB): domain Bacteria; phylum Bacillota; class Negativicutes; order Veillonellales; family Dialisteraceae; genus Dialister. The sequence goes on along the minus strand of DCJJ01000086.1, from coordinate 78,022 downwards.
TCCGTGACCTCCGGGCCGGCGTTTTTGACGTACTGGTAGGCATCAACCTGCTCCGTGAAGGGCTGGATATGCCGGAAGTATCCCTGGTGGCCATTCTTGATGCCGACAAGGAAGGGTTCCTCCGTTCGGAAACATCCATGATCCAGGTCATCGGCCGGGCCGCTAGGAATGAACACGGCCACGTCATCATGTATGCGGACCGGGTGACAAAGTCCATGAAATACGCCATTGACGAAACCAACCGCCGCCGCAGCATCCAGGAAGCCTATAACAAGGAACACCACATTACGCCTCACACAGTGCAGAAGCGGGTTAAGGACCTCATCGACCTTACGAAGATAGAGGAAAAGCCGGCAGAGTACAGTAAGAAACCCGACAAAAAGGAAGAAATGTCGGATGAAGAGCTGTATATGCAGATGCAGCAGACCGAAAAAGATATGAAAAGGGCTGCCAAATCCCTGGAATTTGAAGAAGCCGCCATGTGGAGGGACCAGCTAGCCAAACTGCGCCAGATGTGGACCGATCGCTATGGCTCCAGAGCCGACGCTGCCTTGAAAAGGGTGAGCGCGGGGAAGAAGAGAATCAACCGGCCCATGAAGAAGAAAATATAAGAGGGGCCTAAAGGGGCCGTAAAGCGGCCCCCGGATTCAAAGGGTTCTGCCCGCCTCCGGCGGACGGGGTCAGAAGGTTCAGAGGGAAAGGCGGCGCCCTGCAGGCGCAAATTTTTATAAAACTTTTACAACTGGGCTTTGACCCGGAGAAAAGTGTTTCCCTTTTCCTGCCAAACCGGTATTCTTTTGTGAGGGAGTCGGAATCACTCCTCCTGAACCCGGCAAACACAACCTTTCTGCACAACCTGCCGACGAAGTGGGCCATAACCTGCGCCGTCAGGCGCGCCCCTCTAAACCCATAATCACATAGAATCAATCATCAGCTTATGAAACTTACATCATGAGAAAGGAATAGAATGGAAAAAGGAATTGTCATTCACGGGGCCAGGCAAAATAACCTGAAGAACATTGACCTCACCCTGCCTCGTAATAAACTTATCGTGTTCACAGGACTTTCCGGCTCGGGAAAGTCATCTCTTGCCTTTGATACCATTTATGCGGAAGGGCAGAGGAAGTATGTGGAGTCCCTGTCTGCCTATGCCCGCCAGTTTTTAGGGCAGATGAACAAGCCGGATGTGGATAAGATTTCCGGCCTTTCACCGGCCATTTCCATCGACCAGAAATCCACCAGCCACAATCCCCGTTCCACCGTAGGCACGGTGACGGAAATCCATGATTACCTCCGTATGCTCTTTGCCCATGCCAGCCGGGCCTTCTGTCCTCACTGCGGCAGGCCCATCCAGCGGCAGACGGTGGACCAGATCGTAGACGCCCTTATGGCACTGGGAGACAGGACGAAGCTCATGGTGCTGGGCCCTGTGGCCTCCCAGAAAAAAGGCACCCACAAGAAGCTGCTGGAAGAGCTCCGGAAGGAAGGCTATGTCCGGGTGAGAGTGGACGGACAAGTAATCTCTCTTTCCGATGAAATCGAACTAGAAAAGAATAAGAAGCACACCATCGAAGTGGTGGTGGACCGCATTGTTATCAAGGAAGGCATCGTGCGCCGCCTCACGGACTCTGTGGAAGAAGCGCTGAAGCTGGGGGACGGTCTCATGGTGGGAGCCGTGGTTGGCGGGAATGACTACCTTTTCAGCACCCATTTTGCCTGCCCGGACTGCGGTATTTCCCTGCCAAAACCGGAGCCCCGCATTTTCTCCTTCAATAATCCCTTCGGCGCCTGCCAGGCCTGCATGGGGCTCGGCTCCTCCCTGGAAGCGGATTTCCGCCGTATCCTGCCGGATCATAAGCAGACCTTCCGTCTGGGTGCTATCCGCCCCTTCCCCTATAACCGGGAAAGCTGGCTGTACAAGCAGCTGGATGCCTTTTTGAAATCCTATGACCTTACCATGGATGCCTGCTTTGACGACCTGCCGGAAAAGGGGCAGGAAGAATTCAAGTACGGCGGCAGGGAAGTACTTACTTTCTCCTATACCAACCAGGACGGAGAGACGAAGACCTACCAGCGGCAGTTTGAAGGCATTGTGCCCATGACCAAAAGACGGTACGAAGAAGCCTGGACGGAAAAAATGAAGGAATCCCTGGCCAATTACCTGGTCGAAAAGCCCTGCCCCGTATGCCACGGCGCCCGTCTCCGTCCGGAAAGCCTGGCCTTCCGGGTGGGAGGAAAGAATATAGCAGAGATTTCTGATATGCCTGTATCAGATCTGCTGCCCTTCCTTGAAAAGCTGGAACTCACGGATAAGGAAAAAATCATTGCCGACCAGATTCTCCGGGAAGTGAAGAGCCGTCTCACCTTCCTGTCCAATGTGGGTCTGGAGTACCTTACCCTGTCCCGGGGAGCTTCCACCCTGTCCGGCGGTGAAGCCCAGCGTATCCGCCTGGCCACCCAGATCGGCTCCGGCCTGGTGGGAGTGCTTTATATTCTGGATGAACCGTCCATCGGCCTGCACCAGCGGGACAACGATAAGCTGCTGGCTACCCTGAAGGGCATGCGGGACCTGGGAAATACGCTTATTGTAGTGGAACACGATGAGGACACCATCCGCACCGCCGACTGGGTGGTGGATATCGGTCCCGGTGCCGGCGAAAACGGAGGATATGTGGTGGCGGAAGGAACGCCGGAGGATATTAAGAAATCGAAGAACTCCATTACCGGCGCCTACCTCCGGGGGGATAAGTACATCCCCCTGCCGAAGGAAAGAAGAAAGGGAAACGGTCTCTTCCTTACTGTCAAGGGGGCAGCGGAGCATAACCTGAAGCATATTGACGTGTCTTTCCCTTTGGGCGCCTTCACCGTGGTAACCGGTGAATCCGGCTCCGGCAAGAGTACCCTGGTGAATGAAATCCTTTACCAGGGCCTGTCCAATATAAAGAACCACACCTCCTATGCTGCCGGAAAGTATGACGCCATGGAAGGGGCGGAGTATGTGGATAAAATCATCGACATCGACCAGCAGCCCATCGGCCGTACGCCCCGTTCTAATCCTGCCACCTATACCGGCGTATTCAATGATATACGGGAACTCTTCAGCCAGACTTCCGAAGCCAAAATGAGGGGATACAAGCCCGGCCGCTTCAGCTTCAATATCAAAGGCGGCCGCTGCGAAGCCTGCCACGGCGACGGCATTATTAAAATCGAAATGCAGTTCCTCTCCGATGTATACGTACCCTGCGAAGTCTGCCACGGCGCCCGGTATAACAGGGAAACCCTGGAGGTCCGGTACAAAGGGAAAAATATTTCCGACGTCCTCAACATGACGGTGGATGAAGCGGTACCCTTCTTTGAAAACCATCCGAAAATCCTCCGCAAACTGGAAACACTGCAGGAAGTGGGGCTGGGCTACATCCACCTGGGCCAACCTGCCACCACCATGTCCGGCGGCGAAGCCCAGCGCGTGAAGCTGGCTACGGAACTCATGAGAAGGGGCACTGGCGATACCCTCTATATTCTGGACGAACCTACCACCGGCCTTCACTCCGAAGACATCAGGAAACTGCTCATCGTACTGCAGAAACTGGTGGACCAGGGAAATACGGTGGTCGTCATCGAACATAACCTGGACGTGGTAAAGGTGGCGGACTACATCGTCGACCTGGGTCCCGAAGGGGGAGACAAGGGCGGCGAAGTGGTGGCCTGCGGCACACCGGAAGACATCTGCTGGGTGAAGCGGTCCTACACCGGCCAGTACCTGCTTCCTGTGATTGAAAGAACCAGAGAAGTGATGAAAGCCCATGAAAATGATTGACGTAAACGACAAAATCAGGGCCAAGGTGGAAGCCCTGCCGGACTCCCCCGGCGTCTATCGCTGGAAAGATAAGGACGGCCGCATCATTTATGTGGGAAAGGCAAAGAACCTGAAGAACCGGGTGCGCTCCTACGTCAGGGAGGACAAGAACCGCTCCCCCAAGGTGGCTGCCATGATCCGCCATGCGGAGGATCTGGACATTACCATGACCGCCACGGAAATGGAAGCCCTCATCCTGGAATGCAACCTCATCAAGGAAATCCACCCGAAGTACAACATTTCCCTCAGGGACGACAAATCCTATCCCTATGTGAAAATCACCACCAATGAAGAATGGCCCCGTATCTTCGTCACCCGGAACATCCGCCATGACGACGGCGCCCGCTACTTCGGGCCCTTCACCGACGTAGGGAGCCTTCGCACCACCCTGAGCCTCCTTCGGCGGTACTATCCCATCCGCAGCTGCCGGTCCATGAAAGTATCCCGTCCCTGCCTCCAGTACCACCTTCACCTCTGTGCAGGCCCCTGCTTCCAGCTCTGCTCAAAGGAAGACTACGACTCCTATGTACGCACGGTGTGCGATCTTTTCGAAGGGAAAAGCATGGAACTGGTAAAAGAACTGAAGCAGAAAATGATGGACGCTTCGGAAAAAATGGACTATGAACTGGCCGCCCATTTCCGGGACCAGATCCGGGCCATCGAATCCGTACAGCAGCGCCAGCACATCGTAGCCAACGAAGGGGACTTCGACGTAGTAGGCTATGCCAGAGACGGCAGCCATGCAGGACTGGAAGTCTTCTATATCCGCTACGGCCGCATGGTGGGCAAGGAAAACTTCAGCATTCCGGAAAGTGAAAACGAAACGGACGAAGAAATCGTAACCGCCTTCATCCGCGATTTCTACGGTGCCAATCCCACCTCCATTCCCAAAGAAATCATCCTGCCCCTCCTTCCGGCGGAACAGGATCTCATTGCCTCCTGGATGACAAAGCTCCGGGGCAGCGAAGTCAGCCTCATCCTGCCCCAGCGGGGATTCAAACGGCGGCTGAAGGACATGGCCATGGCCAATGCTGCCAAGTATCTTTCCGACAAGAAACTGCAGTGGGAATACCAGGACGCCAGAGAACAGGGGGCAGTGAAAAAATTGAAAGATCTGCTCCATCTGCCAAGGCTTCCGGAACGGATGGAATGCTTCGATATTTCCCATAACCAGGGCGCTGAAACCACAGGCTCCATGGTGGTCTTCGAACATGGCCGTCCGGCAAAGAGGGAGTACAGGAAATTCAAACTCCAGACCACCCAGGGCCATGCCGATGATTTCAAATCCATGGCAGAAGTCATGAGCCGCCGCTATGGAAACGAAAAAGACTGGCCCGCACCGGACCTTATCGTTCTGGATGGCGGCCTGGGACAGCTTCATGCCGCCCTGCCCGCCATCAGAAACGCCGGCTGTGATGCCCCTGTCATTGGCCTGGCCAAGAGAATCGAGGAAATCTACGTGGAAGGTTCCGAAGACCCCATCATTCTGGATCATCACGAACCGGCCCTCCAGCTCCTCCAGTTCATTCGCGACGAAGCCCACCGTTTCGTCATTACCTACCACAGGAAATGGACGAATAAGAGAAATACCGAATCCATCCTGGACCACATCGAAGGCATCGGCCCCACCAGAAGAAACGCCCTGTGGCATGCCTTCCGCTCCCTGGACGAAATGAAAAAAGCCACGGTGGAAGAGCTCTCCCAGGTACCCGGCATGAACAAAAGAGCCGCCGAAGCGGTGCACCGTTTCTTCCATATGAGAAAAGACGAAAAACAGATGATCATTAACGGGCAGAAGGTGGGGGAATAGACGAGAGATGTCAGATTTTAGACAATCAGACAACCAGATGTCAGGCGTTCAGACAGTCAGACACCCGCTGGAGAGGTCATTCTGGGCGCCAGCGAAGAATCCTGGTGCATGCCGATAGTGGCACAGAAGCCGATAAATACCGGTCGGCGGATGGGCAGACGCAAACAAGAGACGGCCAGACAGTCAGACAGGCTGCCGGGGAAGTCATTCTGAGCGCAGCGAAGAATCTTGGTACATGCCGATAGTGGTACAGAAGCCGATAAATACCGGTCGGTGGGTGGGCAGACGCAGACAAGAGACGGATGGCCGTTCAGACAGTCCGCCGGAGAGGTCATTCTGAGCGCCAGCGAAGAATCTCGGTAAGCGTCGATAGTGACACCATAGTCGGTAAATACCAGTCTGGCGGGAGGGGCAGAAGCAAGACATCAGACCGGGCAGATATAAGGCAGGACAGTCATTTGGTTTACAAGAAACGGTTTGACACAAGTGCTTACTCCACTTCATTGCCATTTCGACTGCATCGAAGCGGAGTGGAGAAATCTCATTCCGAAGTGATACAAGCCACAGTGTTGTTGGAAATTCTCGGAGCCTATAAGCGATCAAAGGGATGTGAAAAATTGATTGAACATTTTTTCACATCCCTTTTCAAACATATGGATACATCTACATCTGAAGTGGAAGAAATGAATAGGTTTTGATTTCCGTACAAGTAGGGAATATGTTATAATACTTGACAGATTTTAATGATTATAGATCGGTGGAGGGAAAACCAGGTGGAATTGTTATCAATAGTGGTGCCTTGTTTCAATGAAGAAGCCACTATACCCATTTTTTATGATGCGGTAGAAAAAATCAGGCATCAGATTGATGCAGACATAGAATACTGCTTTATTGATGACGGGAGTCGCGACGGGACTCTCGATATTTTGCGTGACTTGAATAAAAAATCGGGGGGGGTAGTCCATTACACTTCCTTTTCCCGTAATTTTGGCAAAGAAGCAGCCCTTTATGCAGGACTTAAAATGGCAAAGGGCGATTATATAGTGACAATGGATGTGGATTTGCAGGATCCGCCATCCTTGCTGCCTGAAATGTGGCATATACTTCATAATCCGGATAATGATTATGACTGTGTGGCTACACGAAGAACAACAAGGAAAGGGGAACCGCGAATCCGCTCTTTTTTTGCGCGTCTTTTCTATAAACTCATTAATGAATTATCGGATACGGAAATTGTGGATGGAGCCAGAGATTATCGCATGATGACCAGACAGATGGTGAATGCGGTCATTCAGGATAGTGAATACAATCGCTTTTCCAAAGGCATATTCAGCTGGGTGGGATTTCATACCAAATGGCTGGCTTATGAAAACGTAGAACGAAGCGCAGGCGAAACGAAGTGGTCATTTTGGAAACTGTTCAAGTATTCCATTGAAGGGATTCTTGCATATACGACTATTCCACTTTATCTATCTTCCATTATGGGCATCCTCATGTGTGGAGTATCGTTCATAGCTCTTCTCTTTATTGTCATCAGAGCCTTTGCATTCGGAGACCCCGTGGCAGGCTGGCCTTCGCTGGTGTGTATTATTACCCTGCTGGGCGGACTGGTTCTGTTAGCCTTGGGAATCATGGGCCTTTACATAGCCAAGATTTATTTGGAAACGAAAAAGAGACAGATATTTATTGTGAGGGAAAAGAAATAGGAGAATGTTTTATGAATCGATGGATTTTGGACATGGAGCATGTAGTTAACTGATTAGATGGTTTTTATAATCGTAAAATTGATAGCAATAAAAAGTTAGAAGTTTTTGTTACTATTATTGTCCTGCTGGGAATTGTTGTGGAGATTTATCTTTTAAATAAGCCTACTCCGTGGGTAGTTGATGATTTGGTAAAAAGTAATGGAATAGGAGACCTTAATCAATTCCGCGGGTGGTGGAATCATGCCAGAGGCTTTTATCTAGGATGGGGAGGCCGTGTTTGGGGAGAGCTTTTCACTCTCTATTTCTTGACATTACCGAAACATATCTTCAATTATCTAAATACTTTTGGCTACTTATTATTTATTCTTCTTATTTATATAAACATAATAGGCAAGTGGAAATGGTCACCTTCCATCCTTATCTTCATTAATTTCTCACTTTTTATGTGCTTACCTGCGTTTGGACAGGATATTTTATGGATTTCTGGGGCAGGCAATTATATGTGGGCCAGTCTCATTCCATTATTATTTTTATCCTTCTGGCGGTTTTACTTAAATGAATCATACCGGATGTTTAATCATGCTGCATTCATTATAGCCTTGTTTTTGCTTGGAATCATGGCCGGATGGTCTAATGAAAATGTATCTGTAGGTATTTTAGGCATTCTGGTTATTTATATGTACTTGTATAAGATTCAGTATTTAAAAATTCCGACCTTTGCGGTTAGTGGTTTTATTGGTACAGGAATTGGGGCTGTATTGCTGTGGCTGGCTCCAGGAAACTTTGCTAGATTTGCGGCAGAACATCACACTAAGTCTATTATCTCCATTTTAAAAGCCTCAATACATAATATTAAGGCACTTTTAGACCCTAATGCCACACTACTGCTAGTTGTTATTTTTATATTGTTCATTTTTTTAGGACGCAGCAAAAACAAAAGAGTTGCAATGATTTATTTTGTTGGAGCTGTTCTTTCTGCTGGTGCTATGGGTATTGTAGGAAATTTAAGTACTAGAGTATTTCTAGGATGTACTGTCTTATTGATTATTGCTGCAGGAATCCTTTATAATGATTGGCATTATAGTTTTAGAATCAGACAGACCAAAGCTTTGATAACAATTTGCCTTTTGCTGGCATCGGTTAGTATCTATCATACAGCAAAAGATGGTATCAATGACTATGCTATGCGATGGAACGAGAACCTTAAGATTATAGAGATGGAAAAAGCAAAGGGTAATTTGGACGTATATGTAAATCCAATCACTCCTCTGAATAAATTCTGTGCTACATATCAATTGGATGATATTAAGCCCCATGCACAAAATCAACATTGGTTAAATAAAGGTGTAGCAAAGCACTATGGACTTCATACGATTCAGTCGTTTCACATTTATCCGAATAAAGATAAATAGTCTTGCGCAATAACATCTTTTGGCAGGCTTAGGAGTAGGAAGGCGTTTAATTCACCTTTTTAATCACATGATTGAGAGCATGATATGTGATTTTCTGCGGTGTATCATATGAATTTTTAGTAGTATGAACCCTTGACAAAGTCGAATTCTCCACGTATAATGATGAAGTTGATAATTTTATCCACCAGCTTAAGGCGCTGTATGAAACATACAGCAGGAGCTATCAAGCGGCAGGCCGATAGGTAAGGAGGTGCTAAGAATGCCGGTTCCGAAGACAAAAAGTTCCAGATCCCGTCGTGATAAGAGACGTGCTAACTGGAAGCTGACTGTTCCGGGTCTTGTGGAATGCCCGCAGTGCCATGCACTGAAAAAACCTCATCATGTATGCCCTGTATGCGGTTACTACAAAGGCAAACAGATCATCAGCAAGACTGTTGAAGAATAATAGAAAAACGTTTTCCTCCAGAGGGAAACGTTTTTTTAGTGTCTGGAAAAGGGGAGAAGTAATGAAGAAAAAAGGTGCTGGAAGTGTCGGCGGTAAGGGCATCATTTTTTTGAACCTATCCCCTGGTATTCAGCGCTTCTTCCGGTGGAAGGAGCGCTGAATACCAGGGGATAGGCGATGTCAGCTCTTAGAATCCAAAGGGCTCGTCAAGCCTGAGTATCTTTTGTGCCCTTTTGTGTCTGTGGTACCACTTTCTCCCGCAAGCGGTGGGACAATCATATAGGGGAAGCGACCTCTTTTATCTATTTTCCACATGGTATCCATGCAGAAAATATGCTATAATTATCGCAAGTTCAATGCAGAAGTCTGCTCGTTCCGGTTTCATTTGAAGGATAGTTTGATTAGGAGTTATGGAGCGTTGGAAGAGGAGAATGGATGCAAAATAAAAAAAGGGAGGAACAGTAGAATGGCAGGAAATCAATGGAAGAAGATTCTGGCAGTAGGTTTATGCGGCCTTATGGCAGCAGGTATTTTCGCGGGATGCGGCGGCGGCAAGAGCGGCGGCTCCGGGGACAAGATGAAGGTGGGCATTGTACAGATCGTGCAGCACCCGGCGCTGGATGAGTCCAATAAGGGCTTTGTGGATGCGCTGAATGAAGCAGGTCTGAAGGATAAGGTGGAAATCGACCAGCAGAATGCGCAGGGCGACCAGTCCAACCTGAAGGCCATTGCCAACCGTTATGTGTCCGGCAATTACAAGCTCATCGGAGCCATTTCCACGCCGGCAGCCCAGGCCATGGCCAATGCTACCGATAAGATTCCGATTATCTGCACCGCTATTTCCGATTTCGAAAATGCAAAGCTCATGAAGTCGGAGAAGGCGCCGGACAGCAATGTGACCGGTACCAATGACCGGGGGCCTGTGGATAAGCAGGTGAAGCTGATTAAGGAAATCCAGCCGAATGTCAAGAAAATCGGGATTATTTATAATTCCAGTGAAATCAATTCTGTGGTGCAGGCAAAGCATCTGAAGGAAAACTGCCAGCCCCTGGGCATTGATGTGGTGGAACTGACGGTGAATTCTGTGAATGATGTGCAGCAGGTGGCGGAAGGCTTCCTGGGTGGTAAGGTAGATGCCATTTATATACCTACCGATAACATTATCGCTTCTTCCATTCCTACCCTTATGGCTGTAGCCAACAGGGAGAAAATCCCCGTATACGGCGCAGAAGTGGGCCATGTAAAGAACGGCGTGCTGGCTTCCGAGTCCATCAGCTTCTATGATATCGGACACCGAGCAGGCCAGATGGCTGCGGAAATCCTGAAGGGAAATAAGACGGTAAAAGATTTCCCTGTGGAAGGGGCAGACAAGACGAAGCTTTACATCAATAAGAGTGAAATGGAAACACTGGGCATCCAGATTCCGAAGGAAGTTCTTGACCGGGCAGAGATGATCTGACGTTATATGTGAAACGACAAAGAGTAACTTCCGATTTCTTCGGAGGTTACTCTTTATCTATGGCTTTGAAATTTTAGGGAAAGGGTTTGTGTCGTGGCTTCAAAACTGAAACAGCTTTGGTGGTTAATGCTTATTTTCGCGGTGTGCAATATTGCAATGGCCGTTATCTTGTACCGGTCTTCTTCAGCGGAACCGGTGAACGAGGATGTCCTTCCTATTGCAGCGAAAGACGTATACTCCATCGGTATCCTCCAGTCCGACGACCTGGCAGAGCAGGATAAAATGACTGCCGGTGTACTGGCAGCCCTGGAAGGGGAAGGATACAGCAAAGGCAGGGTAAAGATCGATATTGCCAAAGACAAGGGCAATGACAAGAAACTGGAGGCTTCGGCCAAGAAGTTTGCCCGTGACAGGAAGGACCTCATCATTGCCATCGGCACCGATTCCGCCAAAGCAGCTGCGAAGGTGACGAAAAACATTCCCGTAGTCGGGGTAGGGGTCATGAATTTCAAAAAGGATAAGGATTTCGAAGGACACCATAACTTCACTGGCATGATGGATACGCCGGCCATCCTTTCCCAGATTCGCATGGCCGGCCGCTGTATGTCCCTGAAAAAGCTGGGCATCCTTTACAATCCCGGTGACGCCGCTGCATCGCTGCAGGTGGAAATCCTGAGGGATGTGGCAGCCCAGAAGGGGCTTTCTCTCTATGAGGTAGCCTATCAGCCGGACAAAGCGGCAGAGCCCCAGATTCAGAAACTGGTGGGTCATATTACAGCCCTGTATGTGCCGGAAGACACAGACCTTCTCACCCATTTTGATGACATCGTAAAGGTGATGAATGGCGCCAATATTCCTATCATCGGAGAACAGTCTGAAATGGTACGGCGGGGCGCTCTCATTTCCGTATCCCCCAGCTACTACCGCATGGGATTCTCCGGTGGCCGCATGGCTGCCAGTCTGCTGAAGGGGGATTTGATTCCGGAAGATATTCCCATCATGTGGCAGCAGGAGCCGGATATCGTCATCAATATGAAGCAGGTGAATGCTTTGAATATTCCGCTGCCCGGAGACCTGTGGCAGCGTTCCAGAAAGCTGTACCTCTATGACGGACAGCCTGCAAGACCCTGATTAGGATTTGTATTCAGTTAACCTTATAAAGGAAGGAAATCAAATGGCAGATTTAGCAGTTTCCACCATTGCCCAGGGACTTATGTGGTCCATCCTGGCCATTGGCGTATTTCTATCGTTCCGCGTACTTGATGTACCGGATATGACCTGCGAAGGCAGCTTCCCTCTGGGTGGTGCTATTGCAGCTTCTCTTATTGCTTCCGGCGCCTCTCCCTGGGCAGCCATTGCGGCTGGTGCGGCAGGAGGCCTCATTGCAGGAACGGTTACCGGCATCCTTTATACGAAATTAAAGATTCCCGCCATTCTGGCCGGCATCCTTACCATGATTGCCCTTTACTCCATTAACCTCCACATTATGGGGAAGGCCAATATTTCTCTTCTGCGGGTGGATACCGTATTTTCCACCACAGCCAGCCTGCTCCATGTGAGCCAGTCCACAGCTGCCTTCATCGTACCGGCAGTGCTCATGGTTATTATTTCCGCCCTCATTTACTGGTTCTTCGGTACCGAGCTGGGCATGTGCATCCGCGCCACCGGCTACAACCCCCAGATGGTCCGTGCCCAGGGCGTGAACACGGACACCATGATTATTATGGGCCTCTTTATTTCCAATGCCCTCATTGGCCTCTGCGGCGCTGTGGTAGCACAGAACAACGGCTTTGCAGATGTAGGTATGGGCATCGGTACCATCGTTATCGGCCTGGCCTCCGTCATCATTGGTGAAGTCATTCTTGGCGTGGACAGTTTCTCCGGCTCTCTCCTTGCTGTGGTGGTGGGCTCCATTATCTACCGCGTGGTCATTGCCGTGGTGCTCTATCTGGGCATGCCGCCGAACGACCTGAAACTCTTCACCGCCATCCTCGTCATGCTTGCCCTGGCGGCACCTATGATTAAAGGCAAAGTCAATATCGGAAAGGCGGGCTGATCATGCTTAAAGTTACAGACATCAGCAAAACATTCTTCAAAGGAACCACCAATGAAAAGAAAGCCCTGAGCCATCTCTCCCTCACCCTGAACGACGGCGACTTCTGCACCGTCATCGGAAGCAACGGCGCAGGGAAGAGTACCCTTCTGAACTCCATCGCCGGCGCCTACATTCCCGACAGTGGCACCATTGAAATCAACGGCCACGACGTGACCAAGGTGAGCGAATACAAAAGGGCCAAGTACATCGGCCGGGTCTTCCAGGACCCCCTGAAAGGCACCGCCGCCGGCATGCAGGTGGAAGAAAACCTTATCATTGCCTCCCGAAGAGGGGAGAGCCGCCGCCTCCGCTGGGCCTTTTCCTCCGGCGACCACGAACGGTTCCGTGATATGGTAGCCCGCCTGGGCCTCGGCCTGGAAGACCGCCTCTCCACCAGAATCGGCCTTCTCTCCGGCGGCCAGCGCCAGGCACTGACCCTTCTCATGGCCACTCTGAAAAAGCCGGACATCCTTCTTCTGGATGAACCTACGGCTGCCCTGGACCCGAAGACTGCCGGCAAAGTGCTGAAAATTACCGATGAAATCGTACACGAACAGCACCTCACCACCCTGATGATTACCCACAACATGAGGGATGCCCTGAAATACGGCAACCGCCTCATCATGATGAACAGCGGCACCATTATTGCCGACTACAGTCCTGAAGAAAAGCAGAAACTCACCATCGACGATCTGCTGAAGAAATTTGAGGAAACCTCCGGCGCCATGAGTGATAGAGTTCTTCTTGGATAAACGTCTTGCAATCTATAGTCTGTTCATGTATAATTACACGTGGTTGAACTGTACCCCAGTTTATCGCAACTCCGGCGTAGACCTGGATACAGCAATTTATATTTTTATAGGAGGCTATTATGTTAACAGCTGAAGCAAAAAAAGAAATCATTGACACCTATGCAGTCCACGAAGGCGACACCGGATCTCCGGAAGTACAGATTGCTATCCTCTCTAAGAGAATCGCTCTCCTTACCGAACATCTGAAATCCCACAAGAAAGACCATCATTCCCGCCGCGGCCTGCTGAAAATGGTTGGCCAGCGCAGAAACATGCTGGACTACCTCCGTCGCAAAGACATCGAACGCTACAGAGCTCTCGGTGCAAAACTGGGCCTGCGCCTGAAATAAGATTTCTAAAAAAAGACTGCCGAAGGGCAGCCTTTTTTAGTGGAAAACGAAATAGCAGGAAAGATATTCACAGAAAATGGGTCTATGCAGGGCAGGGGAAAGTGAAAATCAGACACGATAGATAGAAGGTAGAACAGGGAACTGTGAAAAAATGTAAATCGTTTATTCAAAGTCCTTCTTACACATCACTTATAGATTCCGATAATTATCAAAATGATAGTACGCTGTTCTGCGAATTGTCATCTCGAGCGAAGCTGCATGTCGATATGGGGGCAAAGGTATCTAGCCCTATTGAGACTCTGAGTCGAGAGATCTCCGGTCCCGATGCGGCTTGTGCTATTGAGAAGGGAGATTTCTCCACTTCGGTCGAAATGACAGCGCGGGGGAAGGTAACTACGTGATTTGGCTCCTTCCCAAGGAAGGAGCTGGGCAGAGCCCTGAGGATAGGTCTGAGAATCTTTTCCATCATAGAATCAGCCGGTGCATCACCCCAATAAAAAAATTCCTGTCCTCTATAAAAAAGGGCAGGAATTTTTCTATTCAGACATCCTTCATCGATTCAAGACAACACGAAAAGCCCGAAAGAGCTAGGCCCGGCGGATAGAAGACAAGTGCGCCAATCTTCCACCGCTCCATCATGACGATGGACTCTTTCAGGCATTTCACTTGTAGAACCTCAGAATGAACCGAGGTGCTTAATCAGGTAATGCAAGACTACTCATAACACATCGAACGGACCGAAGCCCGGAGCTCTTATGGTTTCATCCATACGAGATGGCTTGCAGCCGGACCAAGACCCGGGTATTTTTTCGTGGCCACTCCCCGGGTCTTGTCCAAATTCTCATCTATGCTTATTATGTTATATAAAATTCAATAATAGAATAGTATGATAAACAAATATACTTGCCTGTTTCGCAATCAAATATGAATAGATGTAATGAAATGGAGAATATAGACTTTCTGCAGGGAGAATACCATATGCGAAAGATAAAATTTCTAGGGAAGCGCTGATTAAAT
>DCJJ01000086.1:59199-62939 GCA_002320515.1 Dialister sp. UBA1703 | reverse complement strand
AATTAATCAGTGCTTCCCTAGACATGTAACTTTCTGAAAAAATTCCCTGACTGCCGGTACAGATATTTCTATGATGGATGAAATGGAACGTCATGAAACAATCCATGAATACCACGCCCGCCTATCCGGCCCCTTTCTTCCAAGATCAAAGACCTCTATAAAGCAGGGGTGGCAGGCACTTGTAAAGGTAAGCGGGGAAATGCCTGTCCGTCATTTTCCTGCTTTTGGTACTCACCGGCCGGATGGACTTTTTCATCTGATGACGCAACATTCCTATTCACTTTGCCATAACTATCCTGTATAATAAGAAAATACGTGAAAAAGGATTTATTGATTACAGGAGGAAAAGGAATGTTCAAGACATTTCAGATGGAACTGGCCGGTCGTCCGCTTATTATTGAGACCGGCAAGATGGCAAAGCAGGCCAATGGTGCTGTACTGGTGAGATACGGCGATACGGTAGTGCTGGTGGCTACTACTGCCAGCAAGGAACCGAGGGAGGGAACCGATTTCTTCCCCCTGACCGTGGATTATGAAGAAAAGATGTATGCCGTAGGCAAGATGCCTGGGGGATTCCTGCGCCGTGAAGGCCGTCCGGGGAATACTGCCATTCTGAATGCCCGTCTGATTGACCGTCCGATTCGTCCGCTTTTTGATAAACGCTGCCGCAATGATGTGCATGTGGTGGCTACGGTGCTGTCCGTGGACTACGACAATGCGCCGGAGCTCTGCGGCATGCTGGGGGCTTCCGCTTCTATCGGCATTTCCGATATTCCCTGGGATGGACCCATCGCCGGTGTCCGCATCGGCAGGGTAGATGGAAAATACGTGGTGAACCCCACTCAGGAACAGCTGGCAGAGTCTTCCATGAACATTACCGTAGCCGGTTCTGAAGAAGCTATTATGATGGTAGAAGGCGGTGCCAACGAGGCTCCGGAGGAAGAAGTGCTGGATGCCATCATGTTCGGACATGAAACTATTAAGGAACTGTGCCGTTTCCAGAAGAAGATTATCGAAGAAGTAGGCAAGCCGAAACGCACCCTTGTTTTCCCGGAAATTCCGAAGGAAATCGACGACGCTGTGGCTGCTTATGCCACCGAAGATCTGAAGAAGGCTATTTTCGACGCAGATAAGCTGAGAAGAGATGGAAATATTGATGCAGTGAAGAAGGCTGCCAAGGAACATTTTGCCGACATTTATCCGGAAAATGGCGCCGATGTGGCAGAAAGCCTTGATCATCTTACCAAGCAGATTGTCCGTGATTCCATTTCCAATGAAGGCATTCGTCCGGACGGCAGAAAGCTGACAGAAATCCGCCCCATTACCTGTGAAGTGGGACTGCTTCCCCGGGTTCACGGCAGCGCTCTTTTCACCCGTGGCCAGACCCAGGCTCTTTCCATTACCACCCTGGCTCCCATGTCTGAAACCCAGATTATCGATGACCTGACTCCGATTACGGAAAAACGGTACATCCATCAGTACAATTTCCCATCCTACTGCGTAGGTGAAACAAAGGGTTCCCGCGGACCGGGACGCCGTGAAATCGGTCATGGTGCTTTGGCAGAAAGGGCTCTCCGTCCGGTGATTCCGTCGGTGGAAGAATTCCCCTATGCCATCCGCGTAGTTTCTGAAATTCTGGAATCCAACGGTTCCTCTTCCCAGGCTTCCGTATGCGGCAGCACCATGTCTCTTATGAATGCAGGCGTTCCCATTAAGGCTCCGGTCGCAGGCATTGCTATGGGCCTCATCGAAAACGGCGGCAAGTTCAGCATCCTTTCTGATATCCAGGGCATGGAAGATGCGCTGGGTGATATGGACTTCAAGGTAGCCGGCACAGCCAAGGGCGTCACTGCCATCCAGATGGATATCAAGGTACATGGTCTGTCCCGCGACATTCTGCTGGCAGCCCTGAAGCAGGCTCACGAAGGCCGTCTCTTCATCCTGGGCAAGATTGCAGCATGCATCGATAAGCCTGCAGACTATCTGTCCCCCTACGCACCGAAGATTATTGCCGTTACTATTCCTGTGGAAAAGATTCGGGATGTCATCGGTGCCGGCGGCAAGACCATCAATAAGATCCAGGATGAAACCGGTGCCAAGCTGGATGTGGAAGAAGACGGACATGTGTATATTTCTTCCACTGATGAAGCAGCTGCAGAACAGGCCAAAAAGATGGTGGAAGGACTTACCCATGAGGTGAAGGCCGGCGAGACCTATCTGGGCCGGGTTACCCGTCTCATGAAGTTCGGCGCATTTGTGGAAATCCTGCCGGGTAAGGAAGGTCTGGTTCATGTATCCCAGCTGGCTCTCCAGCGGGTGGAAAAACCGGAAGACATTGTCCATGTAGGCGATGAAATCATGGTAAAGGTCACTGAAATCGACGACAAGGGCCGTATTAATCTGTCCCGCAAGGCTCTCCTTCTGGAAAAGAAGAACAAATGAGAAGCCGGGGATTTGAAGTCGTTTCCGCCTGGGAGAAGGAAGGTATCCGTATTCCCGTAAGGAAAACCGCCTCCAGTGCAGGCTACGACATAGAAAGCGGAAGGGATATGGATATCCTGCCGGGCAAAGTCACCCTCATTCCCACCGGCCTCAAGGCTTACATGGAGGATGATGAGTACCTGGCCATCTATATCCGTTCCAGCATGGCCATCAAGCATGGTCTCATACTGATTAATAGCACTGGCATTATTGACTCCGACTACTACAATAATGAAGACAATGAAGGTCATATTATGGTGGCGGTGTATAATACCACTTCCCAGCCTTTCCATATTTCTAAAGGCGACAGGGTAGCCCAGGGCATTTTCACGAAATACCTGAAGGCTGACGGTGATGCAGCCAAAGGTCTTCGGACCGGCGGCGTGGGAAGCACGGGGAAATAAATATCTGTATCATTCCAGCGGCGGATACTATCCGCCGCTTTTCCCATAAGGGAGGTACTTATGAGCGTTGAAAAAGAAAAAATGGTGAGCCGCGAGGAAATTTATGACGGGCAGATCGTCCATCTTTTCAAAGACCAGGTGGAACTGGCCGGAAAGAAAACCATAAGGGAAGTGATTCTTCACTGCGGCGCCGCTGCCATCATCCCTGTAACCGATGAGGGTAAGGTGCTCTTTGTCAAGCAGTACCGCTACCCGGTGGGTGAGGCTCTCCTTGAAATCCCGGCAGGGAAGATGGACCCGGGAGAAACGCCGGATGAATGCGCTGCCAGGGAGCTGGAGGAAGAAACGGGATACCGGGGCACTCTGAAAAAGCTGGGATATGTGTACACTACGCCGGGCTTCTGCAACGAAACTATCCACCTCTACCTGGCCACCGGCCTTGTCCACACGGCCCAGCACCTGGATGAAGGGGAATTTCTGGATGTTCTTGCCATTCCCCTGGAAAAGGTATGGCATATGATAGGCAGGGGTGAAATCTATGACGCGAAAACCCTTTCGGCCTTCGCCATTGCCTATGATGTATTGAAATAAGATTATAAAAATAAAAAAACTGTGAAGGGGCTGTGAAAAAAATGATTTACATTTTTTCACGCCCCCCATTTTCTCACGTTTTTTTTATGGAAGAACTGAATTATTGGAATAAGCAGAAATTTCATTAGATAAATAAATACAATCGACTTTAAAAATATAATGGAAATAGTATAATATATAAAGCAGATTAATGAAATAATGGGAATTATGAAGGAACATGGGAATTGGGATAGCAAATCAGTGGGCTGGTGTACTAGGGAAGCA
>DCJJ01000086.1:29416-59047 GCA_002320515.1 Dialister sp. UBA1703 | reverse complement strand
AAATCCGATAACGATTTAATCAGCACTTCCCTAGTGGCTGGCTGCCGGTGAGCTTGCCGGTGGGGGAATATTGATTCAGATTTTGAAAATCCTGATTCCCTGCCTCACACGTCAAAAGCGTGTCCCCGTGTTTCCAAAGAAAGAGGTATGTATGGACGATATTAAGATTATCTATATGACGAACCATGACAGACGATATGCTGCCATTAAGAAGGCCTGTGACGGACTGCAGGAGGAAGGAAGGATTTCCGACCTCTGCATCCCCGTTTTTCTGGAGCGGACCAGTGACTGGAACCGTTCCTGGGAAAGGAAGATGAAGGGCGCCTCCCTGGTAATGATCCACCTCATGAAGAACGGCCTGAAGTCCCGTTTCTGGAGGGACTGCCGCAGCTTCCTGGAAAAATCGGGGATTCCTTACTTTGTGGATGCGGTGGATGGAAATACGGCGGAACACAGCGGGGCCCTTACCGATGACATGATGAAGAAGTTCCGGGAATACTGTCTCTATGGCGGTATGGAAAATTTCAGAAATCTCTGGCTCTACGCTTCTTCCCTCTTTGACAAGTCCCTGCCGGAACCGCCGGCGCCGCAGAGCTATACCTGGGCCGGTATTTATGACAGGGACAGGGAAGGCGGATTTACCACAGACCGGGACGCATTCCTTCAAAAATTTTCATCCGATGATAAGCCGATAATCGGTCTTCTGTTTTACCGGGAGGAATGGATCTGGGGCGACCTGTCTTACCAGAATGCCTTCATAGACGAAGCGGAGAAACAGGGGTACCATGTACTTCCTGTGTTTGCTAACGGTTCTCCCGATACAAGCCTGGGTATGCCCACTCTGTCCGATGTGATTTCCACCTATTTCATGAAGGACGGGAAAGGGGTTATTGATTCCCTGGTAAGTACCATGAAATTTTCCCTTACCGGCAGCGGGAAAGCCAGCCTTGAAACGCTGAAAAAACTGAATGTCCCCATTCTGGCCGCCTATACGCTCCTGGTATCGGAGAAGGAATGGCGGGAAAACGGAGAGGGGCTTAATGCCATCGAAACGTCTATTGCCGCTGCCATGCCGGAGCTGGACGGCGTTATCCATGGCGTGCCTGTTGCAGGCAGGGTAAAGAAGGACGACGGCAGCGTGGAATTTAAACCCATTCCCGAACGGATTTCCCGGATGGTGGGAAAGGCCGGTAAATGGGGGCGTCTCCATAAAATGAAGAATGAGAACAAAAAAGTGGCTCTCATTTTCCATAATTATCCTGCTAAAAATTCCAATATCGGCAGCGCTTCCGGCCTGGATACCATGGAAAGCGCCATCCGTCTCATGAACCGCATGAAGGATGAGGGCTATACCATTGATTTCGTTCCGGAGACCACGGAAAAGTTCATCGAACTCATGACCTCCCATGCCACCAATGACATTTCCATGATGACTGAAAAACAGGCGGAGGAATGCCAGAAGCTGTCCGACAAAGACTACGTGGATTTCTTCCATACCCTGGGAGACAATGCACAGAAGAAGATGGAAGAGGAATGGGGAAAGGCGCCGGGGGATGTGATGATTTCTGAAAAAGGAAATATTTTGATTCCCGGCACCATGGACGGCAATATGTTCCTTACGGTGCAGCCCTCCCGTCAGTACGGCATGGATCCGTCAAAGGCGTACCATGACCCCTACATCGCTCCTACCCACCAGTACCTGGCCTTCTACTATTGGCTTAGGAATGTATGGAAGGCGGATGCGGTGATTCATATGGGTACCCACGGGAACCTGGAATGGCTGCCGGGCAAGAGCGTGGGGCTGGATGAGGAAAGCTATCCGGATATTGCCCTGGGAGACCTTCCTAACGTATATCCCTACCATATGACCATTACCGGCGAAGGCATGATTGCCAAGCGGCGGGCTGCCGGCTGCCTCATCGGCTATATGCCGGCTCCTGTTTCCGATGCCGGTGCCTATGATGAAATTTCCGAACTGGAAAAGACGATGGATGAATATGCCCATATGAAGGAAACGGGAAACGGCGTGGAGGATATGGAAAAGCCTATTCTGGAACTGGTGAAGAAGGCAAAACTGGATCAGGACATTCCCTATGAAGAAGGAACGGACTTCGATGAATATGCGGCAAGTCTCCATAATTACATTGAAGAGCTGAAGGACAGCGAAGTCCATGTGGGGCTTCATATCCTGGGCCAGCCATTGGAAGGGGATCTTCTGACCGACGGCATTCTGCAGCTGCTCCGTCTTTCCAATGATAATGTGCCTTCCATTTATGATTTGTGGGCCGAGAAATACCATACCACCCTGGACACCATCCAGAGCCGGTCTTCCGAGCTGGACGGAGATATGAAGTGCACCTACGGTGAGCTCATGACCCGTATCCGCAAAGAAACTAGGACGGTGATCCGCACCCTGCAGGACGGCGGATTTACGGAGGAGGCTGTCCATCAGGCGATGGCCCTTCCGGAAGCGGAAGGAGAAGAGCAGTGGAAGGAAAAGCTGGAAAAACTGCTCCATTTCGTAACAGAGGAAATCGAACCCCGCATCGAAAGAACGACAGAGGAAATGGACCACACCCTGGATGCCTTGGATGGCAGGTATGTGGAACCGGGGCCGTCGGGCTCCCCCAATGCCGGCGGCGTAAGCCTTCTTCCATCAGGACGCAATTTCTACGGCGTGGATCCCAGAACCCTGCCATCGCCTACCGGCTGGCAGCTGGGGGTGAAACTGGGGGATCGGATGATTGAAAAATTCATTGCAGACCAGGGCAAGTATCCGGAAAATATCGGCATGGTTCTCTGGTCCGGCCCCAATATGCGTTCCTCCGGCCAGGATATTGCAGAATTCCTCTACATGCTGGGTGTCCGTCCTGTATGGCAGAAGGGGAGCCTCAAGGTTTCCGGACTGGAAGCCATTCCTCTCTCCGAACTGAAGAGACCCAGAATCGATGTGACCGGCCGTATCAGCGGCCTTTTCCGGGACACCCTGCCCCAGCTGGCAGAGCTCATGGATAAGGCGGTGCTTCTGGCAGCTTCCCTGGATGAGTCCGATGAGGACAATTTCGTAAGAAAACATGTGAAAGAAGATACGAAGCTCATGGAAGATGAGGGCGTGGATGCCGATGACGCCTGGAGAAACGCAGCGTTCCGCATTTTCGGTGATGCGCCCGGTACCTACGGCGCCGGCGTAAATACGGTACTTGACTCCAAAAACTGGCAGACCGAGGACGACCTGGCCAATGTGTATGTCCGCTGGGGCGGCCATGTTTTCGGCGGCGGAAACAGGGGCGTTTTCAAGCCGGAGCTTTTCAAGAAAAGGCTGGCTTCCCTGGATCTCACCGTAAAGAATGAAGAAAATCACGAAAGCAATATTTTAAGTTCCGATGACTACAACGCCTTCCATGGCGGTATGATTGCCGCCGTAAAGAGTCTGGGCGGAAAGACTCCGGAGTCCTATGTAGGGGACAGCACCAATCGTTCCGCCGTAGGCGTAAAGACGGTGCAGGAAGAAATGAAACGGGTTTTCCGCAGCGAATCCATGAACCCGAAATTCATTGAAGGCCTCATGAAGCATGGCTACAAGGGAGCCACTGACCTGGCAAATCGCCTGTCCATCAGCTTCCAGTGGGATGCTACCAGCGGCGTCATGGACGACTGGATGTATGAACAGTATGCCAGAAAGTATGCTCTTGATCCCAAGATGCAGCAGTGGATGAAGAAAGTGAATCCCTGGGCTCTCCAGAATATGGCTGAAACCCTTCTGGAAGCGGATCAGCGCAATATGTGGAATGCTGGGGATGAAATGAAGCAGGAACTGCAGGAGCTCTACTTGTCCGTGGAAGGGGAGCTGGAAGATGACGGAGATGATGATGAATAGCATGCCGCCTATCCGTATGCTGGTGCTCACCCTGACCGGCCGGTGCAATTTCGCCTGCCGCTACTGCTATGCGTCAGACGTGGACGCTGTGGATATGGATGAGGACACGGCAGTGAAAGCGGTGATGATGGCCGGCGCTTCAGGAGAGCGATTCCTCCTCCAGTTTTCCGGCGGTGAGCCGCTGCTCC
Source organism: Dialister sp. UBA1703 (assembly GCA_002320515.1). GTDB lineage: Bacteria > Bacillota > Negativicutes > Veillonellales > Dialisteraceae > Dialister. The sequence goes on along the minus strand of DCJJ01000086.1, from coordinate 54,982 downwards.
GTTTTCCCCTGATTAGAAGACTGGTGCATGTGGTGGAGGAAAACCATTTCAATGCCCAGATGCAGATTCAGACAAATGGCTCCCTGCTTACCAGGGACATAGGCCGCTTCCTCTATGACCATAACGTGGGCATCGGCATTTCCTGTGACGGCAGGCCAGCGGTTATGGACAGGACGAGGCCGGTGAAAGACGGCTCCTCTTCGTCAAAGGCCTCCGCCTTCGGCTTTCAGAACCTGGCCTGGGAGGGTATCGGTACCGGCATTACCTGCGTTGTCACTGACGACATGGTGAAAGATCTGGCAGGCATAGCCGATATGGCCCATTTCTACGGCAATGTACACCAGGTGGGCCTTGACATCCTCCGGGAGCAGGGGAGGGGAAGCGCCCTTCACGAGCCGTCGCCGGAGGATATGGAGAAGGCGCTGGAAGCGGTATACCGCCGCATGCAGATGCTGGAGAAAGTGACAGGCCGGCACATCCATTTCACCCAGGAAGATCGGGTGGCAAGGCTCCACCAATCGGGAAACTATGAATTTCCCCAGTGTTACGCCATGAACGGCGAGGCTGCCTTTGTGGATGTGCATGGCACCATCTATGCCTGCTCCTCTCTCATGGGACGGGAAAAATACAGGCTGGGGACAGTAGAAACAGGCCGGAACCCGGATAAAGTGAGACAGGTAGGCCATTTCATTCAAACAGCCATGGCCAAATGCCGGAGTTGCGAATATTTTCCCCTCTGCGGGGGCGGCTGCTTCTCTCGCTGGCTGGACCGGGAGGGCCGCGTGCGGCCTTCCGAAGCGGAATGCACCATGAAGAAATTCTTCATCCGGAAGTATCTGGAGAAGAAGGGCTTGGCAGAAAGCCATTTATGACGGGAAACTGATGAAGGAAGGGCTCTTAAGACTGACGGGGCTTTCATCCCGAAGGTTCATTGTGCCACCGCTTGCGGGGGGCAAGGGAACTGGAGTTGCACCAGCGAACTGGATTCGTAAGGGAGCGGAAGCGACCTGAGAATCCAGTGAGTCGGTGACAGCAGTGGATGTAGGGTGAACGTAGTGACCCGAAAATCCAGTGACACGCTTCCCACCGGGGTAAAGGTGGTATCGCCAGGTACCAGCGGCGATACCACAACCCTTACGGCCGAAGGCCGTGTCAAACGTAAGAACCCTGAGAACCTTCGGCCTGTAAGGTCCGTCAACCCGGGCTGCGAAGAGGCTCACCGGCCCACCAGCCCACTAACTCACCAGCTCACTAGTTCACTAGTTCACTATTATTTCTAATACACAAGGAGGACATATGAAAAGACAGGGAACATTCCCATTTACTGCCATTATCGGGCAGGATACTATGAAAAAGGCACTGGTTTTGAATGTTGTCAATCCAAAGCTGGGCGGTGTGCTCATCCAGGGTGAAAAGGGCACGGCCAAGTCTACGGCGGTCCGTGCGCTGGCAGACCTGCTGCCGCCGAGAAAATGCATTAAAGGATGCCGTTTCCACTGCGACCCTGATGACAAGGCCAACTGGTGCGATGAATGCCATGAGAAATACGACCACGAAGAACCGCCGGTGGAAATGCTTCCCATGAAGGTGGTAGAACTGCCGGTCAGTGCCACGGAAGACCGGGTAGTAGGTACACTGGATATTGAAGCGGCTATCCGCGAAGGCAAGCGTTCCTTTGAAACCGGAATCCTGGCAGATGCCAACAGAAACATCCTTTATGTGGATGAAATCAACCTGCTTGACGACCATGTGGTAGATGTACTTCTGGACTCTGCTGCCATGGGTATCAATACGGTGGAACGTGAAGGCATTTCCTACTCCCATCCCGCCCGCTTCTCCCTGGTAGGCACCATGAACCCGGAAGAAGGGGATATCCGTCCCCAGCTTTTGGACCGCTTTGCTCTTTCCGTAAAGGTAGTGGGCGAACAGGATCCGGAAAAGAGAGCGGAAATCATCAAGAGAAGACTGGAATATGAAGCGGATCCGGAACCCTTCCTTGAAAAATGGAAGGACGAACAGGCCAAAGAGGTACGCCGCATTGAAAGGGCCATGAAGCTTCTGCCCCAAGTAACTGCTTCCAATGATATTCTCCTTCTGGCAGCTAAAATTTCCATTACCCTTGGCGTAGACGGCCATCGTGCCGACATTACCCTTATCAAGACGGCAGAAACCATTGCCGCCGTGGCAGGACATACAGAAGTCACCAAAGAAGACATCCGGGAAGCTTCCAGACTGGCCCTGCCCCATCGTATGAGACGCCGTCCCTTCGAAGAACAGACACTGGACTGGTCTGAAGTGGACAAGGTTATCGACGATGAAGCGTAATCTTTTTCCCTTTGCCGCCATCTGCGGAATGGAAAAAGCCAAAGAAGCCATTCTTCTGACTCTGGTGAACCCTTTTGCCGGCGGACTGCTCCTGTCCAGCGAAAAGGGGACAGGAAAATCCACCCTGGTACGAAGTGCCAGAGAACTGGTGGATGCCCCCTGGGTGGAAATCCCCATCAGCATTACAGAGGACAGGCTCTTCGGCTCCATTGATACGGAAGAGGCAATCCGCAGCGGTCATAAAAAACTCCTTCCCGGACTGATTGACGAGGCGGATCAGGGAATCATTTATATTGACGATGTGAACCTCCTCAGGGACGATCTTCTTTCAGCGGTGCTGAACATCCGCGAAGCCGGCAGCTACCGGCTGGAAAGAGACGGCCTTTCTGAGGAACGGCAAACATCCTTTACAGTGCTGGCAGTCATGAATCCGGAAAGCGGAACCCTTTCCGCTTCATCGCTGGACCGGTTCGGCCTGTTTGCCGAGGCGGACCCGTCCTATGATGATGAAACAAGACTGGAAATCATCCGCCGGGTGCTGGACTTTGAAAAAGACGGTCTGGCCTTTCGAGCCAAATGGCAGGAAGAAACGGACGCACTGAAGAAGAAAATCAGAGACGCCAGAGCGGCCCTTTCTCTGGTGGAAGTATCCTCCGCCATGATTCAACTGGCGGCGGTGTATACGCTGAAAGCCCATGTGGCAGGCCATAGGGCGGACATTTACCTCATCGAGGCGGCCAGGGCGAAAGCAGCTCTGGAAGGCAGGAAATATGTGCTCCCCAAGGATTTGGAAAAGGCAGCAGAATTCGTCCTTCCTCACCGTATGAGAAAGGCGGAAGAGCAGCAGGCAGAACCGGCAGAAGAAATGCCACAGGAGCATCCGGAAGAAAGCAATAGGCCTCAGCAGGAAGAAGAGCAGCAGACTCCCCAGGATAATGAATTCAGCCATCCGCCGGAGGCCCAGCCTCCCCAGATGGATACGGAGGATGCGGATGACAGCAACCATGAGCAGAATGAAGACAATGCCCAGATGTCCAATCCCCGGGGCCAGAGCCGGGAGAGAATCGACGATGCGGACCTTCATGTAAATCTGCCGCCCATGTGGATTGAGCCATCCAAAGACAGGAAACCGAAAAAGGGAAGCGGGAAACGAAGCCTCACCATGACGGACCTTATGCAGGGACGGTATGTGAGGGCAGAAATTCCAAAGGCAAAAACATCGGACATTGCCTTCGATGCCACCCTCCGGGCTGCGGCTCCCTACCAGAAAGCAAGACCCTCCAACGGCTGCGCCGTAGTAATCCGGAAGGACGATCTCCGCAGTAAAATCCGGGAGAAGAGGACAGGAAATATTTTCCTCTTCGTCGTGGATGCCAGCGGCTCCATGGGTGCCCGGGAGAGAATGAGAACAGTGAAAGGGGTCATTTTCAAAATCCTGCTGGATGCCTATCAGAAGAGAGACCGGGTAGGCATGGTAGCCTTCCGCAAAAACCAGGCGGAAGTCCTCCTTCCTGTTACCAGATCCGTGGACTTTGCCCAGAAAAAACTGGCCTCCATGCCCACCGGCGGCAAAACGCCGCTGGCAAAGGGTCTCCTCAAGGCGGAGGATGTGCTGGATATGCTCTACCGGCAGGATGCAAACCAGGACCCTGTCATGATCCTCATCACCGACGGCCGGGCTACCAGTCCCCTCAATAAAGGAACCAATCCGGTCACCGATGCCCTGGAAGAAGCCAAACGCATTGGCAGGAGAAATATTCCTGTGGCGGTGATAGATACAGAATCGGGCTTCATCAAACTGGGCCTGGCCAAGAAACTGGCCAAAGCCATGGGAGCCTCCTATTTCCAGGTAGACAAAATATCCGAAGACCAGCTTCTCCACATCTGGAGAACGGCGGCCAATATGTAAAGAGTTCCCGGTACCGCCGTACCGGGATTCTTTAGTAGGCATACAGCACATGGCAGAGCACCTGTTATCGGAGCTTTATTGTCCCATTGTGCACCCTTTGCCATTACGTGGCGTCTCCCATAGGGAAGCGTGTCACTGGATTTTCAGGTCCCTGGTGTGACTCCAGTTCCCTTGCCACCGCAAGGGGACACGAGAAAAATAGAGGCGCTTTCCTGGCCGGCTGACCGTGTTCATCTAACCACCGGAATGGTGTCCCTGCATAAGACACAGGTATAAGTCGAACTCAGCCGGATGCTAACTGCTGACTGCTATTGCCTCTACGCCAGACGGGAGGTAAGCGTGTAACGCTGACTTTATAATTCATTGAGGGGGCAGTCCACAACCTTCAGCCGCGGAGCGGCTGTCAAACCTGAGAACCTTAAGAACCTTCGGGGCCGAAGGTTCCCGCCCCCTTCAATCCCCTCTGGACCTTGGGCCGTGAAACGGCCCGGATATAGTATAATGAAGCAAGTATATGATGGTTTCCCTATAGTGAGGTTTTTTATGATATTCCGCTTGGTTATGCTCCTGCTCGGCTGGCTTGCGTTCCTTCTGCCCGTTTCGGCAGAGGCGCCGGTTCATCTGACAGTGCAGTTCCCCTACAGCCTGAACGGGTCAAAGGAAATCCCTGCCAGCGTTGGCAGTACGCAGCTCCTTTTTATTTCACTGGATCATTTCAACCACCCGGAAGAAAGGGCTTCCGTTACTGTTTCCCTGCCTGAAGGCCTTTCGGCCAGGAGCGGAAAGAGATGGCAAGTGGAGGATGGAAACATCCATATGGAGCTCACCCTTCCTGCAGATTATGGCAATGTATTTGAGGTTATTCCGGTGGCCCTGTCTCCTTCCCTGTCGGAAGGAGAAGGAGCTCTCTCTGTCAGGGTGACAGGGGAGGACTGGGGTCTTTCCCAAAAAGTGGATTTTACCATCAAAGATATACCGGCAGAGGAAAAGGAGGCCAGTGGCAGGCAGGAATCCTGGTATATCCAGTCGGTGGTGCTGCCGGTGAATGAGCAGGGGGAGACGGATGCCCGCCTTTCGCCTAATACCATGGTGCTTCCTGATGTGACTTTGGAAAATATCAGGCACCGTCTCACCGGCGCTCCCATTGACTGGGCAGCGGTGCTGGATAAACCGGATACGTACCTGCTTTTGGATATGAGAAACCCCGGGAGGGACGTGCGAACTGTCCATTTCAAGGCGGAGCTTGTGGACCGGGGGAGCGGCGAGGTGAAGGAAGGGCTCATGTCGTCTTCTCCGGAAGAGGGGGATGTGGATCTGGATCATTCTTCTTCCACGGAAGCAGATTTTTCCCTGAATGGAGGAAAAATGCAGACGGCGGTGATTCCCCTTTATGCCAATCCTTTTGCTATGACAGAGGGAGACTATAATCTTCGCATTACCCTGTCGGATGGGGAAAATGAAAAATTGACGGAGATTCCTCTGACGGTGGTGAAGAACCGCAGCGCCGGACTGCTGTCCACTGCCATTTCTTCCTGCTGTCTGCTGCTGATTCTTCTTTCACTGGGGCGGATCAGAAGAACCATGATCCGTATCGGCGCCAGAGGCGACATTGCAGCCGCTCTCTTTGCAGCCCTGGCTTTCGGCGGCGTGGTGGTGCCTGTGACCCTTCTGGGAGATTTCCTTCATGTGATTCTGGGGCCCTTTTCCGGACTGGTGACGGGACTTTTAAGCGGTGTGGTGCAGTACATGCTCCTTATGTCGCTGCTCATTCTTTTCCGCCGTCCGGGAGTGACTGCCCTTTTCTACCTGATTCGCTGGCTGCTGTCGGCTATTCTCTTCGGCCGGGTAACGCCGGCAGGCATCCTTCTCACCGCTTCTTCCATTGCAGTGATTGAAGGGGCCCTTCTCCTGACGGGGTTCTACCGGAAGGAAAAGCTCACTCTGGCCTATGGCCTTTTCATATCCCTTGTGATGGGTATCTGTGATGCAGGGCTTACTTTCATCAATATGCAGCAACTCATGCTTTTTTATCGTCTTTATTATGCAGACTGGTTTATCGGTCTGTACATGGTGATTAACGGCCTTCTCTACAGCAGTCTGGGAAGTTTCCTGGGCTGGAAAACGGGGAGCCGCCTGAGGCAGGTGATGGGCTCATGATTCTTGATATACAGGATTTCTCCTGCCGATACAGGACAAGAAACAGGGATACCATCAGCCATCTTTCCTTTCAGGCAGAGGAAGGAGAAATGGTGCTCATTGCCGGCCGTTCAGGCTGCGGTAAATCCACCCTCATTAAAGCGGTGACCGGGCTTTTGGAGGATGTGGACCTGAAAGGCTCCATGACCCTCTGCGGCAGGGATATTTTTTCCATGACTGCCGAGGACATAGGAATCATGGCCGGTACGGTGTACCAGACTCCTGACGACCAGCTCTTTGCTATGACGCTTTCGGACGAAGTGGGATTTGCCCTGGAAAACCGGGGTGACAGTGAAAGCTCTATCCGAAGGGAAGTCTCCCTGGCCCTGGACAGGGTAGGGCTTTCGGGCATGGAGGAAAGAAGCATTCATGCCCTTTCCGGCGGTCAGCGGCAGCGGTTGGCACTGGCGTCTATCCTTGTCACCCATCCTCGTCTTCTTATTCTGGATGAACCGGTAAGCCAGATGAACCCCAAGGGCGTCCGGGATTTCCTTACCCTTCTCCACAGCCTGAACCGGGAAGAACGTATGACCATCCTCATGGTGGAGCATAGGGTAAATGAACTGGCTTCCCATTTTCCAAGGCTCTGCATTATGGATCAGGGCCGCTTCATTTATGACGGCCCTACGGAGCAGGCGTGGAATGAAATGGGGGATACGGAAAGGTACGGCATACGGGAACCCCAGCTTGTAAAGCTGGCCCGAAGGCTCCATCTGCCCTACGCTTCTTCGGATATGGAAACTACGGTGGCTGAAATTAAAAGGGCAGGGATTTCCTTTGCGCCCCATGTGCCTTCAGGGAGCCGTCCTTCCGGCGGGCTGGTGGTTCTGGAAGGAAGAAATATTCACTACACCTATCCCGAAGCCCCGTCGGAAACGCTGAAGGGGCTCTCCTTTACGGCAGGGCAGGGGAGCATTACAGCCCTTATGGGATTCAACGGTGCAGGAAAATCCACCCTTCTTAATCTGCTGGCAGGACTTCTGAAGCCGGAAAAAGGCGAGGTGCTGATTGATGGAAAGCCGGCGGAGGAAGAAAGGTACCATGCAGGCTTCATGCGGCAGGAAGCGGATCTCATGCTGCTTACCGATTCGGTGGAAGAAGAACTGACCTGGAATAACAGGGATCTTTCGGAAGAGGAGCTGGGAATGCTTCTTCATAAACTTCATCTGGCCCATTACCGTCATGATTTTCCCCTGGCCCTGTCCAAGGGGCAGCGGCTCCGGGTGGTTTTCGGGGCCCTTCTGGCCAGGAAGGACAACAGGCTTCTGATTCTGGATGAGCCTACCACCGGACAGGACCAGAAAAGCCTCCGGGACATCCGTCATATGCTCACCATGGCCGCTTCAGAGGGAAGAACTGTTTTCATCTGTACCCATGATATGGAACTGGCGGCGGATCTGGCAGAGGAAGTGTATCTGCTGAAAGAAGGACAGTTCATAGCCCACGGCAGTCCCCATGATTTGTTCAGCTGCCGCCGGCTCATGAAAGAAAGCGGCCTTGCCCTGCCGCCTATGCTGGATGTTTCGGAAAAACTTTCCATTGAACCCTGTGTCACCATAGAGGAGGTGCTGGCCCATGTCGTTTCGGCAGACCTTTGAAGGAGGGGACAGGAAATCGTTGATTTCCGCCCTGGACGGAAGGACTAAGCTGTGCATCCTTCTTCTATACGCATTCATGATGGTTATCGTGGATAATGCCCGCAGTCTGTTTATCCTTTTCACGATAACCCTGCTTCTCCACTTTCTGGGAAAAACGCCGGTGCATAAATGGAAAATGCTTTCCATATTCCTGCTGCTGGGACTGTGGGGATCCATTTCCAGCCAGGCCCTCTTTTTTGCCCAGAATCCGAGAACTCCGCTTTTTATGCTGATTTCTCCGGATTTCCCTTTCCTGGGCTCCCTTACCGGCGGTCTGTATATTTACCGGGAAGGCATTATTTACGGAGCGGTACAGGGCATGCGTACTGCCTCCATGATAGCCCTAGGGCTCCTTGTGTGCTGGACCAGCGATCCCCGGGATCTTTTAAAGGGGCTCACATCCTGGCACCTGTCGCCTCAGGCATCCTTCATGCTGGTGACGGCCATCCGCTTCTTCCCCATTCTGGCGGCGGAGGCGGGAGAAGTGATGACGGCCCTGCAGCTCCGAAGCGGATCCAGAAGGGGAAGGCATGGCGTAATCCGCCATATCCCCTACATGATCAAGCCTCTTCTGGCCCGCTGCCTTCGCCGGGCCCAGACCCTCTCCCTCTCCGTCACCAGCCGCGGCCTTTTCCTGGCCAGGGAAAGGGAGGGAAGACCCTGGGAGAAAAGGGAAAAGGGGGTATGTCTGCTGGCTGCCCTCTTTGTAGCGGGCTGCGGTATTTCCAAGATACTCTATGCCCTTTCCCTGAAAGGCTTTTATTTCGGTATGCTCCGAATGGTTTATGACTGGACGAAATTATACTTATGAAATCATGGAAAACGATGCTTCTCTTCTTCCTTCTGGCTTCCACCTGGGCCGTTCTTTTCCTGGTAACCGGCAGCAAAACGCCCTGGCAGATGTTTTCTCCGAAGGACAGGGATGCCGGCCTGGTGGTGCCGCTGGGAGAGATGGCAGGAAGAAATTATGACCGCATGGGATTTGATGGGGGCGTAGTCCTGTATACTCCTTCCGACGGCGGCTGGATGATCGGCACCGCCAATGGGGAGCTGCGCCATCTTTCAAGAGAGGGCAGTGAAAAATGGAGTCACTCTCTGGGAAATGGCCTCATCCGTGCCCTGACCCTGTCGGAAGACGGAAAAAGGGTGTATGCCGGTGAAAAAAGTCCCGACGGCTTTCTCTATGCCATGGATGTCAAATCCGGCGACGTGCTCTGGAAATTCCGGGGCTTTGATGTCATCGGAGGAGAACCGGACATCCGGGCAGACCCTCAGGCCATCCATATTTCCACAGACCATGAGGGAAATGTGTATGCTCTGTTTTACCGGTTTACGGTAATGGAAAACGGGCAGAGAGGATATGTAAGCCGGGTGGTGTCCTTTACCAGGGATGGCAGGGAAAGATGGTGCTATCCGAAAGAAAAGCCTATGGACGCCTGGGTGAACTGGGGGGATGTGACCCCTGAGGGCAGCCGCTTTGCCTTCGGTACGGCCAATTATGATAAATCAAAAATAGAAAATCTGGAGTATAATAAGAATATATATGTACTTCAGGGAGAAACAGGGGAGCTGCTCCATGAAGTATCTATCCCAAAGGCAGAGCCTTTCCGGACCGTGCCCATGCGAAACGGCCCGTCCTATTCCCGTGACGGCCGGTATCTTGCCGCCATGACCAGTGACGGCAGAGGATTCCTCTTTGACAGGGATGGCAGTCTTCTCTGGAAAAGGACTCTGTCGGAGGCTAAGGAAATAGGGGGCACCTGGTTCTTTGCTGCCGGGCGGGACGCCATTCCCCTTGCTGACGGTGTGCTCTTTGATACCATCAATACCTTTAATAAGGACAACTGGCAGATGGCGGCACCGGTAATCCACCCCTCCAGCAACAGCCTTTTCTATTTTTCCCTGGACGGTGAATTCCGCTGGAAATATACAGCCCCCGGAGAAATCGAGGCGGTGAGCTGCGCCGGCGGCCTTGCGGCCCTGGCTGTAGGGCGGAATGTAAGAAACCACGATTATGAAGCCCACGGGGCGGAATTGGTTTCCCTTAAAGACGGCAGCCGTCTCGTCCGGTATCATACAAAAGGCCCTCTGCAGAACATAGCCATATCCGATGACGGCACCCTTATGGCAGGCATCGAAGTGCCGGCGGTTACGCCGGAAGGAAGCCTCCTGGGCGCCTACAGGCTTCATATATGGAAGACATAGGTGGCCGCCGCCTGCGGCGGCCATAAAGGAGATACTTATGATTACTCGATTTATGAAATACTACAGACCCTACATGAAAATCCTGGTATGGGTCATTATCGGCACCTTTGCCATGGCGGGGCTGGATCTGATTTTCCCTATGGTGGTAAGGAACCTGATAAACCAGGTGCTGCCGGAGAAGGATATGCACCGGCTCCTATGGGGGTCCGGCATCCTTCTTCTCCTCTATATCATTAATTTCATCATCCAGTTCATGGTGCAGTACTATGGCCATGTGATGAGCGCTTCCATTGAGCATGATATGCGGCGGGATCTTTTCGGTCATATTGAAAAGCTGTCCTTCCATTATTTCGACAATGAAAAGACGGGACAGCTCCTTTCCCGCATTACCAGCGATATTACGGAAATCAGTGAGCTTTCCTTCCGCGGGCCCAACGATGTGCTTCTCTGCGGTGTCATCATGGCAGGCACCCTGGTAGTTATGCTTCTGATGAACTGGAAGCTGGCCCTCCTCATCGGCGCCCTTCTGGTGGCAAAGGCCGTTCACACGGTGAAAATCAACAGGAAGATGAAAGGCGCTTTCCGCAGGAACAGGAAAATGGCGGGAGAAGTGGCGGCCAGGGCGGAGGAAAGCCTTTCCGGCATCCGTCTGGTAAAGGCCTTTGCCCAGGAAGCCTTCGAACTTTCCCGGTTTGAGGAAAAGAGTGTGGAACTGAGAAATACAAAATTTGAGTCCTACCGCCTTGTGGGCTATTTCTCCGGAAGTATCAATTTCTTTACCAACTTTATTAATGTGGTAGTTATCCTGGCAGGGGGCTGGATGATTACAAGGAATGAACTGCTCCTTTCCGATTTCGTAGCCTTCCTTCTCTATGTGAATATCTTCATGCGTCCTGTATTCCGCCTCACCATTCTGGCAGAGGTGTACCAGAGGGGCATGGCCGGCTTCCACCGGTTTGAGGAAATCATGCACACAGAGCCTTCCATTCAGGATCCGCCCCATCCCCTGGCTCTTGCCCATGTAGAAGGGGACATTGATTTCCACGACCTGTCCTTTGGCTATGAGCCCGGCAGGCTGATTCTCCATCATCTGGACTTTGATATTCCCGCCGGCAAGACCGTGGCCTTTGTAGGAGAAACGGGCGCCGGCAAGAGCACCCTGGTCAGTCTTCTCCTCCGGTTCTATGAACCGACGGAGGGCTCCATCACCCTGGACGGCCATAACCTGAATGAATTTGCCCAAAAGGATCTCCGGCGGAAAATCGGCATTGTACAGCAGGATGTATTCCTCTTCGGCGACACCATTGCAGAAAACATTGCCTACGGCAGGGAAGGGGCTTCCATGGATGACATCCGCCGCGCGGCGAAACTGGCGGCGGCTGATGAATTTATCGAATCCCTGCCCAATGGCTATGACACAAAGGTAGGGGAAAGGGGCGTAAAGCTTTCCGGCGGGCAGAAGCAGAGGATTGCCATTGCCCGGGTGTTCCTTAAGAATCCGCCGGTGGTTATTTTCGATGAAGCCACCTCCGCTCTGGATACACAGACGGAAAAAACGGTGCAGGCTACCCTGGATGACCTGGCTAAAGACAGAACCACCATCATCATCGCCCACCGCCTTTCCACCGTGAGAAATGCGGACTGCATCTACGTTCTTGACCACGGCCGCCTCATAGAATCCGGCAGCCATGATGACCTCATTGCCAAAAAGGGCAAATACTATGAGCTCTATGAGGCCCAGAAGAAAAAGAAGAATGAGGAATAGGGGGGCCGGTAGCGGCGCCATGCCGCAGCAGTGACAAGCCGGACAGGAAACTACGCAAAAAGTTTCCTGCCGCGGTGAACGGCAGCGGTGACAAGCCGGATAGGAAACTATTCGCAAAAAGTTTCCTGTTGGTGTGAAACACAGTGGTGCCGAGCCGGACGGGAAACCCTTAGCGAATAGTTTCCTGTCGCGGTGAATAGCAGCAGTGGTAAGCCGGACGGGAAACTGTATGCATAAAGTTTCCTGCCGCGGTGAATGGCAGCAGTGGCAAGTCGGACGGGAACCTGTATGCGAATAGTTTCCTGTTGTAGTGATTAGCAATCGCGTCAAGCCGGACAGGAAACCTTCTGAAATTAAAAAGAATGCCAGGAAATGTGTAACCATTTCTTGGCATTCTTTTTTCTTACGCTTCTACTGCTTTTCTCAGGGCCAGGAGGTTTTCTTCCGGCGCTTTGGGATTTACTACGCAACCGGGGCCCAGGATGAGGCCTTTCCCGTCTACCTGGGCAATGGCATCTTTTACATGGGCTGTAATTTCATCGGGCGTGCCGTCCAGAATGATGTCGTCGTATTTAAGGACGCCGTCTACGAAGTAGGGGGCGGACTTGATACCTGCCAGCAGGCATTTGTCCGTAAGGGCTCTGGCTTCCTTCAAGCTGGGCCAGGTGTGGCGGTCATGCCAGTTAATGCAGTTTACCGGATAAGAGGCCACTTCGTTGAAATAGATGTCTTCTCCGTGGATATGGACTGCGTTAAACCAGGTCTTCTTTGCATAGGATTTGATGACCTGCAGATCATAGAATTGGCCGAATTCTTCAAATTCATGAAGGTTCATGACGGAGCGGGTGGCGTTCTGTGTGGCAAAGAAGAAGCCATCCACGCCGGCGTCAATGTTATAGCCGATGAAATCAAGGGTGGTGGCGGTAATGGCGGCCAGGGCATGGTGAACGGAGGCAGGGTAGTTGATCATATCCATAAGGAGGCGGTCGCCGGCCATTTTCTTCAGCGTAGAGAAGGGGCTGAAAATGGTCTGGATCACCGGTGTGCCGGGCTTTCTCCTCTTCATCAGCTCTCTGGCAAATTCGATCTGCTTGCCGTAGGTGCCCTGGATGGCGGGGATGGCCTTCAGCGTATCATAGTCCGCAGGGCTCTTAATGGCAAAGTTTTTGACGATTGGTTCCCTGTAGGGATCGCAGTAAATGGTAATCTGGTTGCCGAAGTCCTGGGTGCTGTAGAGGCCGAAGGGCATCATTTTAATATAGTCAAAATCATATTTCTCTGTAAACTGTACTTCTGCCTCTGCCAGAGAAATGGGATCCTGGTCAAATTCAGACAGGTGCATCCACGCGCCCACCGGCACATGGTCCACCTCTTTGCCCGCCAGGGCCGCTCTGATTCGTTCTTCTCTATTCATAGCAATCTCCTTTCAGAAACAGGCTTATTTATTTTTTTAATTATACCATAGGAAGGGGAGGGAAGATAATGGATGAAAAATGGAAAGTAATGGGGAGTGGGGCAGCTTCTTACTGACTTATTGCCCCGCCTGCAGGGGAAGGTGGTGCTGCAGGCACCAAAGGGGCCGAAAGGAGGGAAGGAGCCGCTTTCCGTTCCATCTTGTCAGTCCCTTTCTGAAAAAGGTATAATACAGATACAATCAAAGGCGGTCAGGTTATGAATATATATAAAGACAGATTATGGCTGGCCCTGCTTACGGGGATTGTTTCTCTGTGCATGGGCTTTTCTGAATTTTACACATGGCGTATCGGCTGGCATCCCGGCTCTTCTCCCTGGAACAGGGAGGCACTGCTCCATGGTTCTGACATGGTGGGGGTGCTGGCTCTTTCCGTCCTTACTTTTGTCGTGATTTCTCTCTTCATGAAGTATGCCGGCAGCCTGTCTTCCTTTTCGGAGAAAATAGGGATAGAGGGCAGTCCCCTGGAGGCTCCCTTTGCCTTCATCATGGCCTTTCTGCTTCTGGCATGGATGCCTTTTTTTCTTGTGTTTTATCCGGGCACAGGCATGAATGACACCACCGATATTATGCGGGCAGGCATATGGGCCACGGGACAGCATACTTTCATTTACTGCATGTTTATTTACGGACTCACCCAGGCGTCGGATATGCTTTTTCACACCACCTCCTATGGCCTGGCGGCGGCGTCGGTGGTGCAGATGTTTCTCTTTTCTGCAGGTATTGCCTACTGTCTTTCCTGGATTTACCGGCGGACCGGCAGGCTTTGGCTTACCTCTCTTCTGACTCTGTACTATGCTTTCCTTCCCCTTATTGCCAATATGTCCTTTTCCAATGTGAAGGATGTGCTTTTTTCCGTCACCATCCTTCTCTGGGTGCCCCTGGTCACCTCCTTTGTGTCCGGATACAGGGAAAATGCCTGGGAGTCGAATAAAAGACTTTTCATTCTGGCAGGCCTGGGTATGATGCTTCTTAGAAATAACGGGATTTACGTGTTTGTGGTCATGCTTCTTTTTCTGGTATGGCTTATGAAGGGAATCCGTGTGAATCTTCTTCTCACCGGACTTGTGATGATTGCCATTGCAGTGACTCCCGATGTGGCTATCAAGCAGATTTTAAATCTACCCCAGCTTTTTCAGGAACGGGTGGGCATTCCTCTGCAGCAGTTTTCCCGGGCCGTGGCGGTGGGGGCGCCGCTGACGGAGGAGGAGAGAGCCTATTCCATAAAGATGATGATTCCCGGACGCATTGCCAAATGGTATGACCCCTTCACCGTGGACCTCATTAAGTGGAACAGCGATTTTGATTTCTACTATTTCAACAGCCATCCCGATGATTTCTGGAAAAACTGGAAATCCCTGGGGAAGCGGAACAAAGAGGTTTATGTGGAGGCCTGGCTTTTTGCCACCTACGGCTACTGGGCTTTTCCTGCGCCTGATGAAATGACACAGTCCCGCTTCGGCTGGGCTTTCTCTGAAGGCGACCTGAAGAACGGTTTAAGCCCTGACTATAACAATGCCTATAAAACGGCGGATATCCACACCTTTTTCAAAAAAGGTACCCAGGAGAAGCTGGGCACCTTCATGTGGAACCACAGCCGCTACCTGGGAGCCGGCACCTGCCTGTGGTTTACCTTGTGCATGGGCCTCCTCCTTTTCTACAGGCGGCAGTACAGCCGGTTTCTGGTGCTCCTGCCAGCCTGCCTTCTCTGGGGTACTCTGATGATTGCCACGCCTGCGGCATTTGTATATCGCTATGTCTATTTCTTTCCCCTTTGCATGCCCTTTTTCCTGCTGCTTCCTTTCCTTCCGGAAGGTAAATATGGCAGGACGAAATGGGCGGACACGGTGGTGGTAAAGAGGAAACCGATACAGAATTCCATGCTTTCAGAAGGGCCGAAGAATGACGGCTATACACACTGGAAGGACTAAGGAATCACGGATTCATTCATAGAATCTGCTTTTTTAAGGATATGCACTGCTTCGTCATGGGACTCCTTAACTGCTGTTTCCTTTCCCGTTCCTTTCATTACATCAAATTTTACGAATAAAAGCAGATAGTGATTGAATCATCGCTTCTCTGGGGAGAAATCAATGAAACTTTTCCGCTGGGACAGGGCCTGCCGGGCATCCATGGTATTTGCCTTCTTTCTTTCGCCGGCAGCCTGGTATACCTATAAAATCGACAGTATGGGAGAAAAGGTGGCAGAGACCGGACAGATCATACTGACCGGCCATGATGGATGGGTGCTGCTTCTTCTTTTTCTCCTCTTTTCGTCGGTGCTTCCGCCTTTTGTAAGGCTGTGGCTTACCCTGCCCTGCCAAAGTGAAAAGGGAGGGGAGAGCCCGTTCTTTCTGCCGGCCTTTCTTCTCATGGCCCTGTGGCAGGTGCCCTTTCTTCTGTCCCTTTATCCCGCTCCCGGTATGAATGATACCCTTTTCATGATGGAAAATCCTCTTTATGGCGGGGTGCAGTTTCCCTGGCTGTATTCTCTCCTCTATGGATATGGATCCATGGCAGGGAAGTATCTCTTCGGCAGCCGGGAGCCGGTGATATTTCTCTTCTCCCTGGTGCAGCTTCTTTTGTATGCCTGGGGCCTTACGAAGATTGTGTTTTGGGTAAAACGGCGGCACAGCAGGTATGCAGCCATACCACTTTACTTCTATTTCCTGCTGCTTCCCATCATTGGAAATTACGGTATGGCCGCTGTAAGGGACGGCCTCTTTTCTCTCTGCCTTGCAGGATTTATGGTTCTCATGGCAGAAGAGAGCTGGGGAAAGAGGGAATACATATTTCTTTCCCTTCTGTCTCTGGGGCTTATGCTGCTTCGAAGCAACGGCGTTTACATTGTATTTTTCCTTATGGCAGTGTCCTCTTTTTACAGGAAATCATGGAAAAAGCCGGCGGCTATTTTCATAGTCTGTGCTTTTGCAGCCATCCTTCCTGGGCGCATGATTCTGTCCTGTCATCACTGGGAGCCCATTTTCCAGGAAAGCATGGCCATTCCCCTGCAGCAGATAGGGAGGGTGCTTGTTATGGGAGGAGAGAGAAGTGATGAGACCGCTCTCCTTATGAACCACCTTCTTCCGGAAGAAAAATGGAAGAAGGATTATTCGCCTGCCACCGTGGATTTTGTGAAATGGGACGATGATTTCAGGCGGAATGATCTGAACCGGGAAAAGGCGGCCTTTCTTAAGGCCTGGATAGATACGGGTCTTAAGAATCCGAGGATATATGTAGAAGGATGGATGACGGAAACCTACGCCCTCTGGAATCTGGATCCCCTGGAGCATGGGGTGCAGTCCCGCTTCGGCTGGGCCCTGTCTGACGAGAACACGAAGAACATGAAGCCTTCGGACAATGATATGCTGGCTTTAGGAGACTTCCCCATGCCCTTTGGTCTGAAAGCATTTCTTGGAAATTATACCTATTCCGGAAGCCGGTTTCTGGGAAGCGGGCTCTGCCTGTGGATTACCCTTTTCTTCTGTCTCCTCTTCTACCTTAGCGGCAGAAGAAGGCTCATTTTGGCAGCCCTTCCTCTTCTGGCCAATACGGCCACCCTTCTTCTTTCTACGCCGGCGTCGGCAGTGTTCCGCTATTCCTTCGCCTATGTTTTGGGGCTGCCCCTGCTTCTGATTCTTTTCTTCCTCAGGGAAGAAATCTGATTTCCTACTCTGCCGTATTTTATAAGGAGCTTTCTTATGGAGAAAATAGAGAATCCTGCCCAGTATGAAGCCATTCATTCCGAGGGACCCACCCTGGTCATTGCAGGCCCCGGTACCGGGAAGACCTATACCATTATCGAGAGAGTCCTTTACCTCATCCGTGACCGGAAGGTGAAGCCGGAGCAGATCATGATTGTCACCTACACGGTGAAAGCGTCCAAGGAGCTCATGACCCGCCTCACCAATGAGCTGTCCCGCCAGGGCATTGAAATCAATCTTCATGAAATGTACATCGGCACCTTTCACCACATCTGCCGCCGCCTCCTGAAGGAGTTTCGGGAATATACAAGGCTGGAGAGGAATTTCATCGAGACAGATCAGTTTGAACAGCAGTACATGGTGTATGAGAATCTGAAGGAATTTGAAAAGATTCCCAACTTCCGTCTGGTGGTTCCCCTTTCTTACATCAATAAGGCGGGGGAGGAAATCCTTTTCTCTCCCTGGCGGCGGTGCCGCACCATCTGCCAGTATGTGAACCGCCTTTCCGAAGAGCTTGTGAATCCGGCGGACATGACTGTAAGCAGCGATGAAAAGACCAGGGTTTTAGGCTGGATGATGATACGGTATGAAAAGCTGGCGAAGAAGAAGAACTTCCTCGATTTCACCAAGCTGCAGACCGAAGCTTATTATATTCTTTCGGAAAAGGAAAATGTCCGGCGCCGGGTGCTGGAAAAAATCCTCTACATTCTGGTGGATGAATACCAGGATACCAACTATATCCAGGAGCAGCTGGTGCAGCTTCTGGGCGGCAGGGACAGGAATGTTTTCGTGGTAGGGGATGACGACCAGAGCATTTATCGCTTCCGCGGCGCCACGGTGGCCAATATCCTTCAGTTCAAGCGCCATTTCGGCAGTGACTGCCGGGTGATTACGCTCCGTACAAACTATCGCTCCAACCAGGGCATCGTGTCTTTCTGCATGCGCTGGATGGCCCAGCCGGACTGGTTTTCCTGGGAAAGGATGGGACAGCTCTATCGCTACCGGAAAGGCATGGTAGAAGCAGCCGGTGGCAGGGAAAAGGTGCCATCGGTGGTGAGGATTACAGCGTCAGCCAATGAGCGCCGCTTTGAAGAAAGGGTGTGCGATTTCATCGAAGGGCTCATGAAGAAGGGCTGCATCACCGACTACAACCAGGTGGCTCTCCTTTTTGATTCTGTAAAAGGGGACACCTCCATTCGTCTCCAGTATGCCTTAGATCAGAGGCATATTGCGGTGTATGCGCCCCGTTCCGGTCATTTCTTCGACAGGAAGGAAGTAGCCTGGTTCTTCGGCTGCCTGCTTTTCCTTTTCTCCGCTATCCGTAGAAAACTGGGCCAAAGCCGGGAAATGGACGAAACCGAAGGGATTCGCGGGAAATATGCCCTTTTCCTTTCCATGGCGGAAGTGATGATGGAAAAGCATGGGGACTTGAAGCAGTGGGTCCGTCAGATAAAAAGGAAAATAGAAAGGGAAAAGAAGCTGCCTCAAAATCTGCTGCCCCTGACCTATGAAATCCTATCCTTTGCCCCCTTTTCGCAGTGGATAGACAAAGCGGCGGAAAAGGAATGCAATGAAGCCAGAAATCTGGCCGCCATTACCCGCCTCATCAGCCGCTTCGACTGCTTTATTGAGGAAAACCACGGCTACGGCAAGGAAACGCTGGATGATGTGTATACCTTCTTTGCCACCTACCTCAGGCTGTGGTATGAAAACGGGGTGGGGGAATATGAAGATGAAGAGGCCTATGCGCCTTCCGGACAGGTTTCCTTCCTGAATATCCACCAGTCTAAGGGACTGGAATATCCGGTGGTCATTGTGGCGTCTCTCCACGAAAAGCCCCGGGGCGAAGACAGCCTCATTTCCCGGGTAGTGGAAAAGATGACAGGCAGGTCCTCCTATGAGCCCTATCGGGATATACGGGATTTTGATTTCCGCAGGAAATATTACACCGCCTTTTCCCGGGCGGAAACGGTGCTGGCCCTGGCCTGCCATGTGCAGAAGGGAAAGTCTCCGGCAGAGGTATTTCAAAAGCCCCTGGAAAGTCTTCCGGAGTATGACAGTGGGGAAATCGATTTCACGAAGCTCCATTTCCGGCCCATTGAAAGGGGCCGCTTCAAGCCCCGTATATCCTTCACCTCCCAGGCGGCTCTTTACGAAGAATGTCCCATGAAGTATAAACTGAACCGGGTGTACCGCTTTGCGCCGGTGCGGGGCCTTGCCCTTCTCTACGGTACCCTGGTTCATGAAACCATTGAGGACATTCACCGTACCGTGCTGGGCGGTCATGAGGAAAGACTGACGCCGGCCAATGTATATGCCTGGCTCATGGCGGACTACCAGGCCCTTTCCAAGGCGGAAAATACCTGGCTTTCCCGAAAGGAGCTGGAACGGGCCTTCCAGGAGGTACTGGGATATGTGTCCTATCGGCAGGAAGACTGGTCCATGATTCGGGAAGCGGAGTATCCCCTGGAACTGGTAAAGGACGATTATATCATGAACGGCACCATCGACCTTCTCCAAAGCGGGGGAGGAAAGGTGGACATTATCGATTTCAAAACAGGCCGCAGGCCTGACAGGAACAGTCCCCTTTTCCAAAGATATGAAAGCCAGCTCCGCATTTATGCCTACCTGGTGGAAAAGAAGCTGCAAGCACCGGTGGGCCGGCTTCTCCTTTACTTTACCGGTGAAACGGAGCAGCCTCTGGAAGAGGTGAGCGGCAGCAGGGAACAGGTGGAGGAGCGGATGAAGGAATTTGACCGCACCGCCCGCCGCATCCTGGCAGAGGACTTCAACCACCGGAAGAAAAAGGTGAACGGGAAGCTGCCGGAAAGCTGCCGCCTCTGTGAATGGAGGGCCTACTGCGAAAGAAGAAAGGATGAAATCTGACAAATAAAAAATCCCGCCGGAAAGCGGGATTTTTTCATTTGGCAGATTATTCCATAGTGGATTCCATGGCACTGTTGCATTCTCTTTCAGCGTTCTTTGCAAAGACCGTCTTCTTCAGGAAGAGGATAAGGCAGATAGCGCCGAACAGGATGCCTGCAGGATAGGTAATGGAGGGATCCATCTGGAGTCCTTCCTTGGCCTGCAGAATGTAGGTGAAGGTAACCACGGACATGAAGGTGGCAGGAATGCAGGCCATGAGCCATGCATAGCGGTTAGCGCACTGATGATAGAGATATACGGCGCCGGTCCAGAGGACGATCATAGCCAGTGTCTGGTTGGTCCAGGAGAAATAACGCCATACGATATTGAAATCAATCTGGGAGAGAAGCCCGCCTACAGCCAGCAGGGGAAGGGCGAAAACGAGACGTTTGCCGGTTTTCTGTTGGTCGATGTGGAACCAGTCGGAAAGGGTGAGGCGGGCAGCGCGGAAAGCAGTGTCGCCGGAGGTGATGGGGCATGCAATGACGCCCAGCATGGCAAGTACCGCACCTATGCCGGTGCCCATGTAGCCTACGCAGATTTCATACACTGCGCCGCCGGGGCCGCCTGCTTTCAGTACAGCCTGCAGTCCGCCGGTGCCGTCAAAGAAGGTGACGCCGGCTGCAGCCCAGATGAGGCAGATAATGCCTTCAGCCACCATGGCGCCGTAGAATACAGGACGGCCGAGCCGTTCATCCTTCAGGCAGCGGGCCATAATAGGAGACTGGGTGGAATGGAAACCGGAAATAGCGCCGCAGGCAACGGTGATGAACATCAGAGGCCAGATAGGCAGCTGGTGCTCGCCGGGGTACAGGTTGGCAAGAACCATTTCAGGCATGACATGGCCGCCTACGCCCATGAGCATGCCGCCGGCAATGCCGAGGGCCATGATAATGAGGCAGATGCCGAAGAGGGGATAGAAACGGGCAATGATTTTATCCACCGGAAGAAGGGTGGCCAAGAAATAGTAGAAGAGAACGATAAGGAGCCAGGGGAGTACCTGCCAGCCGGTAAGTTTGGCAAGGAGCATGGCCGGGCCGGTCATGAATACGGTTCCTACCAGAACCAGAAGAATGACGGAGAAGAAACGCATAATGGTGAGCATGGTATGACCCATATGGCAGCCTACGATTTCGGAAATACTGTGGCCGTCTTCCCTGATGGACATCATGCCGGAGAGATAGTCATGGACGCCGCCGGCAAAAATGGTGCCCAGCACGATCCAGAGATATACGGAGGGGCCCCAGAGAGCGCCGCCCAGAGCACCGAAGATGGGGCCCAGGCCTGCAATGTTCAGGAGCTGGATGAGGAAAACCTTCCAGGTAGGAAGGGGCATATAGTCTACGCCGTCATTATGAATGAGCGCCGGCGTTTTTCTGTCGGTAGGTCCGAAGAGCTTATCCACAATAGCGCCGTAAATAAAATAACCGGCTATGAGGGCAGCCAGAGCAAGTAGAAAAGTAGTCAAAGGTATGCCTCCTTAAATTCAGAGAAAATGAATGGTTATGCGAAACATTTCATGGTTAGATTGTTGTATCCCGTAAAATCTTAACAAATGCAGTAAACTCAGCTTTCCTGTGGAATCCATCTCCTCTCTTCAAATGCCATGATTATTTGTAATAAGTCCTCTCCATAATGAGTAGAACTCATATACAATGACATTTGCTTCTGCTTTGTTGCTTTGTACGCATAACAGAATACAACGGAAGCAGGATTTCGTCAATAGAGGAAATAGGATACACTCTTATGCAAACTGCGGGAAATAAGTATATCTTAAACTTTCCTATGACATGAAAAGATATAAATCCAAATAGCTATGATATAAAGGCATGAGTCCATAGAATAAATGCAGGCAAAAAAGCCTGTAGTTATGGAGGTTTGGGGCATAAGCAGGGGAGTATGGCAAGAGAAGGTACACTTATTTTGATATAAATAGAGAAACGATAGGGATATAGAATAAATGTATAGCGAAAACGAATGGCTGACCTGGAAATAGGCCGGTGCCATTAAGGAAGAAATAGCTGATTCAATCAGCACTTTTGGGCATATAAAAAGACGGCGTCGAAATGACCGTCTTTTTGCAGTTTCATTTTTGAAGTGATTGGATGGTTATGATATGGATTTTCTAAAATCCTGTTATATATCTTTGTCCTATTCTATTTTCTTCAGCCTTTCAAAGCGTTTTGCTTTTATTTACATTTCTTCCTATTTAGATTAAAATAAAAATATAATATGGCATGGTTATTTTTGAGAAGAGATGATACCTGGTGAGACTGATATGGGCCCGGCTTCTGGCAGCTTTTTTCTATTGGTGGGATGTTTCTTTCCTTCTGTATTGAGCAGGGCGGAAATTCCTCAGGAAAAGGTGGTGCGCCTTGGCTATTCCATACCGGACCGGTTCCTTAATCATCCTGAGGAAGTGGAAAAATCCGGATACACCTATGACTATCTGCAGATGATTGCCAATTACAATCGCTGGCGCTATGAATATGTCTATGGTTCCTGGTCTGAGCTGCTGAAGAAGCTGGAAACAGGAGATATTGACATGATGGCCAATGTTTCCTATACGCCGGAAAGAGGAGAAGTATACAGGTTCAGCGATTTCCCTCTCCGTATTGAAACTTATTATATTTTTGTGCCGGCGGACAAATCATCCCTCTATCCTTCCCTGGAATCTCTAGCAGGGAAAAGGATAGGCGCAGGGGCTAATACCACCATTACCCAAAGGCTCCGTAACTTTGATAAGGAACACCATCTGGGACTTGAGGTGGTGGAGTATCCAAGCTTTGATTCCCGGGTTGCCGCCATGCATAGGGGAGAGGTAGACGGCATTGCAGAATTTACCTCCCGGGAGGAAATCGGCGATAACCTGAGTCCCGTGGCTTTTGTGGGAAGTGACAATTCCTTTATTGCGGTGACGCCGGGAAGGGAAGATGTGCTTCAGAATGTGAACCGTGCACTGGCTAAAATCCATGTATATACGCCTTCTTTCCAGGCGGACCTTCGGCAGAAATATTTCCAGCACGACATGGATGCAGCCATGCTGACGCCGGAATACCGAATCTGGTTCAAGGCCCATGGCCCCATCCGCATCGGATACATGGCCCGCATGGTTCCCTTTATCTGGACAGGGCCGGACGGGAAGGCTAAAGGCACATTCCGCGATCTTCTGGATTATGGATTTCGCGCCTTTCAACTCTCCAATGAAATCATCTATGTTCCATATACCAGCCACGATACTCTCCATGAAGACCTGAAGGCCGGGAGGATTGACGCGGCCATGCCTGTGTATGATACACCGTCGGAGGCTGAAAAGGACGGACTTCTGCAGACGCCGGATGTGGTTTCCGTCAAAATGTATAAAGTGGGCAGGAAGGAAGAGCTGATTACGGAAGACACCGTATTTGCGGTGGCGAACAGTTTTCCTGCAGAAGAAAAATATGTGAAGGATTTCTATCCCCATAACAGAATCATCCATTATGCTACGCCGGAAGAAGTATTTGATGCACTGCGCCGCGATGAGGCTGATGCAGGTATTGTGAATCCCTACCTGATTTCCATTTATCTCACCAATGATAAAAGTCTGAGGGAACAGGAACTCCCGCACCGGGAGGATCTGACCATAGCTGTAAACCGGGAGCAGTATCCTCTTTACATGGTACTGAGCCGTATGCATACTCTGTGGGGAACCAGTCATATCAATGAATCCCTCCTGAAGCATGCGGATGAGGAGTACAAACCTGATTTCATGGGGTATGTGAAAATGAATTACGGCAAGGTCATCGGGGTCATCTTTGTGAGTACCCTGGTACTGACTCTCCTCGTTTACATGATTATCTTCCGTGGAAAGCAGAAGAGGGAGGCTGACGTTCTGGCAAGGGTGGATCTCCTTACCGGTCTTCCCAACCGGCGGGCCTATGAAGAAAAGGTGCATGAAATCGAGAAAAATCCGCCGCCCTTCCTGGTGGCAGTGGTACTGGACATCAACGGCCTCAAGAATGCCAACGATACCAGGGGCCATGAAGCGGGGGACGAACTGATCCGGGCTGTGGGCCAGTGCCTCCGCAGAACCTGTGGGAAAGATGCATACAAAGGCTATACCTGCCTGGGCTACCGGGTGGGAGGAGATGAATTTGTAGGACTTATGCACATGGAAAGTGGTGCCTACCGTTTGCTGGAAAAAGATTTCAGGGAAGAAACAAAGAAGTGGAAGGGGAAAAAGAACAGCTTCCTCGCTGTGTCCCTGGGCCATGCGAGCCGGGAAGAATTTCCCAATGCCTCTGTATCCGAACTGATTCGTCTGGCTGATAACCGCATGTATGATGATAAGGCCCGCTATTATCATGAAATGGGAATTGAATGCAGAAGAAGATAAATTCCCTGATTTTTCAATTAAAAGACCGATACCTCATGACAGGTATCGGTCTTTTGTTCATTATGCATTGCCGGGGATTTATTCCTTCTCCAGCAGGTCTTTCAGGTACTGGCGGAACTGGGGCCCCAGATCGGGACGGCGGAGGGCAAACTCTACGGTGGCTTTCAGGTAGCCCAGCTTGTTTCCCGTGTCATACCGCTTGCCGGTGAAATTATAGGCATATACACTGCCGTTGTGGGCCATGACGCGGAGGGCGTCGGTGAGCTGGATTTCCCCGCCTTTGCCGGGCTTTGTCTGTTCCAGCACGTCGAATACTTCCGGTGTGATGACATAGCGTCCCAGAGCGGCAAAACGGCTGGGCGCTTCTTCCACAGAAGGCTTTTCAATCATGTCCTTAACCTTGAGAAGGTTCGGGTCATCGGTTTTCACACCGTCCACGATGCCGTAGGAAGATACCTGTTCCGGCTTTACGACCTGGCAGCCGATAACGGTGCCGCCGGTTTTTTCGTACTGGTCCATGAGCTGGCGGAGAGCCGGTTCTCCATTGGCATTGTATACCACATCGTCCCCAAGAATGACGCCGAAGGGTTCACCGTCAATGAAATCCTTGGCGCAGAGGATGGCATCCCCCAGGCCTCTCATGTACTGCTGGCGGGTGTAGTGGATTTTGACGGAAGCCACCTTCCGTACTTCACGAAGAAGATCCATCTTTCCCGATTCATAAAGGTGCTGCTCCAGCTCCGGAGAAGAATCGAAATGATCCTCAATGGCTCTTTTGGCATGGCCGGAAATGATAAGGATCTGGTCAATGCCGCTGGCTTTGATTTCTTCTACAATGTACTGAATGGTAGGCTTATCGACGATAGGAAGCATTTCCTTGGGCATGGCCTTCGTTTCCGGAAGGAAACGGGTGCCGAAGCCTGCTGCCGGAATGACAGCTTTTCTGATTTTCTGCATATGTATCTCCTTTGTCTGTTATGTATGTTTTGAAAAGGTTCTTAGGGAAGCGCTGATTCATTCGCAGAATCGAATTTCATATGAATTTTTATCCAAT
>DCJJ01000086.1:0-29406 GCA_002320515.1 Dialister sp. UBA1703 | reverse complement strand
CGTCGACTTATTCCTTGCATTGAATAAAAATTCAAGAATGAAATCCGATAACGATTTAATCAGTGCTTCCCTAGATTGACAGGCTTTTCGGGCCCGATGGTTCTTAAAGTTGACGCGCTCGTGGCGCGAGGGTTGTTGTCCCACCGCCTGCGGAAGCAGGCGGTGGGACAACAACCCTCAGCGGCGGAGCCGCTGTCAAACTTTAGAACCTTAAGAACCTTTGGCCCGTCAGGGCCGTCAACCCCCAGCGCCAAAGACGCTGTCACTTATATCCGTAGGGATGCTCTTTATGCCATTTCCAGGCGGAGGCAATGATTTCTTCGGTGTTGGAATGAACAGGGTGCCATCCCAGTGTTTCCCTGCATTTTTGGGAAGAGGCGATGAGAACGGCTGGGTCGCCGGTGCGGCGGGCCTCCTCCGTCACTTTGAAATCAATGCCGGTTACTTTTTTCGCCGTTTCAATGATTTCCCGTACGCTGAATCCCTTTTCGCTGCCCAAATTGAAGTAGGTGCTGTTTCCGCCGCCCATGAGGTATTTCATGGCCAGCACATGGGCGTCGGCCAGGTCAAGGACATGGATGTAGTCCCGTATGCAGGTGCCGTCGGGGGTGGGGTAGTCGGTGCCGTAAATGGCGATGTGATCCCGTACGCCCTGGGCGGTTTTCAGAATCAGGGGAATCAGGTGGGATTCCGGATTGTGATCTTCGCCGATAGAGCCGTCAAGGGCGGCGCCGGCGGCGTTGAAGTAGCGGAGGGCCACATAGTGAAGTCCGTAGGCGCTGGTGAAATCGCGCATCATGTTTTCAATCACCAGCTTGGTGCGGCCGTATACATTGGTGGGATTGTGGGGAAAATCTTCCTCAATCGGCGTCTTTTCCGGTTCGCCGTAAACGGCGGCGGTGGAGGAGAAGACAATCTTATCCACCCCTGCCTTCTTCATGCCCAGAAGAAGATTGAGGGTGCCTTCCACATTATTGATGTAGTACTTGGCAGGATCCACCATGGATTCGCCTACCAGGGAGTAGGCGGCAAAGTGAATGACCCCTTTAATATCATATTCCTTCAGCGTATCTGCCACGAAATCAATATCGTGGATATCACCTTTAATCAAAGGAACATTTTCCGGCACCGATTCTGCATGGCCGGTGGCCAGGTTATCAAAAACAACGGGCTTGAAATCACCGGATGACAGAAGGGTTCGTACGGTATGAGATCCGATGTATCCGGCGCCGCCGGTAACTAAAATATTCATGGCTAGCCTCCTGTATTGTGAATTAATATAAGTATATCATAAAGAGACGATAGAAGTTAGACGATAGATGGTAGAAAGAAGAGAGCGGCAGGCGATTTTATCAGTGGGCCTGCTGTAAATATGATAAAATGGAAAAAACCGGTGATGGTGAAGAACGGAGGAACAAAATGAAAAAGGTTATTTTTGATGTGGATGGAGTGCTCCTGTCGGAGGAGCGTTATTTTGATGTGTCCGCCCTTACGGTGTGGGAGATTTTATATAGCAAGGATTATATGGGCCTTCCCCTGGAGGGTGAGGATTTTGATGCCCGCCATGTGACCGAGGGGCAGATTGCTTCCTGCCGCAGCCGGGTGTGGGGAAATGACAGCCTGCTGGCCTTCCTGAAGGCCCGGGGTATCAATTCCAACTGGGACATGGTGCACTGCTGGCTCATTACGGCGCTGTGGATTATGGCTAAGACCTATGAAGAGCGTTCCGGCGGGGAGAAAGTGGCCCTTGCTTTTGACAAACCTTCGGATATGAAGGAGGCAGGTCTCCTGCTCATGGGGCTGCCTGTGCCGAAGGCGGAAGACATACTGCGGAAATGGGAAGAAACTCTTCTGGAAGGACTGGAAGGGGAAGATGTGATTACCCATCTGGCCCATGGGATGGCTTCTGATTTCGGCAGCAGCACGGACTGGGCGCTTCTCCGCTCTTCCTTCTGGATCATCCATACGGAAGCCTTCCAGGCCTGGTACCTGGGGGACGATACCTTTATTTCCCTTCTCCATCACGTGCCCTACAGTGGCGGGAAAGAGGGATTCCTTTCCCGGGAAGTGCCTCTGGCACCGGCGGAAGCTATCCGTTCCCTTTTTATCCGTCTTAAGGAAAGGGGCTTTGATATTGCCGTGGCCACCGGCAGGGCCCGGGAGGAAATGGAAATTCCCTTTAAGATTTTCCACTGGTATGAAGAATTTGATCCCCTCTATCTGGCGACTGCCTCCGATGCGGTGGAGGCTTCGGAAATGTTCCACTGCCCTGTGCCCGATAAACCGCAGCCTTTCATTTTCAGCTGCGCCGTTTACGGGCGGAAAAGGGAAAATTATGAAGCCTATCTGAAGGAAGCCATGAAGCCTCTTCCCGATGATGAAATCTATGTGTGCGGCGATTCCTATTCCGATGTGCTGGGAAGCCGCCGGGCGGGAACGAAGTTCATCGGCATTCTCACCGGGCTGGAAGGCAAAGGGGCAGCGCCCATGTTTGAAAGAGAAAATGTGTCTTCTGTAGACCGGATTACGGACATTGAAAAAGTGATTTTTGGCAAATAATCGTACCTGGGCCGGCAGATTTTTACCATATCCCAGCAGGCCGTCTTTTTGCAGTCTGCCGGAAGTCATGGTAGAATATTCATGAGTTCTGCTGTTTTTTCAGGCAGACTGAAGGAGGCATGTATGGCTGTTTTTTTCCCTCATGTGTACGGCCAGGGAAAAGTAAAGAAAGAACTGAAAAGGCTGTATGATGAAAACAGGCTTCCCCATACCATGATTTTTTATGGAGATGAGGGTCTGGGAAAGACCACCGCTGCCTTCGATCTGGCCGGTCTTCTGACAGGCATGGAGGATAAACTGTTCAGAGAGCTGTCCCTCCTTTCGGAAGAGGATAAGAAAAAGATGGCTGTGATTACCCTGGCCGATGACCAGGTGTGGTATCTCCGCCCCCTGGGCATGGAGCTCAAAATCGAACAGTTCCGCACATTTCTGGAGGCCATGGCGTCCTTTGACGAGAAACCTCATGTGTGCATTATCGATGAAGCCCAGACCATGATGGATCCGGTGGCCAATGCCCTTTTGAAGACACTGGAGGAGCCGGAAGGAAATATCCATTTCATCCTTATTACCCACGATTTGGATGCCCTGCTTCCCACCATTATTTCACGGGGAGAAAGGTTTGGATTCCTGCCTCTTGGCATGGAGGATTATTTCTCTTTCCTTCATTCCAGGAAGGAGCTGCATTTTCCGAAGGGGATGGATGAGAAAATCCTCTTTCAGCTTTCTGAAGGTAACCCGGGCATTACGCTGGAAGTGTGCGACGAAGAAGGAAGTGCCCAGCCGGACAGTGCCATGGAGTTCTGGGAAACGGTAACCGAAAGCAGTACGCCCTTCTCTTCACTGAGTACTATGCAGTTCAAGGAACGGAAGGATTTCCTGAAAATGCTTCGCTGGATCCTTCTGGTGGGGAGGGATATCTTTATTCTGTCGGAAACAGGAAACAGGGAGGCTCTGCGCTGTGTTTCCGTGGCGGAGCGGGAGAGCAGGCTTGCTCCCTTCTGGAAAGGATGGAAGGGGGAAGAGGCCCTGATGGCGCTGAAGACGGCAGAAACGGCGGTGGCCAGATATATTAATACGAAAAATATTTGGGATATGATTCTCATTACGTTTGAACATATACAGAAAGGCGAAAAAGAATGGATCAGGTAATCGGTGTCCGTTTTAAGCCGGCAGGTAAAATTTATTATTTTGATTCCAATCATCTGGACATCCATCTGGATGACGGAGTGATAGTGGAAACATCCCGGGGGCTGGAGTATGGCAATGTGGTCATTATGCCGAAAAATCCGGCCATTGACGAGGATGCGCCTTTAAAACCGGCCATCCGCAAGGCTACCATAAAGGATATGGCCCAGCTGGAGCGGAATAAGGAAAGAGAAAAATCAGCTTTTGACATCTGTCTGAAGAAAATTGAAAAATTCAAGGTACCTATGAAGCTTCTCCGGGCGGAATACACTTTTGACAGAAATAAAATCGTCTTCTTCTTCACTTCCGACGGCAGGGTGGATTTCCGGGAGCTGGTCAAGGAACTGGCCTCTGTTTTCCATACCCGCATAGAGCTGAGGCAGGTGGGAGTAAGAGACGAAGCAAAACAGGTTTCGGGCATCGGCTCCTGCGGCAGGCCCCTCTGCTGCGCTACCTTTCTGGGAGATTTTGCGCCGGTATCCATCAAAATGGCAAAGAACCAGGGCCTGTCCCTGAATCCAACCAAGATTTCCGGCGTCTGCGGCAGGCTTATGTGCTGCCTTCGCTATGAAAATGATCAGTACGAAGGGGAAAACAGCAAGAGAAAAAGATGCTGCATGTCCCAGAACCGGGGCCCCAGGTTCCGGGTGGGCATGAAGGTCATTACCGATGAGGGCAGCGGACAGGTGCTCTATGTAAACAGCCAGAAGCATACGGTAAAGATACAGCTGGAAGGACAGAAGACGAAAATTCTGCCCTGGGATGCTGTGGAGCAGGAAGAAAATGACTGATTGGAAATTGAAGGAAGGGGAAAGGCTGGACGATCTGGTGCGGGATGGCATGAAGCTCATCCAGCGGCCGGACCAGTTCTGCTTTTCCATTGATTCGGTGCTGCTGGCCCATTACCCCGCCATCAAAGCAAAGGACAAAATCTGCGACCTGGGCACCGGCACCGGTGTGATTGCCCTCCTCATGTCCGCCTTGGGAGGAAGGGACATTACGGCCCTGGAAGTGAATCCTGTCATGGCGGACCTGGCTGCCAGAAATGTGAAGGGCAACGGGAAAGAATCGGTGATTCATGTAGTTCCCTGTGATTACCGGAAGGTGAATGCATATTTCCCCTCCGGCTCTTTTTCTCTAGTGGTGGTCAATCCGCCCTACAGGGAAGTGGGCAGCGGGAAAATGAGCGAGAATCAGGGCGTGGCCGGCGCCAGCTATGAACTTTACGCCACATTGGAGGAAGTATTTAAAACAAGCCGCTACCTTTTGAAATACGGCGGGCGGCTGGCCATGGTACATAGGGCCGACCGCACGGCGGACCTTATTGCCCTGGGACGGAAATATGGCATGGAACCCAAAAGGATGCGATTTATCTACGCAAGAAAAGGGCATAATGCGGTGCGGGTGCTCCTGGAATGGAAATACGGGGGACATGCGGAAATGGCAGTAGAACCGCCCCTTCTTATTCATAACAGCGACGGAAGCTATACAAAGGAAATTCTTGACATATACGGGAAGGAGAATCCATGAACGAAGTCAAACCGGGTACCCTTTACCTGGTACCTACGCCTATCGGAAATCTGGCGGACATTACGGAAAGAGCGGTGGAAGTGCTGAAGGAGGCAGATATCATTGCTTGCGAAGATACCCGCCATACCCGCATCCTGCTGGATCATCTGGGCATTGCAGGCCATGTGGTGTCCTACCATGAACATAATAAAAAGGAAGCAGGGCCCAAGCTCGTTTCCTGCCTTCAGGAGGGAAAATCGGTGGCCCAGGTCAGCGACGCAGGCATGCCTGTGATTTCCGATCCCGGCGCTGATCTGGTACGGCTTGCCATTGAAGCGGCTGTTCCGGTGGTGCCCCTTCCCGGCCCCAATGCAGCTCTTACGGCGCTTATTGCCTCCGGCCTGGATGCCCGGCAGTTTGCTTTTATCGGTTTCCTTCCCAAAATCACGGCGAAACGGAAAAAGCTGCTTCAGGATATGGGCCATGTGCCGGTGACCCTGATTTTCTACGAAGCGCCTCACCGCATTAAAGAAACCATGGATACCCTCATTAAATTTCTGGGAGACAGGAAAGCAGTCACTGCCAGAGAACTGACCAAGAAATTTGAAACCTTTGAAAGGGGGACCCTTTCCTCCCTGCGTTCTCACATGGACGAAGAAGACCCCCGGGGCGAATATGTAATCCTGGTGGAAGGGTGGAACGAAGCCATGGAAGAGGAAACAGGCGAAGAAACCACATGGCAGGAAGAAGCATTGAAACTGGCCGAAACTCTTCCCCTGAAGGAAGCGGCCCGCCAGGCGGCAGGAAAGTACAACCTGTCCCGGCGGGAAGTGTACCAGTTCCTCCTGAAGAAATAAAGGAACCAGCCTATTTGTATATCTTTTTATATAGAGTTATAATAAACAATATTGCAGACAAAAAGAAATGGACTTTCTTTTTACCAATACAATGCAGGAGGCCTTTTTTATGAGTGAAAAACCAGCGTACTATATTACCACGCCTATTTATTATCCCAGCGCCAAGCTCCATATCGGACATACCTACTGTACGTCCATTGCAGACAGCATGGCCCGTTTCAAAAGACTGGACGGCTATGATGTTTTCTTCCTCACCGGAAGCGATGAACATGGACAGAAAATCGAGCAGAAGGCAGAAGAAGCAGGCGTCACACCGATTCAGTATGTAGACGGCATTGTGGCCCTTTTCAAGCAGCTCTGGAAGGAACTGAATATTTCCAACGATGATTTCATCCGGACTACGGAAGAAAGGCATAAGAAGGTGGTACAGATGCTTTTCCAGCGGGCCTATGACAAGGGAGATATTTACCTTGGCAAGTATGAAGGCTGGTACTGCATTCCCGATGAAACCTTCTGGCCGGAAAACAAGCTCACCCCGGACCATATCTGCCCGGACTGCGGCCGTCCTTTGCAGCGGGTAAGCGAGGATGCCTATTTCTTTAAAATGTCCAAGTATGCAGATCAGTGGATGAAGTATATTGAAGAACATCCTGATTTCATCCAGCCCGAATCCCGCAGAAATGAAATGATCCAGTTCGTCAAGAGCGGACTGGAGGATCTCTGCGTATCCCGTACCAGCTTCACCTGGGGCATTCCCGTTCCTTTTGACCCCAAACATGTGGTGTATGTATGGTTTGACGCCCTGGTGAACTACCTCACTGCCGCCGGCATTGTGGACGACCCTGAAAAATTCAAGAAATTCTGGCCGGCTGATGTCCATCTGGTAGGGAAGGAAATCGTCCGTTTCCATACCATTATCTGGCCCATCATGCTCATGAGCCTTGGCATCGAACTGCCGAAAAAGATTTATGGACATGGCTGGCTCATTGTGGACGGCGAAAAGATGTCCAAGTCTAAGGGCAATGTCATTGATCCCATTCCGCTGCTCCGCGAATTCGGCTCCGATGCCATCCGTTACTATCTCCTGAATGATATCCAGCTGGGACAGGACGGCAACTTCAGCCGTGACCGCCTCATCGCCCGCATTAATTCCGACCTGTCCAACGACCTGGGCAACCTGCTCTACAGAACCCTGTCCATGGTGAACAAGTACAACGGCGGCGTCCTCCATAAGGGCGATGCGTCCTTGGACCCTGTTATTGCCAGGGCTTCCGAAGAAGTGGAAAAACATGGAGCGGAAACACTGGCTGCCTTCAGAAGCGGCATGGATAACTGGAAGATTAATGATGCCCTCAAAGCTGTGTGGACCTATATCCGCTCCCTGAACAAGTACATTGATGTGACCATGCCCTGGGCGCTGGGAAAGGATCCGGCTAAGAAGGATCTGCTGGATGCAGTGCTGTACCATCTCTGTGAAGGTCTTCGTTTCGTATCCCTTCTCTCCGAACCGGTGATTCCGATTGCCGCTGAGAAAATCTGGAACCAGCTGGGCCTTACCGATTTCAAGGATGCCTGCTACAAGGATCTGGTATGGGGCGGCATTCCTGACGGAACCATGACCCATAAGGGCGACCCCATTTTCCCGCGTATTGAAATCGAAGAGGAAGAAGCGCCGAAGGTGGAAAAGAAGGAACAGAAGGCAAAGAAGCAAGTCAAAGAAGAGAAAGAAGAAAAAGAGGCTTCCATTTCCATTGACGACTTTTTTAAGACAGACCTTCGGGTAGCAGAAATTCTGACAGCTGAAAAGGTGAAGAAATCCAAAAAGCTCATTAAGATGACCGTGAGCCTTGGTGACGGCGATGAAAGAACGGTGGTAAGCGGCATTTCCGAATACTACCAGCCGGAAGACCTGATCGGCAAGCACGTCATTTTCGTTTCCAACCTGAAACCTGCCAAGCTCATGGGCATTGAATCCCAGGGTATGGTTCTGGCCGCTTCCAAGGATGGGGAACTGAAGGTTCCCTTCGTGGATATGCCTGCCGGCAGCAAGGTTAAATAATGAAACCCTTCGATACCCATGCCCACCTCTATGACAAAGCCTTTGACAGGGACCGGGATGAAGTCATGGCCCGCACCTTAAAGGCGCTGGACTATGTGGTGATTCCTTCAGAAAACTATGAAACCAGCCTGAAGGCGGTTCGTCTGGCGGAAAGCTATGCACCGGTCTTTGCGGCCGTGGGCATTCATCCCCATGAAACAAAGAACGGAACAGAAGAAATCCTGCAGAAAATCGGAGACCTGGCCGGCTCCTCCAAGGTGAAGGCCATCGGAGAAATCGGGCTTGACTACCATTTCTTCTATTCCGATAAGGAAACCCAGAAAAAATGGTTTGGAAAACAGATAGAACTGGCCAAAGACCTGGACCTGCCCTTCCTTATCCATGACAGGGAAGCTCACGGAGATACGCTGGCCATCCTGAAGGAGCATAAAAGCAGCCGTATGAGAGGCATTATGCACTGCTTTTCCGGCAGCTTTGAAATGGCAATGGAACTGATAAAAATGGGCTTCTATATTTCCTTTGCAGGACCCCTTGCCTTTCCAAACAGCCGCCGCTTGAAGGAAGCGTCCAGGGACATTCCTCTGGAATATCTTCTTATTGAAACGGACAGCCCCTATCTCACGCCTCCTCCCAACAGGGGAAAGCGGAACGAGCCGGCCAATGTCATTTACGTGGCAGAAGAAATTGCCAGGCTGAAGGGGCTTACGGTGGAAAAAGTCATCGAAGAAACAGGAAAAAACGGTATGCATGTGTATGGGATAAAAGAATAAGAAAACCCGACGGCTCTGTCTGTCGGGTTTTTGTTTCCTGTGGGTATGGACAGCAGCAGTGTCAAGCCGGAAAGGGGCACAGACCAAAGGGCATGAAAAAAGGGGCTGTGAAAAAATGATTTGCATTTTTTCACAGCCCCTTTTTATGTCGGACA
Source organism: Dialister sp. UBA1703 (assembly GCA_002320515.1). Lineage (GTDB taxonomy): Bacteria > Bacillota > Negativicutes > Veillonellales > Dialisteraceae > Dialister. The sequence goes on along the minus strand of DCJJ01000086.1, from coordinate 20,312 downwards.
ACCCATTAGTCCCATGCAGGAACGATGGTGCCCTTGTATTTTTCTGCGATGAATTTCTTCACTGCGTCAGACTGGTAGGCCTGTACGAATTTCTTGTAAGCCGGCTGATCCTTGTCCTTTTCATGGACAGCGATGATCATGACTGCCAGCGGGGTGTCCTTGTCTTCCAGGAAGATACCCTGTTTGTCAGGAGAGAGGCCTGCGCTCATGACGTAGTTCATGGTGATGACGGAAGCATCTACATCGTCAAGGCTTCTTGGAAGCTGGGCAGCTTCGATTTCCTTGAACTGGATGTTCTTCGGGTTTTCTACTACGTCAGCAGGGGTGGCTTTCATGCCTACGCCCTCTTTCAGCTTGATAACGCCTGCCTTTTCAAGGAGCTGGAGACCGCGGCCTTCGTTGGTGGGATCGTTAGGAATGGAAACGGTAGCACCTTCGGGAAGGTCTTTCACGTCTTTCACCTTATTGGAGTAGATGCCCATGCGCATGAGGATGGCCCGGCCGATATCGGTGAGATGGGTGCCGTGCTGTTTGTTGAAGTTTTCCATGAAGGGTTTATGCTGGTATACGACAATATCCAGATCCCCGTCTGCCAGTGCCTGGTCAGGGGTAATGTAGTCAGAGAATTCCTTTACATTGACCTTAAGGCCGTTCTTTTCAGCTTCCTTGGCGGCAGCTTCTACTACTTCCGCATGGGGGCCGGCAGTAGCGCCTACGGTGATTTCTTTCTTTTCTGCAGGAGCAGAGGCAGCGGCAGAGGATGCGGGCTTCTGGCTGGAACCGCAGCCGGTGATAAATGCTGCTGCGGAGAGTGCGCAAAGACCGGCAATCGCTAATTTCTTAAACATGAGTAAAACTTCCTTTCTCTTTTGAATTGGATTTCATGTATAGATGAAACCTTGATGATTTATATAAGGGATAGGCCCATTATATACAGAGTTACCGCTTGTCCGCTTTCTTGGCCATGTTGCTGCCGATGAACTGGATGAGCTGTACGATAATGACAAGGACGATGATGGTGGCAATCATTACGTCTGCCTGGAAACGCTGGTAGCCGTAGCGGATGGCCAGGTCGCCGAGGCCGCCGCCGCCGATGGTGCCGGCCATGGCGGAAGCACCGATGAGGGATACGATGACTACGGTTAAGCTTTCGATAATGGAGGGGAGGGCCTCGGGGATGAGGACTTTCCAGATAATCTGGAGAGGGGAGGCACCCATGGATTCGGCTGCTTCGATGAGGCCGAAGGGGATTTCACGGATAGAGGTTTCCACCATGCGGGCGGTGTAGGGGATGGCAGCAATGGTCAGAGGAACGATGGCTGCGGTGGTGCCGATGGAGGTGCCTGCCACCAGTCTTGTGAAGGGGATGATGGCTACCATGAGGATAATGAAGGGTATGGAGCGGATCAGGTTGATAATGAAGGCCAGAGGCTTGTTCAGCAGCGGGCAGGAAAGGATGCCGTGCTTTTCCGTAACAACCAGAAGAATGCCTAAGGGAATGCCGATTAAAGCGGCAATAATGGCTGAAATGGAGAGCATATACAGCGTTTCAGCCAGACTTTTCAGAAGAAGATTAGTTATCACTGGGGACATATCCGATTACCTCGCTTGTGATTGGTAAAGACTGAAGATGGCCGAGAGCTTTTTTCATGTCATCTTCGTGGCCGTTGATCATGATGATAAGGCGGCCGAAGGAAACGTTCTGAATGTAGTCGATGGAACCGTAAAGAATACTGACGTCCAGGTTATACTTCCGGATGAGGTTGGCAATGATAGGTTCATTGGCCACATCGCCCCGGAATTTCAGGCTGATAATGGTCTGGTCGCTTTCTGTTTTTTTCTCTTTGGAAATATGCATATGGGACAGCTGTTCAGGAACGTCGGAGGACATGACGGAGCCCACGAATTTCTTCAGCGTTTCCGTCTGGGGGTTGGTGAAGAGGTCTACCACCGAGCCCTGTTCGATAATCTTTCCTTTTTCGATGACGGCCACCTGTTCTGCGATTTCCTTGATGACTTCCATCTGGTGGGTAATCATGATGATGGTGATGCCCATTTTCTTGTTAATGTCTTTCAGAAGCTGAAGGATGGATTTTACGGTTTCCGGATCCAGGGCGCTGGTGGCTTCGTCGGAGAGGAGGACGGAGGGATTGGAAACGATGGCTCTTGCAATGCCTACGCGCTGCTTCTGGCCGCCGGAAAGCTGGGAGGGGTATTTATCCCTGTATTCCGTAAGTCCTACCAGGTTCAGGATCTCATCAATCCTCTTCTTCTGCTCCGCCTTCGGTACATTGGACAGTTCCAGGGGAAATGCCACATTGCCTGCCACCGTCCTGTTGGAGAGAAGGTTAAAGTGCTGGAAAATCATGCCGATTTTTTTTCTTTCTTCCCGAAGCTGGGCTTTGGAAAGCTTGGTCATGTCCTTTCCGTCAATCATCACTTCACCGGAAGTCGGCGGTTCCAGCATGTTGATGCAGCGGATCAATGTGGATTTTCCTGCGCCGGACTGCCCGACGATACCGTAAATTTCACCGTCCTTTATGGTGAGGTTGATATCGTCCAGTGCTTTGAAATTGTTGTCATATAATTTGGTTATATGTTTCAGTTCAATCATGGAGAACTCCTTATAATAAAAAAACTTTCATCGAAAGATGAAAGCAGGTTCTTGACATCATCTTTCGGTATAACCGCTGGAATTGGCACCGTTTCCTTGGAATGGTTGCCGTGGCTTCAAAGGGCCAGTCCCTCCGCCACTCATGATGAATCGATATGCAGTTGGCCCGAATATGCGGGTTGAAACTATAGTACTCTCATTAAGAAATATTGTCAATAGAGATTATAAGTAGAGTATATAGCATTCATAAAACTCATGATTGTATTAGGATGCTGGTGGGCTGGCGATGGAATTTATAAAAATGGAATGTGCCGCCGAAAGGCGGCATATAGCTCATCGCCCGACAGGGCGATACCTCAGCGCCTCCCTGGCAGCCGCAGGCTGTGTCAAACCCAAGAACCCTAAGAACCTTCGGGGCGAAGTACCGTCAAACTTCTGCGCCCAAAGGGCGCGAAACTCTTCTGAACCCATTCGCACCCCACAGTCGCGAATACAACGGGCACGAATCCCTTTGCACCTGTTGGTCTGTAATGTTATAATATACTAAAGTAAAAAAGCTGTAGTTCATTTACCATACAGGAAAAGAGGGGTATTTATGAGTGTAAACCAGAGACTTGTCAATCCTCTGACTGATACATTGTTTGACGCTATTCTTTCTCTGAAGACCAGGGATGAATGTTATGAATTTTTTGAAGATCTCTGTACCATCAATGAGCTTAGGGATATGTCTCAGCGGCTGGAGGTGGCACGTATGCTGGAAAACGGGGAGAAGTATGACCAGATCGAGAAAAAAACCGGCGCCAGCACGGCTACCATTTCCAGAGTGAAGCGGTGCCTGAAGTACGGCGCCGATGGCTATCTTACCGTTTTGAGCCGGCTGAAGGAGAAAGGAGAAGAATAAAAGGGATGGAACCTTTACATATGTCCCATGAGGGATTTAAAGCTTATGATATCCGGGGGATTGTGCCCGGTGAGGTGAACGAAGAGCTGGCCTATCGGGTGGGCAGGGCCTATGGAGCGCTGTATCATCCCAAAGCCATGTGCATCGGCTTCGATGTGCGGCCCAGTTCCCGAAAAATCAGCGAGGCCGCAGCAAAGGGTCTTATGGATGCGGGCGCCGATGTATATGACATCGGTCTCTGCGGCACGGAAATGATGTATTTCGGTACTTTCCATTACGGACTGGACGGTGGTTTCATGATTACCGCCAGCCATAATCCCTCCGATTACAATGGCATCAAGATCGTACGGGAAGAGGGGATTCCGGTCAGTGCGGATACGGGCCTGAAGGATATCGAAGCCCTCGCTTTTTCCGGCGATTTCCCGGAAAGTGAAAAAAAGGGTTTCCTCTTTCATAAGGAAATCCTTTCTGACTACATCGCTTCCCTTTTAAGCTTTGTGGATGTAAAGGCCATGAAACCATTCCACATTGTGGTAAATGCAGGAAACGGCTGTGCCAATATTGCGTTCTCCGAGCTGAAGAAGCATCTGCCATTCCATTTCACGGAAATGTACATGGATCCCGACGGCTCCTTCCCCCATGGCGTGCCCAATCCCATGCTGGAGGAGTGCAGGAAGCCGCTGGCGGAAAAGGTGCTGTCTGAAAAGGCGGATCTTGGCATTGCCTGGGACGGGGATTTCGACCGCTGCTTCTTTATTGATGAAAAAGGTCATTTTGTGGAAGGCTACTACATGGTGGGGCTTTTGGCGGAATATTTCCTGAAGCATCACAGGGGAGAAACCATTGTCCATGATCCCCGGGTATTCTGGTGTACGGAAAAAATCTGTCACGAATTGGGCGGAAAACCGGTGGAGTCCAAAGGCGGCCATGCCTTTATGAAGGAAACCATGCGCCGGGTGAAGGGAATTTACGGCGCGGAAAACTCTGCCCACCATTTCTTCCGTGAATTTTCCTACTGCGATTCCGGCATGATTCCCTGGCTTATTGTGGCCCAGATCATGAGTGAAAAGGGAAAGAATCTGGGGGAACTGGTGGCTGAAATGGAAGAGGAATTCCCCTGCAGCGGTGAAATCAATCTCACTGTGAAAAACAGCGATTTCATTCTGGAAAAGGTGAAGGAAAAGTATGGAAAGGATGCCCGGCGGGTGGACCTGATCGACGGCGTGGGTATAGAGTATGAAGACTGGCGTTTCAATCTCCGTCCATCCAATACGGAACCTCTCATCCGGTTTAATATGGAAACAAGGGGAGACAGGAAGCTCTTGGAAGAGAAGAAAAAGGAAATTATGGATTTCATTCATTCACTGGAATGATAACAGGCCGGGAGACCTTCCCGGCTTTTATACTGCAAGGGAGGCGGCAGTCATGGAAAGATTAAGTCATGGAAGGACCCTGTTTCAGGCAGCCCTTCTGCAGTCCCTGATACTGGGACATTATGATGGGGCGGTACCGGTAAAGGACCTGAAAGGACAGGGAGATTTCGGTATCGGCACCTTTGATGCCCTGAACGGGGAGCTCATTATGCTGGAAGGCAGAGTCTATCAGGTGAATGGACAGGGAAAAGTGAAAGAAGCGGAGGACCACTGGAAAGTGCCCTTTGCAGATGTTTTCTTCTTTGAAACGGACAGAACCCTTTCATTGAAAGATATTTCCTCCCTGGACGAACTGCGGGAAAGGACGGATGATTTTATCAAGAGCTGGGGCCCTAATTATTTTTACGGTATACGCATTCATGGGACTTTTGACAAAATATATGCCAGAAGCGAGAAGGCACAGCAGAAGCCCTATCAAAGGCTGGATGAAGTGATGAAGAAAGACCAGGTGGAATTTCACTTTGCCCATACGGAAGGCACCCTCATCGGCCTTTACTGTCCCTCCTTCATGGGTGGACTTAATATGCCGGGGTACCATTTCCACTACCTTTCCGACGACAGGAAGGTAGGCGGCCATGTGTTTGACCTGTGTCTCAAAGAAGGAAAGGCGGAATTCTGCCTCCTCTCCGACTTTAAGCTGAAACTGCCCCGTTCCTCTCGTTTCGGGAAGATTGATTTTACAGGAAATCTGGATGAGGCGGTAAAAAAGGTGGAAGGGTGAGGGAGGACGGCTTTCTGCTGTCCGCTGCCGGCTGTCCGCTGTCCTCATGGATGGAGTGGGAATTCCGCTGTGAAAGGGCACGTAACACTGACTTTATACTTATCGCCTGCCAGGGCTATACCACAACCCTCGGGTCAAAGGCCCATCGCCCCCCTGCGCTCCAGCGAACACAACTCTTTGCCCGAAGGGCAAAGCCCCTTCGCCCGCGGAGCGGGTGTCAACCGTTCCCTTTGAACCCTCTGAACCTTATGAACCCGGGCCGTGCAGCGGCCCCTTTTATGACTTCCATGCAATGATTTTCCTTTTACCTATGAAAAGTTGGTAATTACTGGAGGGGCTTGAAGATGTTACAATGAATCATAAGGATATTTCCTGGTGGGGGAATGTGGTTTCCCTGCAGGTTTGTATTTCACAAAGGAGAAAATTATGGAATATCGTATCGAACATGATTCTTTAGGTGAAGTCCGTGTTCCGGCTGACCATATGTGGGGAGCACAGACCCAGCGTTCTTTTGAAAATTTTAAAATCGGCCATGTGATGCCGAAGGAAATTATCCGTGCCTTTGCAATACTAAAAAAATGTGCTGCCAAGGTGAATGAGGAAAGAGGAGCCCTGGCTCCGGAGAAAGGGGAAGCCATCAGAAGTGCCTGTGACGAGATCCTGGCAGGAAAATGGGACGGCGAATTCCCGCTGGTGGTGTACCAGACCGGTTCCGGCACCCAGAGCAATATGAATATGAATGAAGTGGTGACGCACATTGCCAACTCCAAGCTGGAAAAGGCAGGAAGCAGCCTTCGGGTTCACCCCAATGACGATGTGAATATGTCCCAGTCTTCCAATGATACTTTCCCCACGGCCCTCCATGTGGCAGCGGTATATGCTCTCCATCAGTACCTCTATGGACCGCTGGACGGACTGATTGCTACCTTTGAAGCCAAGAGCAGGGAATACATGCATACCGTTAAAATCGGCCGCACCCATGTGCAGGATGCAGTACCCCTTACCTTTGGCCAGGAAGTATCGGGCTGGGTGGAAATGCTGAAGAAATCCAGGTCCATGATTGAGGATGGTGAAAAATATCTCCATGAGCTGGCTATCGGCGGAACCGCTGTAGGTACTGGCCTTAACAGCCCCAAGGATTTCGGCGAAAAGGTATCCGAAGCCATTTCCGAAGAAACGGGCATTCCTTTCACCTCCGCCGCCAACAAATTCTACGCCTTGACCGGTAGGGACGATATGGTATTTACCCATGGCGCACTGGATGCCCTTGGGGGAGACTGCATGAAATTTGCTGATGATATCCGCCTTCTGGCCGGCGGCCCCAGAGCCGGTCTTGGCGAACTCACCATTCCGGCCAATGAACCGGGTTCCTCCATTATGCCGGGCAAGGTAAACCCCACCCAGTGTGAAGCCCTCACCATGGTGGCCTGCCGAGTACATGGCAACCAGGCTGTCATGTCCATGGCTTCCTCCCAGGGACGGTTTGAACTGAACGTGTATGCACCGGTTATGGCAGACAGCTTCATTGAATCGGTGAAACTTCTGGGAGCGGCTATCCATTCCTTCGATATTCACTGCGCCCAGGGCATCAAAGTGAATGATGAACGGATGGAAGAGCTGGTAGAAAAATCGCTCATGCTGGTAACAGCCCTGTCACCCCATATCGGCTATGAAAAGTCTGCACAAATTGCAAAGAAGGCCTTTGCAGACAACAGCTCCCTTAGGGAAGCGGCTCTGGCGCTGGGCTATGTAACGGCAGAAGAATATGACAAGTGGGTGGTTCCCAAGGATATGACCAATGTAGACCGATAAGCGATAATTTTTGAAACAGTAAAAGCAGAGTCCTTCAGGATTCTGCTTTTTACTTATGCGGTTCACCGGGTTTCTTAACGAATGAGCGGATTTCATGTATAATTGTAAGAAAAGACGAAGCCCTTTTTTTCTTCACTCCTGTAATAAGTCCTATGAAGAATTCTTTTTTCATCTTTAATATCTGCTTTCTTTATGGTAAAATAATTGAGTTGACTATAAAAAGCGTACGCTTATTATGTATACATATGGGGAGGTTTTATGGGACATATCTCTGTCATCGGAAGCTGTAATATGGATCTCACCGTGGAGGCAGACAGAAGGCCGCTGGCCGGCGAAACGGTGATGGGCAGGCGGCTTATTGTCTCGCCTGGAGGCAAAGGGGCCAATCAGGCTGTGGCGGCTGCCCGCCTGGGAGAAGAGGTATATATGGTAGGCTGCGTAGGTGATGATGCCTATGGCAGCCTCATGCTGGAAGCGCTGAAAAAGAGCGGCGTAAAGACGGACTATGTATCCGTGCTTCCCGGAGTGAATACGGGAACGGCCCATATTATCCTGGCAGAAGGGGATAACAGCATTATTGTGCTGAAGGGGGCCAATGACCGGGTAAGCCGTCAGGTAGTGGATGATGCCTTTGATATCATCGCTTCTTCGGATCTGGTGATGCTGCAGCATGAAATCCCTATGGACACCATCGGCTATATCATTGACCGCTGCTTTGAAGCCCATGTGCCGGTGATGCTGAATCCTGCTCCCTACATGGACATTCCGGAGGAATGGATTGAGAAAGTGACCTACATCACGCCGAATGAACATGAGGCAGCTCTCATGTTCCATGGCATGGACAGGGATGAAATCCTTAAAAACCATGCCGGCAAGGTCATTATGACCGTAGGTAAGGACGGCGTTGTTTATGGAGAGGGAAATGAAGTAGTTCATGTTCCCGGTTTCCAGGTGCCTGTGGTGGATACCACCGGCGCAGGGGATACTTTTAACGGTGCATTTGCTGCGGGCAGGGTAGAAGGTCTTTCCATCAGGGAAGCCATCCGGTTTGCCAATGCAGCTGCTGCCCTTTCGGTTGGAAAAATTGGTGCCCAGGGAGGAATGCCCTGGCGGAATGAAGTGGAGGAAATGCTCTCATGCAAAAAGTAGGAATCCTTAACAGCAGCATTGCAAAAGTTCTGGCAGACCTGGGCCACACAGATAAAATCTGCGTAGGAGACTGCGGCCTTCCTGTCCCATCGGGCGTAGCCAAAATCGATCTGGCCCTCCGCCTTGGAGAACCGCCATTTATCGAAGTCATTAAGGAAATGGCCAAGTATATGCAGATTGAAAAAATCTATCTGGCTCCGGAAACGAAGATTCAGAATCCCGCCCAGTGGAAGGCACTGCAGGAAGTATTTCCTGAAAGCGAAGTGGAATGGGTGATGCTGGAAAGCCACGAAGAACTGAAGGCCTGGGAAAAGGACTGCAAAGCGGTAATCAGAACCGGTGAAATTACGCCCTTTTCCAATGTGATTCTCCAGTCCGGAGTCATCTTCTAAGAGAGGTATGGGAAGTACATGGATATTAATATGATAGGGATTTGCAAATCCTTTGGCGCCAACAAGGTACTTGGCGGCGTCAACCTTCATGTCCGCCCCGGCGAAGTGCATGCGCTCATGGGGGAAAATGGGGCAGGCAAATCCACATTAATGAACATCCTCACCGGCATTCACAGGGCCGATGCAGGCACCATCATGGTGGACGGGAAGGAAGTGACCTTCCGGAACAATAAGGATGCCGAGGAACACGGCATTGCCTTCATCCATCAGGAACTGAACATCTGGCCGAACCTGTCGGTACTGGAAAATCTTTTCCTTATGAACCAGCCGAAAACAAGGTTCGGTACCATCGATTTCAAAAAGATGCATCAAATGGCGGAAGACAAATGCAAGGAAATCGGCATTGAGCTGCCTCTTGATGAAATCGCCGGGGAATGCTCCGTAGGCCAGCAGCAGATGACGGAAATCACCAGGAGCCTTATGCTGGATGCGAAGACTGTCATTATGGACGAACCGACCGCAGCGCTGACGGAAAGGGAAACCGACCGGCTTTTTGAAGTAATGAGGAAGCTGAAAAGCAGGGGCGTTTCCATTATCTATATTTCCCACCGCATGGAAGAAGTATTTGCCAACTGCGATACCATCACCGTCATGCGGGATGGCCAGACCATCAGCTCCCGCCCCACGGAAGAAACGAACATGGACCAGATCGTAGGGGACATGGTAGGCCGTGTGATGAGCGAATATTATCCGGCCCGCACCAATGTGCCGGGGGATGAAATTTTCCGGGTGGAAGGCTTCACCCAGCCCGGTGTATTCCATGATATTTCCTTCAACCTCAGAAAAGGGGAAATCCTGGGGGTTGCCGGCCTTATGGGGGCAGGACGCACGGAAATCATGCGGGCCATCTTCGGCGTGGATCCCCATGAATCGGGAAAGCTTTATTTTGAGGGAAAAGAAATCCACATCAAAAACCCCCGAGACGCCATCCGCCAGGGATTTGGATTCATTACGGAAAACAGGAAGACCGAAGGGCTCATCCTTGATTTCTCCATTGAAAGAAACATTGCCCTTCCCAGTGAGGAAAGGCTGGCAAAGAACCATGTGATCAACGATAAGGAAGAATATGGTTTTTCCGGCGAACTTTCCAAACGTCTGGGGGTTAAGGCCCAGAGTATCGATCTTCCTGCCAGCGCTCTTTCCGGCGGCAACCAGCAGAAGGTGGTTATTGCCAAGTGGGTAGGCATGCATCCAAAACTTCTGATTCTGGACGAACCGACCCGCGGCATTGATATCGGTGCCAAGAAAGATATTTATGACCTGATGAATGAACTCACCGCCAAGGGCGTATCCATCATCATGGTTTCTTCTGAACTGCCGGAAGTTATCGGCATGAGCGACCGTATCCTTGTTATTCATGAAGGCAGGGTCGCAGGCATTGTTGAACATAAAGATGCCACCCAGACACGCATTATGACACTTGCAACCGGAGGAGAGTAAAGCATGAGTTCCGCAAAAGTAAAAAATATCATCAGGGAAATGGGGCCCCTTATCGGCCTTATCCTTCTCTTTATTGTCATTTCTGTATTGAATGACAGTTTCATTGATCCATCCAACCTGAAAAACCTGGCCCGCCAGATTTCCATTAATGCCCTCATTGCCTTCGGCATGACCTTCGTCATCCTCACCGGCGGCATTGATTTGTCCGTAGGCAGTATCCTTGCCCTTTCCAGTGCCCTCATGGCCAGCATGATTACCAAGGGGACCAACCCGGAAGTGGCTATCGTGCTGTCTGCTGTCATCGGCATTCTTCTGGGCACCGTGAACGGTGTCATCATTTCCTACGGCAAGGTAGCTCCCTTCATCGCTACCCTGGCTACCATGACCATTTACCGCGGCGCTACCCTGGTATTTACCAACGGCAACCCGATTTCCGGCCTTTCCGATGATCCCATCTTCACCGGCTTCGGCCAGGGCTTCTTCCTGGAAATTCCGGTGCCGGCCATTATCATGCTCATTGCATTCTTCATTCTCTTCTTTATCCTGAGCAAGACCCCTCTGGGCCGCCAGACCTATGCAGTAGGGGGCAATGAAAAAGTATCCTACATTTCCGGTATCAAGATTGACAGAATCAAGATTTTTGCCTATGCTTTAACAGGATGCCTCTGTGCTCTGGCCGGAGCTATCCTCACCGCCCGCCTGAACAGTGCCCAGCCTACAGCCGGTATGGGTTATGAACTGGATGCTATTGCGGCAGTCGTTCTTGGCGGCACATCCCTTGCCGGCGGCAAGGGCCGTATTTCCGGTACCCTCATCGGTGCGCTGATCATCGGTACCCTGAATAACGGTCTTAATATATTAAATGTTTCCAGCTTCTATCAGCAGGTTGTCAAAGGCGTTGTCATTTTACTCGCAGTGCTTATGGACCGCAAGAAAAACTAAGGAGGAAAACAAGTTGTTAAAGAAAATCGCATTGGCTGCTCTCATCGGTGCAGCTCTCATTTCCGCAGCAGGCTGCGGCTCTTCTGACAAGAAAGCTGAAGGTGCAGCATCCGGTTCCAAGAAAGTTACTATCGGCTTCTCCGTTTCCACTCAGAATAACCCCTTCTTCGTCACCATGGCGAACAGCGTAAAGGCTGCTGCTGATAAAGCAGGTGTCAACGTAAAAATCGTTGATGCACAGAATGACCCGGCTAAGCAGTCCAATGATATTGCCGACCTGCTCCAGGGAAATATCTCCGTCCTCATCGTGAACCCGGTAGACTCTGCAGCCGTTTCCAACTCCGTCCTGGCAGCCAATAAGGCAAAGATTCCGGTCATCACCATCGACCGCTCCGCTGATAAAGGCGAAGTGGCAGCTCATATCGCTTCCAACAACGTTAAAGGCGGCGAAATGGCAGCTGAATACATTATCTCCAAACTGGGCGAAGGCACACCGGTGGCTGAACTGGAAGGCATCCCCGGCGCATCCGCTACCCGTGAAAGAGGACAGGGCTTCCACAACATTGCTGATAACAAACTGAAAGTACTGGCTAAACAGAGCGCCGACTTCGACCGCTCCAAAGGCCTCACTGTTGCTGAAAATATCCTCCAGGCTAATCCGGATGTAAAGGCTATCTTCGCACAGAACGATGAAATGGCTCTCGGCGCTGCAAGCGCTGCCAAAGCTGCCAACAAACAGATCTTCATTATCGGCTTCGATGGAACCGACGACGGCATCAAAGCTGTCAACGATGGCTCCATGGCAGCTACCATTGCCCAGCAGCCTGATAAGATGGGTGAAATTGGCGTAGAAACCGCACTCAAACTGGCTAAGGGTGAAAACGTAGACAAGAACATTGCCGTTGATCTGAAACTGGTAGAAAAGAAATAATAACCGCATAACATATGACAACCTGGAAAAATCCGCAGACCTTTGTCTGTGGATTTTTTTCAGTCAGCCGGTGGACTGGGAGTAGCTTCCTGTGTCTGGTTTCCGGTGAGCCATCGATGGGGAATCAGACGGTCAGTACGCCAATCGTTTCCGGACTCCTTTCTGGTAAAGGAGTCCTTGGCACCACGTCATGCACCACCGAAGACACAAAAGCAAGTCCCGTAACGCTGGCTTTATAATTATTGCCCGCAGGGCAAACCTTCCCCTCTGAACCCTCTGAACCCTTTGCGCCCGAAGAGTGAAGAGCGCAAAACCCAAACTATTTCATAATTTCCATTGACTGCCATGATGGTCAAATTTATAATAATATGAGTGACTAAATGAATGGAAAAGAGAGATTTATGGACAATACATATACACAAATTTTTGCCACCGTTCTCGGTGAGAACCAGATTAAAATCGATGAACCCATGAGCCGTCATACCACCTTTGGCATCGGCGGCCCGGCGGACTGTTTCCTGATTCCTAAAACGGCGGAGGAGCTCTGCATTGTGACCAGGCTGGCCCATAAGTATGGCATGCCTGTATTTGTGCTGGGCGGCGGGGCCAATCTTCTTGTGCGGGACAAGGGCATCCGGGGTGTGGTGATTTTTACAGGGAAACTGCAGAAGATTGAGCAGAATGGAAATCTTCTGAAGGTATCCAGCGGCGTTTCCACTGCCCAGGCAGCCAGGGCGGCCTATGAAAGGGGACTTTCGGGCATGGAGTTTGCCAGCGGCATTCCCGGCACCATCGGCGGCGCTGCCTATATGAATGCCGGCGCCTATGGCGGGGAAATGTCGAAAATTATTATTTCCGCCACCACCTGTGACCGGAAGGGGGACCTCATTACCTATAACAGCCGGGATATCCGCTATTCCTACAGGCACAGCCTTTTCATGGAGAATGGGGAAGCGATTGTGGATATTACTCTGTCCCTGAAACCGGGAAATAAGAAGGATATTAAGGCTTTGATGGATGATCTGAACAACCGCCGCAGGACGAAGCAGCCTTTGGAGAAGCGAAGCGCCGGAAGCACCTTTAAACGGCCGGACGGTCATTTCGTAGGGCAGATGATTGAGGAGCTGGGACTTAAAGGCTTTGCTGTAGGCGATGCGGAAGTGAGCGAAAAGCATGCCGGCTTCCTCATTAACAACGGCCATGCCAGCTGCGAGGATATGCTTTCCCTCATCCGCGAAGTGCAGAAGAAGGTAAAGGCGGAATACGGCGTGGATCTCCATACAGAAGTGCAGATTGTAGGGGAAGAGTAATTTCAGTCCATGTATAAAAGGCGGGGAAACCTGCCTTTTTCTTATTTTCCCATGGTATAATGGGGAAAAGGAGAGTGGACAGCGCATCCCGGTTTGTGATGCGTTCCGGAAAGGAGAGAAGTCATGGAAGTCATTGGATTTTACGGGCCGCCGGGGACTGGAAAAAGTGACCGGGCTCTGGTGGTAGCCTATGAAAATAAAGCGTCTTGCATTATTGATGACGGCATTCTTATTTATCACAGCCGAATCGTGGCAGGAAAATCAGCCAAGCGGGAGGAGAGCCGTCTGAAGGCAGTGCGGCGGGCTATTTTCTGGGATAAGGAGCAGCGGGATGAAGTGAAAGCGGCACTTCAGAAAATCAATCCCCAAAGGGTGCTCATTCTGGGCACCTCCGACCGCATGGTGGTTACCATTGCCAAAGCGCTGGCACTTCCCATGCCTGCCAGGTATATCCGCATTGAGGACGTGGCCAAGCCGGAGGATATGCTGAAGGCCAGCGAAGCCAGACATAAGGAGGGCAAGCACGTGATTCCCGTGCCTACCATGGAACTGAAGCCCTATTTCAAAGGATACATGGTGGATCCCCTCCGTTTCCTTCGGAGCCGTAAGAAGGAACCGAAGCGGTTCAGCGAGTGGAATGAAAGGTCTGTGGTGCGGCCTGTATTCAGCTACTACGGCAAACTGACCTTTTCCGACAAGGTGATTGAAGACCTGGTGAACTATGCGGTGAGCGGATTGAAAAAAATCAAAATCCGTCATGTGAGGAGCAAGAAAAGCGAAAGCCAGGTGAACGGCCTTATCCTGTACTTGGATGTGAATGTCCGTACCGGTACGCCCCAGGAAATCAAGAATGTGATTCATACCATGCGGGACCGGGTGCAGCGGGAAATCGAGTATACCACCGGCATGTCGCTGGAAACCATAAAGATTAACATAACCACCGGTGTAGCCTGGTAAGGAGGAAGCAGCATGAGGACAAAAATCAAAATCTGCGGACTCACATCTCCCGAAGAAGCAGCTCTGCTGGATCCCTCCCATGTAGATGCGGCAGGCATGGTGCTCTTCTGCCCGAAAAGCAAAAGAAATATAACCATTGAAAGAGCCGTCGAAATCATGAAGGCCCTGCCAAAGGGCATCAAAAAGGTCGCCGTCACCGTTTCTCCTACGGTGGAAGAGGCGGATTTGGCAGAGAAGGCAGGCTTTGATTTCCTCCAGGTTCACGGCACTATGGAAAGGGATTTTGTCATTCACGGAGGACTTCCGATTATCCGGGCGGTGAATATTCTGGAAAAGATACCTGTCTTTGAAGAGCATGAACGAATCAAGGCCTATCTTTTCGATGCGGCCACTCCGGGAAGCGGAAAAACCTTTGACTGGCAGTGTCTGGCAAAGATTCCCCGGGATGGGCGAAAATTTATACTTGCCGGCGGGCTTACTCCCTTTAATGTGGGACAGGCCATCCGCACTGTCCATCCTTACATGGTGGATGTTTCCTCCGGAGTGGAATATGCTGACAGGAAAGGGAAGGATCCTGCCAAAGTGGCTTCCTTCATCCAGGCAGTGGAGAAGGAGGATCTGCGGGAAAGCCTGTAAAGGGGATGGGGCCAATTTCTTTCTTGACAAAATAATTTTTCCGTGGTAAAGTTGATTCAACTTCAAACGAGGAAGAAAAGAGTAGAAGTCTCAAAACAGCCAAGCGAGTCCGGAGAGTGGAAGCGGATATGGATAGGACTTTGAATTGCATTTCTGAGTTTGGCGGGCCGAAACAGCAGTAGGCCTTCCCGGGAGCTCCCGATACAGAGTCAGGGTATGCGGCATGACCAAGTACCTCGCGAGCTGCCTGTGGCGACACAGGTGGAAATATTAGGTGGAAACACGAGTCTCTCGTCCTGGTAAAGGACGGGAGTTTTTTTATTTCATCGTCCTTTCAGAGAGACTGTGTACATATCCGGGAGACGCCCGATACAGCGCAGAGGTACAGGAACGTACCTTCACGGCAGAGTCCGGACAGGAAAATTTCCTGAAAAGATTCCTATAAGAAGAGGAGGAATAAGATATGGCAGGGATACGATGTCGAATGTGCAGTGCAGGATAAAAACAATGGATTTTAATAGAATGAAATAGATCAAATGGAGGAAACTATTATGGCAGACAAGAAATATCGTTTTGAAACACTTCAGCAGCACGCAGGTCAGGTACCGGATCCCACCACAGGAGCCAGAGCCGTTCCCATTTACCAGACCACTTCCTACGTATTCCATGATGCCCAGGAAGGGGAAGATCTCTTCGCCCTCAGGAGACCCGGCTTCATTTACGGCCGCCTGACCAATCCTACTCAGGACGTACTGGAAAAAAGACTGGCTGCCCTGGAAGGAGGCACCGCAGGTCTGGCAGTAGCCAGCGGCGCAGCGGCTGTTACCTATGCCATCCTGAACATTGCAGGAGCCGGCGATGAAATCGTTTCCGCCTCCACCCTCTATGGCGGCACTTATGAGCTTTTCACAGACACCCTTCCCCAGCTGGGTATTCATACCAGATTCGTAAACCCCGACCATCCGGAAGAAATCGAAGCAGCCATTACAGAAAAAACTAAGGCCGTGTATATTGAAACCCTGGGCAACCCGGCCATCAATATTCCCGACTTTGATGCCATCCGCGACATTGCCCATGCCCATCATCTGCCGGTGCTCATCGATAATACCTTTGCCACCCCTTACCTCTTCCGTCCGCTGGAACACGGCCTGGATGTAGTCATCCACTCCACCACCAAATTCATCGGCGGCCACGGTACAACCCTTGGCGGCGCCATCATTGAAAACGGCCAGTTCGACTGGAACCAGCCTGAAAGATATCCTCATTTTGCCAATCCCGACGCATCCTACCATGGCATCAACTTTGCCACCGACGTACCGGGGGCAGGCTTTGTTACCCGCATTCGTGCCAAAGTCCTCCGCGATACCGGCGCAGCCATTTCTCCTATTTCTTCCTGGTTCTTCATCCAGGGGCTGGAAACCCTGTCTCTCCGCGTAGAACGTCACGTGTCCAACGCCCAGAAACTGGCGGAATTCCTGGAAAAACATCCGAAAGTGGCAAAGGTCAACTATCCGGGCCTGGAATCCTCTCCTTACCATAAACTCCAGCAGAAGTACCTGCCTAAAGGCGCAGGCTCCATCTTCTCCATCGAACTGAAGGACGGATTCAAGGCAGCCAGAGACTTCATCGATAACCTGGAAATCTTCTCCGATTTGGCCAATGTAGGCGACTCCAAGTCCCTGGTCGTTCATCCCGCATCCACTACCCATCAGCAGCTGGACGAAGAAGCCCAGAGAGCAGCCGGCATTACCCCCGGCACCGTCCGTATCTCCGTAGGCATTGAAAATATTGATGACCTCCTGGAAGATGCAGAACAGGCACTGGCCAAGATCTGATTGTTAGAAATATCATAAAGGGCGGCCCCAATAGAAAAACTCTCCCCGGTTTGGGGGAGAGTTTTTTATTGGGGCTGCCGGAGCCGGGTGAAGTCCTGAAACAGGGAAATTATGCAGGAATACTTCTTCATCAGGCCCTTTCAGGGCTTCTGCTTTCCAGAGGAAGGGGGCTGCAGCACTACCTCATGCAGCGCAGATGACACAAATGCGAGTCCCGTAACGCTGACTTCATAATCATTGCCCGCAGGGCAATCTACAACCCTCTGAAACCTCCGAACCCTCTGAAACCGGGCCGCAGAGCGGCCCTTCATTCATCCATTCCAGTGCCTGGGGATTTCCGTGAACCGGTCTACCACCATCATGGTAGCCAGAATGTTGGACATGAGATGATTTTCCTCATCATACATATCAGCGGCGATGACAATGGTGGAGTGGCCGTTGTGGGTGATGTGGCTGGTGACGCGGATGGTCTCACCGGGTTTGGCGGTGCGGATGAAATTCATGGTCATGGCCACGGTGACTACAGAAGCGCCTACGGAAGCGCTGGTGACGCCGGTAACGGAATCAGCCAGGGCGGCCAGCACGCCGCCGTGGAGGCGGCCCCGGTGATTATTGTGCTTCATGGGATCCGTCTTCAGGCTTACGGTTACACTGCCGCAGTGGATTTCATCAATGTGAATATGGAAATAATCGGACATGAACCGGTTTTCTTTATAAATATCCCGGATATGCTGTCTGATTTCCTCCGGATCTCTCAGCTGTTTCATATTGGTATCCATAGTATTCCCATCCTTTTCTGAAATTTCATATGTTATTCATCATGATAACGGTGATGGAGAAAGATTGCAAGACAGGGAGGAAATAAGTTTCCTGTCGGTAAGAAACCCGAATAGTTTCCTGCCTGTAAGAAGCACTGTAGCGTCAAGCCGGATAGGAAACTTTTGGGGAATAGTTTCCTGCCGGTAAGAAGCACCATAGTGTCAAGCTGGACAGGAGCCCTACCCATTGCCTTCTCAGTAACGTATAATATAAGGGAAGCACTGATTCATTCGATAACGATTTAATCAGCGCCCCTAAGAGGAAATTCGGTACTGTTTTTCAAGGCAGTGTTTTTATAGAATGAAAAATGAAGGAGGAGTTATGTTTACAGCAACAACCATACTGGCGGTGAAAAAGGATGGTCATACAGCCATGGCCGGCGACGGTCAGGTGACCATGGGGAATGCGGTGATTATGAAGAATACGGCCCGCAAGGTGCGCCGCCTGTATCACGGAAAGATTATTGCAGGCTTTGCAGGCTCTGTGGCCGACGCCTTTTCTTTATTTGACAAATTTGAAGCGAAGCTCTCGGACTGCAGCGGCAATCTGGTAAGGGCGGCAGTGGAATTTGCCAAGGACTGGCGGCGGGACCGGGTGCTCCAGAAGCTGGAAGCGCTCCTGATTCTGACTGACGGAGAGCATCTTTTCCTCGTTTCCGGCAGCGGAGAAGTGATTGAACCGGACGACGGCATTCTTGCCATCGGCAGCGGCGGCAACTATGCCCTGGCTGCGGCTCGGGCCCTGTCTCAGAATACCGGTCTTTCTGCCAGGGAAGTGGCGGAAAAATCACTCCATATTGCAGCAGACATCTGCGTATATACCAATCATAATGTTATTGTGGAGGAAATCTGATGGAAGAACTGACACCCCGTAAGATTGTAGAATATCTGGACCATTATATTATCGGGCAGAAGGACGCCAAAAGAGCAGTGGCGGTGGCCCTTCGGAACCGCTGGCGGGCCGGGCAGCTGCCCCATGATATTTCAAAGGAAATCAGCCCCAAGAACATCCTTCTCATCGGGCCTACGGGGGTAGGCAAGACGGAAATCGCCCGCCGTATCGCCTCCCTGACCCATGCGCCTTTCGTGAAGGTGGAAGCCACCAAGTATACGGAAGTAGGGTATGTCGGCCGGGACGTGGAGTCCATGGTACGGGATCTGGTGGAAGAAGCGGTGCGCCTGGTGAAAAAGGAAGAAGCAGCCCTTCACGGCAGGGATGCAGATGAAGAGGCTCTCCGCCGCATTGCGGAAGCTCTGTGGCCTTCGAAGAAACCGGAAACAAGGAGTCCCATGGATATTATCTTCGGCGAAAAGAAGGAAGATAAGCCCCAGGATGAAGGTGAAAAGGAAAGACGCAGGGAACTCATCGAACGCATCCGCAGGGGAGAACTGGATGACCGCATGGTGGAAATCAAGGTGGAGGATAAGGGAAATGCCCCTGAGTCGGACAATGAGCAGGCAAACCAGATTTCCATCATGATTTCCAGCATGATGCCCAAACGGACAAAGAAGAAGAAAGTCACCGTGGCAGCGGCCAAAAAGATTCTGGCCGAAGAAGCGGCCGATGAAATGGTGGATATGGAAGTGGTGAAGGAAAAAGCCATCCACTATGCGGAGGAAAGAGGCATTATTTTCATCGATGAAATCGATAAAATCGCAGGAAGGACAGGCGCTTCCGGCGGCCCGGACGTTTCCCGGGAAGGGGTGCAGCGGGATATCCTCCCCATTGTGGAAGGCGCTACGGTGAAGACAAAGTACGGCCAGGTGAAGACGGATCATATCCTTTTCATGGCCGCCGGCGCCTTCCATGTATCCAAACCCAGCGACCTTATCCCCGAACTGCAGGGCCGTTTCCCCATCCGGGTGGAACTGTCCAGCCTGAATAAAGATGACCTCAGGAAAATCCTGACCGAACCCCGGCAGGCTCTCATCCGCCAGTATACCGCCCTTCTGGAAACGGAGGGACTTCAGGTATCCTTTGGGGAAGATGCTCTAGATGCCATTGCGGACATCGCCCTTCAGGTGAACCGGGAAACCGAAGACATCGGCGCCAGAAGACTCTATACCATTCTGGAAAAAGTACTGGAAGACCTTTCCTTTGATGCCCCGGATATGGAGCAGAAGGAAGTGGTGGTGGACAGCGCCTATGTAAAGGAAAAACTGGGGAAAATTACAGAAAACATCGATATTTCAAACTACATCCTTTGAGAAAAAGCCGGCGGCCCTGTCCGCCGGCCTTTTTGGCTTCCTGCTGCGATGAATGGCGAATGGGTCAAGCCGGATGGAACACTGTAGGCGAATAGTTTCCTGCCGGTAAGAAACACTGTAGTGTCATGTCGGATAGGAAACTTTTTGCGAATA
>DCJJ01000169.1 GCA_002320515.1 Dialister sp. UBA1703 | reverse complement strand
AAGTTGGCGCCTAGCCTGCCCATTAAGGCGCCTTCCTTTCGATATCCGGCCCGATGTCTGAGAATCGTGTGAGACGCTTTCCCTTGGAGAGACGCCGCCACAGGCGGCAGAAGGGGGTGCATTTTCTCGTGCCGCAGGCGCGGTGGTAAAGGTTTTTGCTGCCACAGAAAACCCCCGGCAGGCCGCCGGGGGTTTCTCTATATTTCTATTTTTTCTATTATTCAAACCGTTTCATTCTATGGTTCAGGGCGCTGCTGCCGTAGTAGGAGTCTGCGTCCAGGTCTTCTTCGATGCGGAGGAGCTGGTTGTACTTGGCCACTCTTTCCGTACGTCCGGGGGCGCCGGTCTTGATCTGGCCTGCGTTCAGGGCTACTGCCACGTCGGCAATGGTGGTGTCGGCGGTTTCACCGCTGCGGTGGGAAATGACAGCGGTGTAGCCGCATCTCTGGGCCATCTGCACGGCTTCGAAGGTTTCGGTGAGTGTACCGATCTGGTTCAGTTTGATGAGGATGGAGTTGGCCACGCCCATGTGGATGCCTTTGGAGAGGCGTTTGGTGTTGGTTACGAAGAGGTCATCCCCTACGAGCTGCACTTTTTTGCCCAGGGCGTCGGTGAGTTTCTTCCAGCCGTCCCAGTCTTCTTCACCCAGTCCGTCTTCGATGGAGATAATGGGGTAGTCGTCGATGAGTTTTTCGTAGAAGGCAATCATTTCATCGGCGGTTTTAGCGGCATGGTCTCCTGCCAGGTGATAGAGGCCGTCGTCGCCCAGGAGTTCGGAGGCTGCCACGTCGGTGGCAAGGACTACGTCTTTGCCTGCGGTGTAGCCTGCTTTTTCGATGGCTTCGCAGATGACTTCCATGGCTGCTTCGTTGGAAGGAAGGTCCGGTGCATAGCCTCCTTCGTCACCGATAGCGGTGGAGAGGCCTTTTTTCTTCAATACGTCCTTCAGGGCATGGTAGATTTCAGCGCACATGCGGAGGCCTTCGCGGAAGCTGGGAGCGCCTACGGGCATGATCATGCTTTCCTGGATATCCACGTTGTTGTCTGCGTGGGCGCCGCCATTCATGATGTTCATCATAGGTACCGGCAGGTTATGGGCATTGACGCCGCCCAGGTACTGGTAGAGGGGAAGGCCGGCGGAAGCGGCTGCTGCATGGGCAGCTGCCAGGGATACGCCCAGAATGGCGTTGGCCCCAAGGCGGATCTTGTTTTCGGTGCCGTCCAGGTTGATGAGGATATGGTCAAGGCCTCTCTGGTCGCTGGCATCCCAGCCAAGCACGGCATCGGCGATGTCGCTGTTCACATTGTTCACAGCTTTCAGGACTCCCTTGCCGTTGTAGCGGCTCTTGTCGCCGTCCCGGAGTTCGGTGGCTTCAAACATGCCGGTGGAGGCACCGGAGGGAACGGCGGCTCTGGCAAAGGTGCCGTCTTCCAGTGTCATTTCTACTTCAACTGTAGGGTTTCCCCGGGAATCCAGAATTTCTCTTGCATGTAAATCGGTAATTGCTGCCATGCTTTATTCCTCCTATATGTCAGGCTTTGCTGTAAATATCAATCATGGTTTCAGGCTTCAGGCTGGCGCCTCCGATGAGGGCGCCGTCGATGTCTTTTTGTTTCAGGAAATGGGACATATTGTCTCCGTTCACGGAGCCGCCGTAAAGGATGCGGACTTCTTCGGACGCTTTTTTACCTGCCGTTTCTTTCACGGTCTTACGGATGAAGGATGCAATTTCCTCAGCGTCTTCCGGCGTAGCTGCCTTTCCGGATCCGATGGCCCAGATCGGTTCATAGGCAATGACCACTTTGGCTGCCTCTTCTTTGGAAAGTTCGAAGAGGGCGGTTCGGATTTCACTTCCGATTCTTTCTTCCGTCTGGCCTTCCTTTCTTTCCTCCCCCGTTTCCCCTACGCAGAGAATGGGGATCATGTCATGGGAAAGTACGGCTTTTACTTTGCGGGCCACCAGTTCATCACTTTCGCCCAGGATCTGCCGTCTTTCGGAATGGCCGCAGATGACATAGCTGCAGCCCAGGTCCTTCAGCATGGGAGCGGAAATTTCGCCGGTAAAGGCGCCCTTGTCCTCGGGATACACGTTCTGGGCGCCCCAGAGAATGGATGACCGTTCCAGAAAGAAACGGGTTATGGGAATGTCGGTGAAGGGCGGGCAGAATAGCAGTTCCACCCCTTCCTTTTTCTGTATCTTGAAGGATTTGAAGAATGATTCCGCCTCGGTGACGGTAAGGTTCATTTTCCAGTTTCCTGCAATCAGGGTTTTCCTCAAACAGAATCACTCCTTATCCGCCAGAACTGCCACGCCGGGAAGAACCATGCCTTCCAGCATTTCCAGGGAGGCGCCGCCGCCGGTGGATACGTGGGAGAATTTGTCCTCAATGCCCAGCTGGTCCACCACGGAAGCCGATTCGCCGCCGCCGATGACGGTGGTGGCATCAAGGTTTGCCATGGCTTCAGCAATGGCAAAGGTGCCTTTGGCGAAGGGTTTCATTTCAAATACACCCATAGGCCCGTTCCAGACTACGGTTTTCATTTTTTTCAGTGTTTCCACATAGAGCTCAATGGTCCTGGGGCCGATATCCAGCGCCATCCAGGGGCTCTTAAATTCGGAAGCAGAGAGCACTTTCGTCTTTGCATTTTCAGAGAAGGAGTCGCCGGCCATGAAATCCACGGGAAGCATGATTTCCGAACCCATTTCATGGGCCTTCTTCATCAGGTTTCTTGCCAGGTCGAAGCGGTCTCTGTCCTGCAGGGACTGGCCCATGTCATAGCCCTGGGCCGCTACGAAGGTGTTGGCCATGCCGCCGCCGATGAGGATGACATCCGCCTTTTCCATAAGGTTGGCAATGACCTGGATTTTGTCGCTGATTTTTGCGCCGCCGATGATGGCTGCAAAGGGTCTTTCCGGATGCTCAATGACTCCGTCCAGGAAATCGATTTCCTTCTTCAGAAGAAGGCCGGAAACCATGGGCATGAGCCGGCCCACGCCTACTACGGAAGCATGGGTGCGGTGGGATACGCCGAAGGCATCGTTCACTGCCAGATCGCATCCGTCTGCCAGAGCTTTGGCAAAGGCGGGATCATTCTTTTCTTCTTCCCTGTGGAAACGAAGGTTTTCCAGAAGGAGCACCTGTCCCGGCTTTAAGCTCTTCTTCATGGCAGAAGCCTTTTCTCCCACGCAGTCATCGGAGAAAAGCACTTCCTGGTTCAGGATTTCCGACAGCCTTTTAGCAGCCGGTGCGAGAGACAGATCCTTCACTACGGCTCCCTTGGGCCGTCCCATATGACTTGCCAGCACCACCGCTGCTCCATGGTCCAGGAGGTAGCGGATGGTGGGAATGGTGGCCCTGATGCGGCGGTCATCAAGGATGTGACCGTCCTTATCGTGGGGCACGTTATAGTCCACCCGGACATACACTGTTTTCCCTTCCGGTTTCAAAT
This sequence comes from Dialister sp. UBA1703, assembly GCA_002320515.1. Taxonomy (GTDB): domain Bacteria; phylum Bacillota; class Negativicutes; order Veillonellales; family Dialisteraceae; genus Dialister. The sequence continues at coordinate 3,725 of DCJJ01000169.1, read as the reverse complement.
CATATACGGTCTGCTTATTCATAATCAAAGTCCTTTCGAAGCTACGTACTTAACAAGGTCGATAATTCTCATGGAATATCCCCATTCATTGTCGTACCAGGCAATGACTTTGACAAGGTTTCCTTCCATTACCATGGTAAGGAGGCTGTCCACCGTGGAGCTTACGTCGGTGGTGAGGAAATCGCTGGATACCAGCGGTTCGTCGGTGTAGGCCAGAATGCCCTTCAGTTCTCCTTCGGAAGCTTCCTTGAGGGCTGCATTCACTTCTTCCTTGGTGACGGTCTTGGAAAGTTCTACCACCAGGTCCACCAGGGAAACGTCGGGGGTTGGAACGCGGATAGCCAGGCCGTTCAGCTTGCCCTTCAGTTCCGGAATGACAATGCCGATGGCTTTGGCAGCGCCGGTGGAGGTGGGGATGATGTTTTCAGCAGCAGCCCTGCCTCTTCTGGGGTCCTTCTTGTGGGCTTTTTCCAGAATGGCCTGGTCATTGGTGTAGGAATGGACGGTGGTCATAAGGCCCCGCTTGATGTGGAATTTTTCATGGAGTACCTTCACCACCGGTGCCAGGCAGTTGGTGGTGCAGGAAGCATTGGAAATGATATTGTCCTTTTCCGGATCATAGGTGTTTTCATTAACCCCCATGACGATGGTGGCATCGTCATCCTTGCCGGGAGCAGTAATGATGACCTTCTTCACCGTGCCTCTGATATGTTTACCGGCGCTGACCTTATCCTTCAGTTTGCCTGTGGATTCGACCACGATTTCCACGCCATAGGCGCTCCAGTCCAGATGTTCCGGATCACGGTCGTGGAAAACATGCACCCTTTTTCCTTCGATAATGAGGTCGTCTCCGTCGATTTCCACCTTCTTGCCCAGACGGCCGTGTACGGAATCATACTTCAGGAGATAAGCAGCTGTCTCCACGCCGCTGGGGTTATTGATGGCCACTACGTCCAGGTCATCCCTGTCCAGCATGCCGCGGAATACCAGTCTGCCGATTCTGCCAAATCCGTTAATACCTACTTTTGTCATAATGTGAGTACCCTCCTGTGTTTGACTATGTACCTGCGAAAGCATTCTTTCCTTACCTGCCTTCACCTATAACCTTTATGATTTCCTTTCCTGCCCCTTCATCGGTAATCAATGTGCCCCGGACTCCGGCCCTGGCCATGGCCAGAATGGCCTCGCCCTTATGCCTGCCTCCGGCTGCAATCAATACATGGGGAATGGAGGAAATATCCTCCCGGGAAATACCGGCGTTGTAGAGTCGGTAGAGGACTTTTCCCTGCCTGTCGGCATAAAAGCCCAGGGCCTCGCCAGCCGCCTTTTCCCTTACCAGCCTTTCCCTCACATCCTTCGGGATTTCCGTCCACTTGGACCGGTCCTGCGGCACATCTACCCCGGTGACCAGGACATCCGTCCGGCTCGCCAGCTTTTCCACTTCCCGAAGCTGGGGAAGCTCGTTTTTAACCTTCAGGAAAAGCTCCGGGCTCAGTCCGTCGGGAATATGAATGATGTGGTACTCGCCGCCCAGCTTTTCCGCCATGCGGGCTGCCACGAAATTGGGCAGATATTCCACCCTGTTTCCAAAGCCCCCGCGGGCGGGAATCACATCGCTCCTCATATGGAGCGGCGGCAGAGCTTCCGCCATACCCGCAATCACCGGACCTCCCCCTACGGCAATGACAAAGCCGTCCCGAATGATACGAAGAAGGACCAGCGCCGCTTCCTGGCTGATTTCATTTTTCACCTCGCCGGAATCATCAGAGTCCCCTCTCACCACGATAACCCTTTCCATGGAAAGAATTCTCTGCAGCTTTATTTCCATATCCGAAAGCACCGGACTTTTCTGGAAATAGGGAGCCAGCGGCTCAATCAGTGATTCTCCCTTGGTGGTGAGGCTCATGCCGGAAGGACGCGTAAAAAGAAGACCTGCCTCTTCCATTTTTTCAATGTGTCTGCGGACCACATTTTCAGAAAGCTTCGTCTGCATAGCCAGAAGATGCCTTCCCACCGGTCCCGTGTCATGAATCTGCCGAAGAATCTCATACCGCTCCTGGGCCTCCGTCATCATTTCAGGCAGAAGGAGCATCATTAAAGAATCTTCTTTCAACCATATCACTTCCATCCATTAAAAAGTGCGGAATCATGTCAAGTCTTACCTTTTACAGTATATCACGCCGGCATTAATACTACAACATCTATCCGAAATTCCTGTAATATGCATACTCTATATTCAAAAAGTATACCAATAAAATTTCTTATCCCCCATCCTTTGCAGAATAAAAATGTAAAAAAATCCATGAAATCGGGCTCAGAAAAGGATGCGCAGGGGGACCGTCAAAGGTCTGATATAGAATACTCATATTGCCGCCAGTTTCTATGATTTTCCCGTATGAATTTTTTCTGAGTCAAGGGAAAATATTTCCTCATGTAAACCTGCCATCTTCGCAAAAAACGGATATAATAAGGGCAGAAACATAGATTTCCAAAACAGGAGGAATCATTATGGCATGGAAAACAAAACTGACAGAACTATTATCCATTGATTACCCCATCATCCAGGGCGGCATGGCCTACATTTCCGACGGCGTCCTGGCCGCCGCCATGGCCCATGCAGGCTGCGCCGGCGTCATCGGCTCCGGCGGATTTACCACCGACGAAGTGAGGGACAATATCCGCCGGGCCAGGGACATCCTGGGCCCCAAAGGCATCTACGGCGTAAACCTTATGCTCCAGGCTCCCAACAAGGACGACGTGGCCCAGGTCATCTGCGATGAAAAAGTTCCCTTCGTCACCCTGGGGGCAGGAAACCCGGTGCCCTGGTTTGACGACCTTCACCATGCCGGCGTGAAATGCATTCCCGTGGTGCCTAATGTGAAACTGGCCAAACGGGTACAGGATGCCGGCGCCGACGCCCTGGTGGTAGAAGGCATGGAAGCCGGCGGCCACGACGGCAAACTCACCCTCATGGCCCTTCTGGAAAACGTGCTGCCGGACATTGAAATCCCCGTAGTCGCTGCCGGCGGCATTGTGGACGGAAGGGGCATTGCCGCCGCCCTCATCATGGGCGCCTCCGGCGTACAGATGGGCACCCGCTTCCTCCTTGCCGAAGAATGCCGCCTCCACCCCAAAGCCAAAGAAGCCATTATCAAGGCAAAGGACACAGACTCCACCGTCACCGGCTTCACCACAGGAGACAGTGTAAGAGGCATTAAGAATGCCTTCTCCGAAAAATACCTGAAAGCCGAATACAGCGGCGCCCCGCTGGAAGAGCTCATCGCCCTGGCCACCGGCACCACAAGGAAAGGGGCGGTGGAAGGAGACACGGAAAACGGCTTCGTCCTGGCCGGCATGTCCCTCACCCACCTCACAAAAATCCAGCCGGTGGAAGAAATCGTGGAAGAACTGGTTTCGGAAACAGAAAGAAGACTTGCGGGAGCCAAGGGGCTGATTTGAATTTTATGCTCTCTGAGGCAGAAGGGGCGCGGCTGCGCCGCAGGTTGTGTAGAAAGGTTGTGTCCCCAGAGGGGAAACGACTCACTACATTTTGCGTGTCGCTTTGCTCCTTCATCCTCTGCTGTCACTGACTCACTGGATTCTCAGGTCGCTTTGCTCCCCTACGAATCCAGTTCGCATAGTGCACCCACTGCTGTCACTGACTCACTGGATTTCCAGGTCGCTGATGCTCCCTTACAAATCCAGTTCGCATAGTGCAAATCATG
>DCJJ01000072.1 GCA_002320515.1 Dialister sp. UBA1703 | reverse complement strand
CTTTCCCGTGGAGAAAGTCCGGCGAAGCGGGATAAGGGGGAGCCACCGAAGGTGGCTAATTCACCGCCATGCTTAGCGTGCTTAAGAAGCAGGAGAGAAATCCCGTAACGCAGGCTCCTTTCTCAGAAAGGAGCTGGGCGAAGCCCTGAGGAACACAGAAGATAAGCCAAAAGCTGCCTGCTGCAAGGCAGCATTCTATCGGGAGATTTCTCGGCTCCCTTTCAATGGCTCCACGAAACTATGTGATTCATACCGGCTTGTACCTCCGCTCGAAATGACGAGGGAACCATAGTGACACAAATGCAAGCCCCGTAACGTCTTGCGCCCCCTTTAGGGGGAGAGGGCCACGGCGTGGCGCGGGGGTGTACGAGGTTAAGTGGCGAAATGATACTCTATGCTGAACTGACTGTGGAGGTCCTGCATAGGACCTCCAAGTCAGCCGAAGTTGGCCCTGCATAAACTGGCGAAGGAGTATCATAATTATTCTTACCCTCGTACACCCTTTGCCTCTTCGAGGCGTTCCCCTCAAAGGGAAACGAGAAATATAAAGAGGCCTTCCTTTTAGTCGGCTGACCGATCGCAAGGCAGCATTCTGCAGGGAGATTTCTTGGCTCCCTTTCACCGGCTCCATGAAACTATGGAATCATACCGGCTCGTACCACCGCTCGAAATGACGGGGACAGCACTGATGACACAAAAGCAAGTCCCGTAACGCTGACTTTATATTGCGCCCATAGGGCGCCACCACAACCCTCAGCGGCATAGCCGCTGTCGCCCCCTGAGCGAAGCGAATACAACCCTTCTATACAACCCTCGGGGCCAAAGGCCCCGTCAACCGTCTCCTATGAACCCTTGGGCCACAGGCCCATCAATCTTAAGAACCTTTTCCGACTCACATGGGCCCACCCCCTTTGGTGCCTTGCGGCACCACCGTCCCCCCGCAGGCGGGGGGACAATAGGGATGAGGAGAACCTCCTGTCCCCATTTTCCTCAGAAAGCAAAGGAGCATACTATGCTTGCAAAAAGAATTATCCCCTGCCTTGACGTGAACCATGGCAGGGTAGTCAAAGGAAAACAATTTCATCACCTGCAGGACGTAGATGATCCTGTGGCTTTAGGAAAGTTCTACTCCCACTCCGGCGCCGACGAGCTGGTGTTCTACGACATCACCGCCACCCACGAGGGGCGGGAAACCTTTGTGGACACGGTGAAGGCCATTGCGGAAGAGCTCACCATTCCCTTTACCGTAGGCGGCGGCATCCGCAAAGCCGACGATTTCCGCACCATGCTTCTGGCAGGGGCGGATAAAGTGTCTGTGAACTCCGCTGCCGTCATGCATCCGGAAATCATCCGGGAAAGTGCAGAACGTTTCGGAAACCAGTGCGTTGTCCTTTCCATCGACGGTAAAAGAAACGGAAACGGCGGCTGGGATGTGTACATCGAAGGGGGACGGAAGAATACCGGTATTTCCGTACTGGAATGGGCCCGGAAGGGCATGGAGCTCGGCGCCGGTGAAATCTGCATGAACTCCATCGACACCGACGGCGAAAAAAATGGCTACGACCTGGAACTTATGCATACCCTGTCAGAACAGCTCTCCATCCCTGTCATCGCTTCCGGCGGTGCAGGAAAAATGGAAGATTTCCTCAAAGCCTTCGAAGCCGGTTCCGACGCTGCCCTGGCGGCCTCGGTGTTCCACTTCGGCGAAATCGCTATCCCTGATTTGAAAAAATATTTGGCAGACCACGGCGTACCCGTGCGGATGTAAGGAGGATTTATGGAGTCAGTAGATATTCAGAATATAAAATTTGACGAAAAAGGCCTGGTGCCGGCGGTGGTGCAGGACGCCAGAAGCGGCGAAGTGCTCATGGTGGCCTACATGAACAAAGAATCCCTTGCCAAAACAGTGGAAACCGGCGAAACCTGGTTCTTCAGCCGCAGCCGGCAGAAACTCTGGCACAAAGGCGAAGAGTCCGGACATTTCCAGCATGTACAGCGCATTTACGTAGACTGCGACGCCGACACCCTGGTGGTGCAGGCCATCCCCGACGGCCCCGCCTGCCATACAGGAAACAGAACCTGTTTCTACAGGAACCTTGCGGGCTGGGATAACGGGGAAGGAGAAGGAAACCTTGCCATCCTCCACACCCTCTTTGAAGAAATCAAAGACCGCAGGATCCATCCCCAGGAAAAATCCTACACCAACTACCTCCAGAAAGAAGGCAAAAACAAGATCGACAAAAAAATCGGAGAAGAAGCCTCCGAAGTCATCATCGCCGACCAGCACGAAGACAAGGAAGAAATCATAGACGAATCCTGCGACCTCCTCTACCACCTCTTCGTTCTCTGGGAAAATGCGGGCGTAGACCTCTATGACATTATGAAAAAAATGGAAGACCGGGACGAGAAAAAAGGAAATAAGAAAGTCGTAGGCCATCTGGATAAGACGTTCTGAAGGGGAAAAAGAAGATAGAAGATAGACATCCGACTTCTGACTTCCTGCCGACCGGTATGCTTTAGTGGGCTAGTGTACTAGTGGGCTAGTGGGCTAGTCGGAGTCAATGTCTACGTGTACCGAAACCCTTCGCTGTCGCTCAGTATTCTGACGATTGAGGCGGGAAGGGAAGCACGTAACGTAAGGCTCCTTCCACTGGAAGGAGCTGCCCGATAGGGCTGAGGATAGGCCTTTCTCCAGCAAAGGCGCCGCCGTAGGCGGCCTATAAGAATCATTGCCGCGCAGCCTGCGGCGGAGCCGCTGTCAAACCTCGGAACCTTAAGAACCATTCAATCAAAAAGACCTCTGCCGAAGCAGAAGTCTTTTTTGATTTCACCAATTATTTTTCCATCCGTTTCATGTGGTTGGAATTATTTTCATCATCCCACCATACGATACCTTTGGTATCCGGCAGCGCATCCTTATGGAAAAGGGGCACTTTGATGCCCTTTTTCAGCTGCTTTTCGTAATCCATGAGGCAGGCGCGGGCCTGGGGGAAGAGGAGGATAATGGCACTTACGTTGGTGAGGACCATGAAGGCCATGAAGAGGTCTGCCAGATTCCATACCAGCGGCAGGTCTGCCTGGGAGCCCCAGAAAATCATGATGGCGATGAAGACGCGGAAAAGATTCAGCGGCCATTTCTTGTTTGTCAGGTGGCCGATATTGATTTCACCGTAATAATAATTTCCAACCAGGGAAGTGAAGGCAAAGAGGAAAATCAGGAAGGAAACGGCCTTCGGAGCCCAATCGCCGAAGTACCGGGACAAATCCCACTGGATCAGTTCGATGCCCGTGAGTCCGGTGGCGCTGTAGTCTCCGGTGAGGAGGACGATGAAGGCAGAAGCGGAGCAGATGAAGAGGGTATCTACATATACGCCGAAGGCCTGGATGAGGCCCTGTACTACCGGGTGGGTGGCGTCAGCAGTGGCTGCGGCATTCGGTACGGAACCTTCGCCGGCTTCGTTGGAGAAAAGGCCTCTCTTGAAACCGGTGAGCACAGCAGCGCCCATACCGCCGCCAAATACGGCCTGCCAGTCGAAGGCATCGCGAAGGATGACATAAATAACGTGGGGCATTTCCGTAATGTTATAAAGCATGATGCCAATGGCTACTACGATGTAAACACCGGCCATGATGGGCACCATCCATTCAGTCACCCGGGCGATACGGCCCATGCCGCCGCAGATGACCAGCATGGCCAGCATGGTGACCACGGCGCCTACGATCATGCGGTCAAAGCCCAGTGCATGGTTCAGCGCCAGGGCGATGGTATTGGACTGTACGGAGTTATAAATCATACCGTAGGTGACGGAAATCAGGATGGCAAATACAGCTGCCCAGATACCGTGGCCAAGGCCGTTCTTCAGATAGTAAGCCGGGCCGCCGCGGAAACCGTTTCCGTCTTCCCTGGGCACCTTGTAAATCTGGGCCAGGGTGGATTCCACGAAACCGGTGGCAGAACCGATGACGGCAATAAACCACATCCAGAAAATAGCGCCGGGGCCGCCGGAGACGATGGCAATGGCAATACCCGCAATATTTCCCACCCCTACACGGGAAGCGGTACTGACACAGAATGCCTGGAAAGGAGAAACCTCATTTCCCTCCGTCTTCCTGCCGGCGGTGTGGGCAATCAGCTTAAACATCCGTCCAAAGTACCGAACCTGCACCCCTCTGGTGCGGACGGTGAAATAAAACCCTGCGCCCACCAGCAGGGCAATAATAACGGATGACCATAGAAATCCGTTAATGGCGGAAACTGCATTGTTCAAAGATTCCATATTTCCTCCTTAGAAATGAAAGTTATGCATACATAGTTATTATAGTATGTTTTTACACTTTAGGGAAGCGCTGATTAAATNNATCCAGTGAGTCAGTGACAGCAGTGGATGAAGGAACGCAGTGACGCGCAAAATATTGTGAGTCGGTGATAGCCGTGCTGTAGGGGAGCGCTAGGGAAGCGCTGATTAAACCGTTATCGGATTTCATTCTTGTGTTTTTATTCAATGCAAGGAACGGGGCGACGCGAATAGTGAGCTATTTAAGGAGCCCCATGACGAAGCAGTGCATAAAAATTCTTATAAAAGCAGACTCTGCGAATTAATCAGCGCTTCCCTAGACAATGAAAAATATGAGCTTGAAAAGGGGAGCAGGGAATGGTACAGTGCGGCTGCCCGCTTTCCGCTGTCCGCTTGCCGTGACGGTGGGCGCCATAATCCTCAGCGGCCAAAGGCCGCTGTCTTTAGAACCCCTTGAACCGGGGCCACTTCGTGGCCGCCCCCTTTGGTGCTGACGCACCACCTACCCCTTGCAAATCGGTCAGCCGGTTGAAAGGATGGCCTCTTAATGGGCAGGCTGGAGGCCAACTTCGGCTGACTTGGAGGCCCTTGCAGGACCTCCATAGTGGGACAATGAAATGGGGGGAATGAACCTTTTCCCCACCATTTGAAACACAACCCTTCTACACAACCTGCGCCGACAGGCGCGCCCCTTTTTATACTGCGGCGTCAGCCGCCACCACCACCCTTGGGCCCAAAGGGCCCGTCAAACCTAAGAACCTTGAGAACCTTCGGCCCGCAGGGCCGTCAACCTTCCCCTTTGGACCCGGGCCCTTTGCACTTAGCCCCACTTGTTATATAATTATATTGACTCATTGTTTATTGAAGTACAGGAGATTTATGGAGCGTTACAGGAATTATTCTGATTATCTGAAGGAGCGGTACGGGGAGAAGGTATATAAGATTCCCGTGTCCCTTCCGGTGACCTGTCCGAACCGGGACGGCACATTGTCTTCGGCGGGCTGCATTTTCTGCGGATCCATCGGCGCCGATTATGAGACGAAGGCGGTGGGGATGGAGATTACCCGTCAGCTTAACCGAAGTATGGCCCATGTGGGGCCGAAGTACAAGGCCAGAAAGTTTATTGCCTATTTCTTGAATTTTACAAATACCTACGCGAAGCCTTCCGATTTCAAAAGGTGGGTGGAGGAGGCCATGAGCCATCCGGCGGTGGTGGCATTGGATGTGTCTACCAGGCCGGACTGTGTCCATGAGGTGTATCTGGATATTCTGAAGGAGGCGTCGGAGCGGTTTCACAAGGATGTGACGGTAGAGCTGGGGCTGCAGAGCAGCAATGTGCATACCCTGGCGGTGCTGAACCGCTGCCACGGGCTGGCGGAGTATATAGATGCGTGCCTACGTATCGGGCGGTATGGCTTTGGCCTCTGCACCCATGTGATTGCGGATCTTCCCTGGGATGACCGGCTGGATGTGGCGGAGACGGCAAAAATCATTTCCGCCCTTCCGGTGACGGAGGTGAAGCTTCATTCCCTTTATATCGTGAAGGGGACGAAGCTGGCAGACATGTACGAGAAGGGGGAAGTGAAGCTGCTCCCTATGGAGGAGTACCTGGAGCGGGCAGCGCTTTTTATTTCCTATCTCAGAAAGGATATCGTTATCCAGCGCATGGTGGGCCGGGCGTCCGGCGGAAATACGATTACTGTGAACGGAGGCTCTCCCTGGTGGGAGGTGAAGGATGCCATCCACCGCCTTCTGGAGGAAAGAAATATTATCCAGGGGTGCCGGTGTGATTACCTGGACGGCGCCGGGGTGCGTCATTTTTTGAAATAGAAAGGGAAATGATTACGGAACGGGTAGAAGAAATACTGATCAGGGACCAGCAGGAAGCGTCCCATGTCTTTGAGAGAGACAGTTCTTATCTGAAGGTGATTGGTGACCATTACGGCATCGATGTGTCCGGCCGGGGCAATCTCATCCGCATGAAGGGTGAGGATGAAGCGGTGACAAAGGCGGCAGCGGTGGTGGAGCGGCTGCGCCATATGGTGCGGGAGCGGATCCGGCTGTCGGAGCGGCAGGTGCTTCTGGTGATGCGTCTCATGGATGAGGGGAAGGAGCAGCTTCTCCGGGACATGGAGGACGATATTATCAATTTCACCAAGAGCGGAAATCCCATCCGTCCAAGGACTCTGGGGCAGAAGCTCTATGTGGATGCCATCCGGCGAAATTCCATTACCTTCGGCATCGGGCCTGCCGGCACGGGGAAGACCTATCTGGCAGTGGCGCTGGCAGCTTTTGCGCTTAGAAATCACGATGTGCAGCGGATCATCCTTGTCCGTCCCGCCGTGGAGGCAGGGGAGAAGCTGGGATTTCTTCCCGGCGATATGCAGGAAAAGGTGAATCCCTATCTCCGTCCTCTCTTCGACGGCCTTCTGGATATGTTCGGGCCGGAAGAATTCATTCGGCTCCAGCAGAAGGGGCAGATCGAGGTGGCGCCGCTGGCCTATATGCGGGGACGCACGCTGGAGAAATCCTTTGTCATTCTGGACGAGGCCCAGAATACTACGGTGGAGCAGATTAAAATGTTCCTTACCCGCCTGGGGTTCCGGTCGAAGATGGTGGTGAACGGCGATGTCACCCAGATCGACCTGCCGCCCCATGTGCAGAGCGGTCTTATCGATGCCCTCCGGGTGCTGAAGGGGGTAAAGGATATAGGCCAGGTCCATTTCACAGAGGACGATGTGGTGCGCCACGACCTGGTGGCCGCCATCATTCATGCCTATGAGGAAGATGCAAAGAGGAAAAATAAAAACGGAGGCAGCAGCCATGGAAATCACAATTAATTATAGCGATATGAAATTTTACAGTGAGGAACTGGAAGCACTGATTCACAGGGTGCTGGAAAAGGGAGCGGAGCTGCAGAAGGTGCCGGAAGATGCGGAAATCAGTGTGCTCATCTGTGACGGCGAGACCATTCATGAGCTGAACCGGGACTACCGCCACGTGGATGCGCCTACGGACGTGCTGTCCTTTGCCCTGAACGAAGGGGAAGACGACATTCCGGAGGAGGAAAAGGCGCTGGGAGACATTGTCATCAACCTGGACCGGGCAGTGGAACAGGCGAAGGAATTCGGTCACAGCAAGGAAAGGGAAATGGCCTACCTCTCGGTGCACGGTTTCCTCCATATCCTGGGCTATGACCACTATGACCCGGAGGAAAAGAAGGCCATGAGAAAGGCGGAGGAAGATATTCTTGGCGCCTGCGGCCTCACCCGCATTGTGACAGAAGGGCAGCTGGAAAGAGAAAATGAAGCCTGAGGACATCCGCTGCCTTCTGGAAAAGGCGGAAGCGGTGAGGAAGAAGAGCTACTCTCCCTACTCCTGCTATCCTGTAGGGGCGGCGCTTCTCGCGGAAGACGGCACCATCTATACGGGCTGCAACATGGAAAACGTGTCCTATCCCGCTTCCCTCTGCGCCGAAAGAAATGCCATCGGCAGCGCCATTGCCCATGGAAAGCGTAAATTTTCCGCCATTGCCATCATCGGGAGCCATGAGGACTACACCATGCCCTGCGGTATCTGCCGACAGGTGATGGCCGAATTTCATGTGCCCCTCATCATCTGCGGAAAATCCCCGGAGGACTACCGCACCTATACACTGGAAGAACTATTTCCTTCTTCCTTCAAGGCAGAAGAACTGATTCATAAGGAGAATCTATGACAGAAACTGATAAAAAATTCCATTCCGGCTTCGCCGCCCTAGTAGGCCGGCCTAACGTAGGGAAATCTACCCTCATGAACGCCCTGCTGGGTGAGAAGATTTCCATCGTCTCCGCCCACGCCCAGACCACAAGAAATAAAATCACCGGCGTGTGGAACGGCGACAATTCCCAGGTGGTATTCCTGGACACCCCGGGCATGCATAAGCCCCAGAGCAAGCTGGGAGAAGCCATCCGCCAGAGTACCATGGACGCCTTGGACGAAGTGGACCTCATCCTCTTCCTCTGCGCTGTGAACGACCCCCTGGGCGCCGGGGACCGCTACATCCTCTCCCTTCTGAAGGACAGGAAAGTGCCGGTAATCCTCGCCCTCTCCAAAACCGACCTTATTTCCAAAGAAGACGTGCTGAAGAAAATCGTGCAGTACAGCAAGATCTACCCCTTCGCCGAAATCATCCCCCTCTCCGCCAAAACCGGTGAAAACCTGGATGAGCTCATGAAGTGCGTAGTGAAATACCTGCCGGAAGGGCCGAAATACTTCCCCGACGACATGGTAACCGACCAGCCGGAAAGAAATATCGTCCAGGAAATCGTGAGAGAAAAACTCCTCACCCGCACCAGGGACGAAGTGCCCCATGCCATCGGCGTATACACCGAAGAATTTTCCGAAAGGGAAAACGGCAAAGTCTACATCCGCTGCACCATCTACGTGGAGCGGGACTCCCAGAAGCGCATCATCATCGGCAAAAAAGGCAGCGTCATCAAAGCCGCCGGCCAGGAAGCCAGAGAAGAAATCCAAAGCCTCATCGGCGCCCCGGTATTCCTCGACCTCTGGGTCAAAGTCAGCAAAGACTGGAAGAATAAAGATTATATTCTGAGAGAACTGGGATATAAGGAACATAAGTGACACGCCCTGTCGGGGCGTGAGGGTTCAGGCGCCTTCGGCGCCCGGGTTCGAAGGGTGCAGAGGGTTCAAAGGGTGGTGGTAGGCGCCTCCAAATTATAGAAGGCGCCTTTTTATGAAAAAACCTTTACAACCGGGCTTTCGCCCGTGGGAAAGCCATACAACCGCCCTGGCGGGCGATGGCAAAGCGGCCCCCCTTTGGTGCCTGCGGCACCACCTTTCCCCCTCTTCGAGGGGGCACTATGGGTGCTCAGCATTGTGCCACATGACTCTGCGGGAAAATATTGAGAGGTTTATTCTGCCCCCTGAATAGGGGGAAGTCCGGCGCAGCCCGGATAGGGGGTGGCGAGCGCAGCGAGCCAGTCAGCAGAATGCCTATCATGCCATATGACTCATAAAGCCAATCCCGTAACGCTGACTTTATAAGCATTGCCCGAAGGGCAATCCACAACCCTCAGCGCCGTAGGCGCTGTCGCCCCCTGAGCGAAGCGAATACAACCCTTTCTATACAACCTGCGGCGGAGCCGCGCCCCTTTTTTTTAAAAATTGCGGCGAAGCCGCCACCACAACCCTCGGGGCGAAGCCCCGTCAACCTTCCCCTCTGAACCCTTTGAACCTTCTGAACCCTTTGAACCCTCGCGCCAGAGGCGCGTCCCGTGTTATACAAGGAGGAATGTCCTATTACTACCGATATACAGTGGCTGGCGCTGTCTATGGCAGCGGCCCTGGCTGCTTCGTTTCTGAATTACAAAAACACACTGGTCAATTTTTCTTTTGCCCGTATGCGAAAGAAGTACATTGAAGATAATGATGAGCAGGATCCGGAGCTGATCCGGAAGGTGGCGCCTTTTTACCAGCGCACCAGCCAGATTCTGGGAGGCACCCAGGTGGCTTTTGTGCTGTACTGCGGCGTTTTTGCCATCAGTCTTCTGGGCATGGTGTTTTTCGGACGCCGCCTTCTTCTGCTGCTCCTGGGAGCGGAGCTTGCCTGGGCGGTGGATGTGATTCTTGGCGTCCTCTCGGTGGTGCTGGTTACCGCCTTTTGGACAGGGACAATCCTTTACCCCGGCACCAGGGCCCTGGTGGAGCCGCTGCCCATTCTGGCATCCCACCGGTGGGTGGTGCACTGGAACCGCCGCCTTTTCAAGCCGGTGGTGCAGGCCGGTCTTTTCCTGGTGCGCCGTATTTTCCGGCTTCATAAGATTCCCTTCCGCAATGAGGTCAATTTCACCTATACGGAGGATGAAATCCGCTGCATTGTGGAGGAAAGCAACAGGGGCGGCAGGCTGAATGCCCTGGAAAATACGCTCATTAAAAATTCCTTCGATTTCTTCGACCTCATGGCCCGGGATGTCATGATTCCCCGGAATAACATGGTGGTTCTGGATTATAATGACGACATGGAAACCATGCGCCGGGTGATTTCAAAGGCCCATCACACCTGTTATCCCCTGTGCATGGACGACAAAGACCAGATTCTTGGCTTCATCCATGTGAAGGATTTCATGGAAAGCCTTCTGCGTGGACAGGTGAATGTGAAGAATATTATGCGGGAAATCCTGACGGTACCGGAAGTCATGCCGGCGCCGTCGCTGCTGCAGCTCATGAAGAACCGCCGCATTTACCTGGCGGTGGTGGTGGATGAGTACGGCGGCACGTCGGGCATGGTAACACTGGAGGATCTGGTGGAAGAGCTCATTGGCGAGATTCCCCAGTCCGTGGATACCACGCCCTATGAAATCCTTCGCATGAAGGACGGCACCTACGAATTCGACGGCACCGTCATTCTGGAGGATGTTTCGGACCGGCTGGAAATCGACCTGTCCGGCGAAGATATGAATGCCACCATCGGCGGCTTCGTTTTCTCCCATCTGGAACGAATCCCCAAGGTGGGGGACCACGTGGACTTCTCCGGCTGGCGCTTCTCCGTGCTCCGCATGGACGGCTTCCGTATCGTCCGGGTGCGGGCGGAGAAACTGGGGGATAAGGGAAAGGAAGAGAAACATGAGGGAAATTAAAAGCGGCGAAGCCATCGTCCTCCACAGCAGCCAGGGAAGAGAGGGAGGAAAGACCCTCTCCCTTTTTACTGCCTCCATGGGCCCCATGCCTATGATTCTTCCCAGGGCCGTCATGACCCGCTGCGGCAGCGGTCTCACCGCCCCCTTTGCCATCATCCGATTCACAGCCTCTGTGGAAGATGACTTTGCGGTCCTCAGTCAGTATGAGGGCCGCCTTCTTTTTGACATAATGAAACTGCCCTACGAAGAAATGACCTACTGGTTCTATGTCATAGAGCTCACCGAAAAACTCTTCCCCCAGCGGCAGAAAGACGACGGTGCCTATGACACCCTTCTCAAGGCAGGCTCTATGGGAGGAAAAAGAAACAGCCTTCCTCTCTGCTTCATGACGGCGGTGAAACTCCTGGCCCAGTCCGGATTCGACGCCGCCTCACCGGAAGAAGCGGAAGAAAACCACCTCTCCCCCGAGGCCCTCTCCCTCCTTACCGCCTTCCGGGACTACCGCTGGCAGGGCCCTTTCTCCCGTCCCATCTCCCGGAACACCTTCCATGAAGCAGCAGCCTACGTGGAAAACTTCGTGGAAAGGGTATGCGATATCAGGATGCATACGAAAGGGGCGTTCTTGGGGACTGAGGGGTCATAGGGGGTGCTTCCCAGTATTCCCGAAGGTTGACACGCCCTTACGGGCGTGAGGGTTGAGCCAGCCGCCGGGCCTTTCAGCCCTGGGCTGTCAGGGTTCTGCCTGTGATCGGCTTCGTCTTACAGGCGGTTTGAGGGCTCCCGCCCTCGGGAGGTATGAAGTACCGTTCCACTAGGGAGGTACGGCGCCAAAGGCGCCATTTTTTATGCCGCCTTTGGCGGCGAAAACCATACAACCGCCCTGGCGGGCGCTGGAAATGCGTCCCCCTTTGGTGGCTGGCGCCAC
>DCJJ01000039.1:10746-22250 GCA_002320515.1 Dialister sp. UBA1703 | reverse complement strand
GCACTTCCGAAACGCCGCCTTTCTTCTTATTCTTGAGTACAATTCCATTTCCTTCAATCGCTATTTAGGCTGGACGGCTGGCTCCATGATTGCCCACGACAAGATCCTCGGCACGATGATCACGAGCGCCGTCGGCGACTGGGCAGCCATTGCCATCTAGGCTGTCCTCGCCGCAGGCGTCATCCTCACCGGCTTCTGCATGAGCCGCCGCGCCAAGAGCCAGACGGCTTGAGCCTAGAGAAAAAACCTGCCCTCACCTTGATGGTGAAGGCAGGTTTTTTTATGGCCAGGCGATGCCGTTGCCGTAGAAGTCACTGGGATGATCTGCAGTCTGGACGGTCATGAGGACAGGCATATCGACCTGTGCGGCAATCCACTTCTGCAAGCGGTCGGCTTCTTCTGGGCGGAGCGGCTCTTTGACGATGACTTCGACCATGAAGCGCTTGTGGTCCACTTTGTTCTCTATTTTTGGCTGATCCTTCTGGGGCGTTACGGATGTCAATGTGCCGCCCTGGATGGACAGGACCTTGGGGAAGAGAAGGGGGGCCTGCTGGGTGAGGAGCTCGATGGTCTGCTGGTCTGCGCTCGCGCGCTTGTAGGCCGGGTAATACTGCGCGGAGAGGTTCTTGTAGGAGACTTCCTTTTCGGAAGTGCTCTGCTTCTCGAGCCGCGCATTGATGAGGTTCTGGACTTGCTCGCGGTCGAGTTCGCGCTGCCCCTGAATGACGACGAGCTCGAGGTCTTGGAGCCTGTTGCGCGCGTGCAGTTCGTCCTGAAGGGCATCAATCTCTTTCTCGGTCAGCAGTGTGCCCACGAGATCGACGGTGAGGACGTGGTCCTTTACGGTGTAGGAGACGACACTCGTCGTCTGGGAGTCCATGTCCTCGCTGATGAAGTTCTTAACCTGCATGTCGCGCAGATTCTCCTCGACCATCTGATAGGCGAGATAGATGCTCGGCGTCGTGATCAAGATGCCGAGAGCCGCCAGGATGATTCGCTGCCGCTGGAATTGTGAGGCTGCGACATCACCATGCGATGGGACGCCGAGGGCTTTGAAGACGAGGAAGGCTGCGAGTGCGATGAAGAAGGCATTGATGAAAAAGAGGTACATCGCGCCGAGGAAGAAGGGGTAATGGCCAGATGCCAGCCCGTATCCGGCTGTGCAGAGCGGAGGCATCAGAGCGGTAGCGATGGCTACGCCGGGGATGATATTGCTCTTTTCCTGACGCGTATTGCCGACGGCCCCTGCAATGCCGCCGCACAGGGCGACGATGACATCCCAGATGGTAGGCGAGGTGCGTGCCAGAAGCTCGTCCGTCGAGTAGGCCAGCGGCGAGATGGCGAAGTAGAGGGAGGCCGTCAGGATGGCGAATCCCACCTGGAAGGCGAGCTTGATGATGGACTGACGGATGAAGTGCACATCGTATGTGGCCATGCCGTACCCGATGGCCACGATCCCGCCCATGAGCGGGGAGATCAGCATGGCGCCGATGATGACGGCGACGCTGTTCATGTTCAGGCCGACACAGGCAATCATGATGGCCATGACGAGGACGATGAGATTCGTCCCCGATACCGTCGCATCCTCAAGGATGCGCTGGTTGATTTCCTGGATGGAGGCGGCGCCTCCCTTTAGATTGAATAGATCACGCCACATCATTTTCTCACATCACCTTTCAAAGGAGAGATTACGTCTCATCGTTCTTCTTGTCGAATAGGTACAGATTATGCTTGCTGTTGGCAATCATGCGGATATAGCGCTCGTACTGGCGCAGGCCATCGGTCAGCAGTTCCTCGCGGCGCATGTACTTGAGGCTGTAGCCGCGCCTGCCGTCGGCAAAGTAGCAGACCGGCTCGAAGTCATCTACCGTATCCATATTCGGGAGGAGGCTGGAGGAGACGGCCATCTTGGAGACGGCGTGTTCCTTGCAGCCGACACCGTAAAGGAAGTCGCGGAGACGGCCGCTCTCGACGATGAGTTCGCAGTACGGGAGCCCGTCTTCTTCACCGCTGCGGATCTGCGCCGCAATCCCGTTCTTCGCGAATTCCGCCTTCAGTTCCTCAAAGGCAGGCTCGGCGACATCGCGCAG
Source organism: Dialister sp. UBA1703 (assembly GCA_002320515.1). GTDB lineage: Bacteria > Bacillota > Negativicutes > Veillonellales > Dialisteraceae > Dialister. Next base: position 20,160 of record DCJJ01000039.1, on the reverse strand, counting down.
GAAGGCACGCACATCCTCGAGTTTTCCCGTGGAGACGACTTTTTTCAGACGCGCCTGCCAGTGCTTGCCGTCCCAGTAGGCCGTGCTCTTGGAGAGATTCCGGCTGAAATACGAGTCATCTACCCAGAGGCCGCGTAGCAGGCAGAAGGCCATGACGACCATGATGAGGGAGAACGGCAGTGCCATGATGACTGTCATAGTCTGTAATGCTTCAAGCCCGCCGGAGTAGAGCAGGCCGATGGCCAGTATGGCGAGCATGCTTCCCCAGAGGATGCTCTGCCATTTCGGGAAGGTGCTCTTACCCTGTGAGGCGATGGAGTTGATGACGAATATGCCGGAATCAGCCGACGTGATGAAGAAGATCGCGATGATCAGGATGGCTGTCAGCGATGTGATGGCAGGAAGCGGCAGCTGGTTGAGGAACAGGAATAAGAGGCGGTCTGTTTCAGCAGCTGCCTGTGTCAGCATGCCTGCTGTCTGTGCATCCATCCAGATGGCTCCGTTGCCGAAGACGGTCATCCAGAGCAGGTTGAAGACAGTTGGGATCAGCAGGACACAGACGACGAATTCGCGGATCGTGTGCCCGCGGGAAATCTTGGCGATGAACAGGCCGACGAACGGTGCCCAGGAAATCCACCAGGCCCAGTACATGATGGTCCAGCTCGTGAACCACTCTTCCTTTGTACTCTCATAGGCAAAGGTGCGGAAGGACAGCTCTACGATGTGCGTCAAGTAGTAGCCGATGTTCTCGGTAAAGGCAGCCAGGATGTAGACGGTCGGCCCTGTCAGCAGCACGAAGAGCATGAGGGAGATGGCTAGGATCAGATTGCCCTGACTCAGGTAGCGGAGCCCTTTGCCGACGCCGGAGATAGAGGACAAGACGGCAGCTCCGATGGACAGCAGGATGATGAAGACAAGGCTCTGGAAGGATGCACCAGGCATCGCTCCGATTTCCCGGAGTCCGGCATGGAGCTGCATGGCACCGAAGCCGAGCGTGGTCGTCAGGCCAAAGATCGTAGCGCAGAGTGCCAGGATGTCGATGACCGTGCCCGGCGTGCTGTAGATCCGATGCTTGAGCAGGGGATAGAAGCCAGAGCGGACGGTCACCGGCAGACGGTAACGGAAGCCGAAATAAGCCAGAGAGAGGCCGATGATCCCGTAGATTGCCCAAGCGTGGATTCCCCAGTGGAACAGCGTGTTGAGCATGGCCTCCTTTGTCTGCACGACAGGCGAGGCCATGCTGTGAAGTGGCGCCGACAGATGCGAGATCGGCTCTGCCACGCCGAAATACATCAGGCCGATGCCCATGCCAGCAGAAAAAAGCATGTAGAGCCAGGAGAAGAATGAATACTCAGGCTCCTCGTCATCGTCGCCCAAGCGGATCTCACCGAGCTTGCCGAGGCAGAGCACGACGAGGAACAGGAAGAAGGCCACGCTGAGAATGTAGATCCAGCTGAAGGAGTTGAACAGTTCCTGCTTGAGGAAGGTCAGGACGGCCTTCGCGCCCTCAGGCACCATGATGCATCCCAGTGCAACTGATGCAATGATGATAAGACTCGGTATAACGATATTTTTCTATAAATTTGTCCGATACAATAAAAAGCCCCTTATAAAGAAATAGACGGAGCCTGTCGGTGAACAGACTCTGCCTTGTAATCTAATATTTTTTTCTATTATATTAGATTTACAGGTTAAATGCAAATTCCCACATCCATCGGGAAAGTGCTTTCCCTGCCGGCGGAAGCACTTTCCGGCTGCCCTGTTTCCCGTTCCCCAGTCCCCGTTCCCCATTCCCCGTTCCCCAGTCCTCGGTCCCCATTTCCCATACCATGTGCCTGCTTTTCCGGCGGCTCATCAGTCCTGGTGGCATAGGATTTCCTTTCGTGATATACTTTCATTAATTACTTTCGGAATAGGGGACACCCTTTAACGGAGGATAGAAGTTTGGGAGGAGTTTTGACAAATGAACAATGACAAAGCAGACGTCCGCCTGGAAGATGTGGAGGGGACGAAAGCGGAGCTGGACAGAAAAGCCCGGAAGATGCTGGAGGACAAGGATGCCGATTCCCGCATGAGGATTTACGACGGCCCTCTGGGAAAGGCGATTGTGGTTCTTTTATGCCTGTGGACGGCGTTCCAGCTGTATTTCACCACCATCGGCGCCATCAGCGCCATTAATCTACGGGCTATTCACTGTATTTTCCTTCTGGTATTTACCTTTCTTTTATTTCCTACCTATAAGAAGGAGAAGCGGCGGAGAAAGGTGCCGCCTCTGTGGGACTGGTTCTTTATCCTTGGTTCTGCCGGGTCTTTCCTGTACCTGATTTTCAACTATACCCGCATTGCCCAGACGGGAGGACGTATCAGCAGTCTGGAAATCGGCATTGCCCTGGTGGCCCTGGTGTGCGTCTTTGAGGCGGCCAGAAGGGCGTCGGGAAATCTGGCCATTCTGGCAGCCGTTTTCCTGGCTTATAACTGGTTCGGCGCCTACCTGCCGGGATACCTGGGACACAACGGTTTTACGCTGAAGCGTGTGCTCATTACCCAGTTCTGGGGCACCCAGGGTCTTCTGGGCACCGGTATCGGCGTGTCGGCTACCTATATTTTCCTTTTCGTCGTATTCGGCGCCTTTTTGAAATACAGCGGATTTTCCCATTTCATTAATGATTTTTCCCTCACCCTGGTGGGACGCACATCCGGCGGCCCTGCCAAGGTGGCGGTGATTGCTTCGGGCCTTATGGGCATGATCAATGGTTCTGCCATTGCCAATGTGGCTACCACCGGCACCATTACCATTCCTTTGATGAAGCGGACGGGGTATAAGAAGGAATTCGCCGGCGCCGTAGAAGCGGTGGCTTCCACCGGCGGTCAGTTTACGCCGCCTATTATGGGGGCCGTGGGCTTCGTAATGGCGGAATTCCTGAACCTTTCCTATACCTATGTGGCCCTGGCAGCGGTAACGCCGGCACTTCTCTACTATGTGGGCCTTCTTCTGGCCGTTCATTTTGAGGCCAAAAGGCTGGGGCTTTCGGGCATTGCCAAGGAAAATATCCCCAATGCCATGAAGGTCATCAAGGAGCAGGGCCATCTGGTGCTGCCTCTTATCAGTCTCATCGGCCTCATGTTTGCAGGCTTTACGCCTCTTTATGCAGCGGTGATTTCCATTTTCGTCACCATCGGGGCCAGCTGGCTTCGTAAGGATACCCGCATGACGCCGGACAAGATCCTGGCGGCGGTGGTGGAAGGGGCCAGAAGCGCCATTTCCGTAGGCGTATGCTGTGTCATTATCGGTGTGATTATCGGCACAGTAACCCTCACATCCCTGGGGCTTAACATGGGCTACCTTATCCTGTCCGTGGTGAACGGCGGAAGCATTTACCTGGCAGGCTTCCTGGTGATGATCATGTCCGCCATTCTGGGCATGGGCGTTCCCGGCGTGGCTGCCTATGTCATCGTGCAGGCAGTGGCGGTGCCGGTGCTTATCAAGGCAGGCGCCATGCCCCTCATTGCCCACCTGTTCTGCCTTATTTATGCCTGCCTGTCCAATATTACCCCGCCGGTGGCCATGTCTGCCTATGTGGCTTCCGGTATTGCGGATTCGGACCAGACGAAGACAGGCCTCTGGGCGGTACGGCTGGGACTGATCGGATTTATTATCCCCTTCTTTTTCCTGGATAACCCGGTGCTCCTCATCGGCGTTTCCAAGACAGCCACCCTCTTTGATACAGGCTGGGCTGTGTTTACTGCCCTGATAGGCACCTTTGCCCTGGTGGCAGGGCTGGAAGGGTGGATGCTCCGCCGCTGCAGCGCAGTGGAAAGGATCATCCTTATTGTTTCATCGCCTTTCCTGCTTCTCCCCGGTGTATTCACCGACGCCGCAGGGGCTGCAGGGATTGCAGCGGTCTGCATTTACCAGTGGATGAGAAGAAACCATAAGGATAAGGAAATCGAAAGGGTGTAGAAATTGCAGCCCTTCCATGTTTTATCGGGTGGGCTGTCATTTATAGAAAAAGAGTTTATAAAGGAAGAATTGCAGCAAGGGAGGAAACATGATGAAAAACTGGAAGAAAGTATTGGCAGTATCCATGGCGGCTATGGTGATGGCAGGCGCCTTTGCAGGCTGCGGAGATGATAAGAAGGCAGAAAGCAGCGCCAAGCCTGCAGCAGGGCAGACCTTGAAAATTAATTTCCCCACCGCCGGAGCCTCCGGCGCCCTCTATGCGGTAGGCGCAGCCATTACCAATATGTGGAGCAATAATGTACCCGGCGTACAGGCAGCCAGCCAGGCCTCTGCCGGCGGCATTGAAAACCTGAACATGGTATCCGACGGAGAAGCCCAGGTATCCATTGCCATTGCCAGCAACGTATACCAGTGCTATAAGGGACTGGACACCTTCAAGGATCATGCCTATCCGGACCTGAAGGTCATCGGCGGCCTCTACCTCAACCCTAACCAGGTAGTAGCCAGCGCCAACTCCGGCATTGAAAACATCCAGGACATTAAGGGCAAGCACTTTGCGGTTGCTTCCGCCGGCTCTTCTGTGTACAACGAAGCGGAAGCCCACCTCACCGCCGCAGGCATGAAGTTCCCCGATGATATTAAAGCGGAATACATTACTTTCGGCGACGCTGCTGATATGATCCAGAACGGCTCCATCGACGGTGCCTGGATTATGTCCGGCGCTCCCGCCTCTGCCGTCACCCAGGCCCTTACCAGCGGCGCCCACCTGGTACCTATTGACGATACCCTCATGGATACCCTGAAGGCCAAGTACCCCTGGTACACTAAGTATACCATTAAGGCAGGCACCTACCCCAACCAGGACAAGGACGTACAGACCTCTGCCATTAAGATGGTTATGTTCTGCCGCGGCGACCTGCCGGAAGACGTGGTTTACCAGCTCACCAAGACCCTCTGGGAACACATGGATGAAATGGGACAGTCCCAGAAGAACCTGAAAGGCCTTACCGCTGAAAATGCAGTAAAGGACATTGCAGGCGTACCTCTCCATCCGGGTGCTGAAAAGTACTACAAGGAAATCGGAGTGCTGAAATAGTCTGCAGCAAAAAACGCTTCCCCCCTGGGGAGGCGTTTTTGAGTTAGTGGACTAGTGGACTAGTGGACTAGTCCACCACTAGCTCACTAGTTCACCATCTCCCCCCTTGACTAAAGTCCACTTTCACTTTTTATAATAAGGATGATGGAAGCGGTATCCCCTTCCTTTCTCTTCTATGATAAAATAATGAGAGAACAGGAGGACATATGATACATCGATTTCATCAGGACAAAAACAGATGGGACGGCATTGAGCCCCACATTTACAAGGAAAATCCCGGCGTTTTCCGGGATGTGACCAAACAGGTTCTTTTTGATAACGAAGCGGATCTTCCGGTACAGTTCCGCTATTTCCAGGTGGAAAAGGGAGGCTTCTCTTCCTTTGAACATCATGAGCATATGCATGCAGTCATGATTTTCAAAGGGAAGGGCCATGCTCTTCTGGGAAAGCAGGTGGTGGAAGTCCATGAAGGGGATTTCATCACCATCGCTCCCTGGGAATGGCACCAGTTCAAGGCGGATATGGGAGACATTCTTGGATTCCTCTGCCTTGTGAACCATGACCGGGACATCCCCGTCTATCCCACAGAGGAGGATATTCGGGAAATCAGGAAGAATCCGGAGGTGGCACGCTTTCTGGACGAAAAGTAGGCTGAGCAGGTTTTTCCTTATGATGGAGGAAAATGAAATGGAAAAAGAGAAAAAAGCAGGTATTGGCGGAGACCATTACATTCCCTACGGGGAGAGGACAGGCAATGAGTCCATTGTCTATTTCACCCGTGATTTATCGGCGGCAGGACTTATCCGTATGTATGAAAAAATCAAAGAAAACTTCACCGGCAAAGTGGCGGTGAAGCTTCATACGGGAGAGCAGCATGGCCCCAATATCATTCCCCGGCCCTGGGTGAAGGAGCTCATGGAAAAGGAAATCCCCGGCGCCGCCATTGTGGAGACCAATACCTACTATGAAGGGGACCGGTATACCACGGAAGACCATAGAAAGACACTGGAAGTGAACGGCTGGACCTTCGCGCCGGTGGACATTATGGACGAGGAAGGGACTGTCATGCTTCCGGTGAAGGGGGGCAAGTGGTTCACGGAAATGTCCGTAGGCAGCCATCAGACCCATTATGACTCCATGCTGGTGCTTACCCATTTCAAAGGCCATGTGCAGGGCGGATTTGGCGGCTCCAATAAAAACATCGGCATCGGCTGCGCCGATGGACGTATCGGCAAAGCCATGATTCATACCTGGCCCGGCAAGGATCAGTGGTCCATTGCCAAGGAAGAATTCATGGAAAGAATGACCGAATCTTCCAAAGCGACTGTAGATTATTTTGGAAAACATATCGCCTTCATCAATGTGATGCGGAATATGTCCGTATCCTGCGACTGCGAAGGAGTGAACGCCATGCCTGTGGTGACGCCGAACGTGGGAATCCTGGCTTCCCTGGACATTCTGGCCATCGACCAGGCTTCGGTGGACATGGTATATGCCATGAAGGAAGAAGACCATCATGACCTGGTGGAACGGATGGAGTCCCGTCACGGCCTTCGACAGCTCACTTACATGAAGGAAATGGGTATGGGCAATGACCGCTATGTATTAATCGACGTGGACAATGGCGAAAAAAGGATTGACGCCAAGGAAGCGGTGGCAGGAGTGAAGCCCTTTGGAAAAGAATAAGAATCTCCTTCTTGGAGCCAAGGCTGTTATCTTTGACATGGACGGCACCCTCATCGACTCCATAGGCGTATGGAACCAGGTGGACCAGGCCCTCATGGAAGCCATGGGCGGACCGGCGGAGGATGAAATGGCGGTAGGGAGAAGGCGGGACAGCTTTCTGGCTGCCCATGGGGATGACGAGAACCCCTATCTCTCCTACTGCCTTGCCCTGGCCCGTTACTGCAGCTGCCGCTGGAGGGGTGAAGAAGTTTTCCGGAAGCGATATGAAATTTCCCGGGATTTCCTCATCCATAGGGTGGACTACAAGGACGGGGCGCCGGAGGTCATCAAAAGGCTCCACAGCCTGGGAAAGACCCTGGTCGTTGCCACCACCACCAAAAGGGCCAATATGGATATTTACCGCAGCCTGAATGATAATATCCGGAAGAAAGCGCCGCTGGACAGGTATTTCACTGCCATTTATACAAGGGAGGATGTATCTTCCATTAAGCCGTCGCCGGAGGTGCATGAAAAGCTGATGGCAGACCTGGGCCTTACAAAGGAAGACTGCTTCATTTTCGAAGACTCCCTGGCAGGGGTGGAGGCGGCCAAGGCCGCCGGTATCCCTGTGGGGGTTATCTATGACCGGTATTCTGAAGGAGACAGGGAAAAGCTCCGGGACATGGGAGATTTCCGGTATGACAGCTGGCAGGATGTGCTGGAAACACTTCCTTAACCGGCTAAATGAGAATTAGTTTCGATTTTACGAATAGGGGAAATCTATCGATAAAATCGTTGACAGAAGAAGTATGAAATGATATGATTCTCAATATGTGAGGGAGTAGCAGCCACCCTGTGGAGCAAGTCAACATACTGGCCTTTGGAAGCACTGATGACATGAACCTTTGGCATCAGCCCTTTCCGGCCTGGCTTTCCTTGAAATTGCGAGACTCACGTGCATGGTTTTTGCCTGCACGGAGTCTTTTTTTGTTGGCTTCGTGAGGATATTCGTGGATTGGGGAAGTGGAGTTATGGATTTTTTATTTCTTTTCAACAGTGTGCTTCTGGGAGCGGCTCTTGCCATGGACGCTTTTTCCGTGTCCCTGGCCAACGGCATTCATGAGCCCTTCATGAAAATGAGGAGGATCACCCTCATTGCAGGCACCTTCGGCTTCTTCCAGTTCCTTATGCCCCTGGCGGGCTGGATATGCGTCCACTGGATTCTGGATATTTTCAAAAGCCTGCTTCCCTATATTCCCTGGATGGCCCTTATCCTTCTCTGCACCCTGGGCATTCTGATGATTAAGGACGGCCTTTCCGGACAGGAAGAGGAAGTATGCCCGGAAACGGACTTCAAGTGCCTTCTCATCCAGGGCCTGGCTACTTCCATGGATGCCCTGTCCGTAGGCTTCACCATTGCCTCCTACGGCATGGCACAGGCGGCAGCCTCTTCCTTTATCATCGGCCTGGTGACCTTCTTCATCTGTTTTGCAGGCATCCTCCTGGGCCGCCGCTTCGGCATGAAATTGGCGGACAAAGCCACCATGGCAGGGGGATTCATCCTCATAGGCATCGGACTGGAAATCTTCCTGACGGCGTGAGAGGGGGGCTGAGGCTGAGTCAATGGCGGCGAAACATGGTATTCCCGAAAGCAGGAAGGGGGCGCGGCGAAGCCGCCACCTCCCTCTGAAACCTTTCTATGGTTTGCGAGTATCCAAAGGGAAAAACGTGGTATGATAGAACCAAAGGAGGCAGGCTATGACGACAGTATACATGGTACGGCATGGAGAAACGGACTGGAACGGGGCGCACCGCATGCAGGGGCGGAGTGACATCCCTTTGAACGAAAGGGGCAGGGAGCAGGCATCCTGTGCGGCAAAGGCGCTGGCAGACGTCCCCTTTGATGTGATTTACACCAGTCCCCTTTCGCGGGCAGAAAAGACGGCAGAAATCATAAGGGGAAAAAGGAATATCCCACTGATTGAGGAAAAGGGGTTTATGGAAATCGACCTGGGAAAGTGGGACGGCCATACGCCGGATGAAATGGATGCGCTCTATCCGGGACAGTATGATTTCTGGAGGAGCAGCCCGGGGGATGTGCATATTGACGGCGGGGAGACCTTCCGCCAGGTGCAGGAGCGGGCATGGAAGGCCTTTATGGCCATGGTTCATAGGGAAGAGGGGAAGACCGTCCTTCTGGTAAGCCATATGGGCTGCCTCAGTACCATCCTTTTCAAAATCGCCGGGTATCCCCTGAATGATTTATGGAAGCATCCCATTGGAAACTGCGCCCTGTGCCGTGTGGAAGCGGGGGCAGAGGGCTCTATGCACATTGCCGAATGGGGCAGGGATGATTATATTCCGGGCAGGCTGAAAATGAAGGTGCCCTTCGGCAGGGTGAAAGATTGATTACAGCAAGCAGGGGCTGTGAAAAAAATTACATTTTTTCACAGCCCCTTTTGTATATATAAATTTTCACAGAAATTGACCAAATGACAGTCTGCTTCCTGCCTCTACGTCATTTCGAGCGATGCTGCATGTGGCTATGGATGATAATGCTTTTTGTTCTATTGAGGCTCTGAGCCGAGAAATCTCCTGCCACCATGCTGCTTGTGACATTAGGGAAGCGCTGATTAAATCGTTATCGGATTTCATTCTTGAATTTTTATTCAATGCAAGGAATAAGTCGACG
>DCJJ01000039.1:0-10724 GCA_002320515.1 Dialister sp. UBA1703 | reverse complement strand
ATTGGATAAAAATTCATATGAAATTCGATTCTGCGAATTAATCAGTGCTTCCTTAGGGCGTGGGATTTCTCCACTCCACTGCGCTGCGGTCGAAATGACAGTGAGGTGGAGTGGCAGTGGTGTCATTTCGACATTTTTTCACAGCCCCTTTTCATTGAAAAGGGCTCTCCCTTCGTGGTATAGTAATACATTATGAGAAGATTACAGTGTAGTAATGGAGACTTTTTTATGTCCTTTGAAAGAGTAAAAAACTATCTGGCACCCTTCGGCCTTGCTGACCGGTGCATTGATTTGAAGGATTCCAGCGCCACCGTGGCACTGGCGGCCCAGGCGCTTGGAACGGAGGAAGCGCGGATTGCCAAGACCATGTCCTTCCTTCTGGACGACACACCCCTTATCGTGGTGGTAGCCGGTGATGCCCGGGTGGATAACCATAAATTCAAGGAAACCTTCCATAAGAAGGCAAAAATGATTCCAGGCGCAGACTGCGAAAAGTATATCGGCCACCGGCCCGGAGGAGTCTGCCCCTTTGATCTGCCTGACACGGTGCCGGTGTACCTGGATGTGTCCATGAAACGTTTCGACATCGTGTATCCGGCGGCAGGCACGGACCACAGCGCCGTGAAGCTGACTCTGGAGGAGCTGGAAAAAGCATCCCGGTCCAGGGGATGGGTGGATGTGTGCAAGAACTGGGAATAAAAGGAAAGGGAGAAGCATATGATCGTTGAGCAGTTTGGCGTAGAAGACTGGATGGACAGGTACGAGGAAGGGGCAAAGTACAATATTACCGATACCTGTGCCAAGCCTCTTACCCTGGATGAACTTTTCACCCTTTCCGGGGAAGATAAGCAGGATTTCATGGAAACCTTTTTCAAAAGGGAACAGACCTATGGCCCCATCTGGGGGGACAGGAAGCTGAAGGAGGAAATTTCTCATCTCTATGAACATATTTCCCCTGATGAAATCCTGACGGAACATGGCGCCACCGGCGGCAACCAGCATATCTTCTTTTCCCTCATCCGCCCCGGGGACCGGGTCATTGCCTATGCCCCCAGCTACCAGCAGTTCTATTCGGCGCCCCGGTCCCTGGGAGCCCAGGTGACGGTGCTTCATCTGAAAAAGGAAAAGGGCTATCTGCCGGATCTGGAGGAACTTAAGCAGGCGGCCCGGCGGGGTGTGCGCATGATCTGCCTCAACAACCCCAATAACCCCACCGGCTCCATCATTCCCAAAGACATGATGGAAGAAATCGTGGACATCGCGAGAAATGCAGGAGCCTACCTTTTCTGTGACGAAGTGTATGCCGGCGTTTCCCAGAAGGAAGAAGACAGCTGTCCTTCGGTGGCAGACCTGTATGAAAAGGGCATTGCCACCGGCTCCATGTCCAAGGCCTTCTCCCTGGCAGGCCTTCGGCTGGGGTGGCTGGCCACAAGGGACAAGGCGGCCCTCTCCCAGTTCCGGCGGGTGAGGGACTATGACCTGGTGAGCTGCAGTCTTTTCGATGAATCGGTGGCCGCCCTGGCCCTTCATCATAAGGAGAAAATACTGGAGAGAAACCGTGCCATCCTTCGCCATAACCTGCCTGTCCTGGAAAGATGGGTGGAAGGAGAAAAGCACGTATCCTTCGTCAAACCAAAGGCAGGCACCATGGCCCTGGTGTATTATGACCTGGACATGCCTTCCTCCCTTTTCTGCCATCGTATGTACCATGAAACCGGCGCCTTCGCCGTGCCGGGAGACTGCTTCGAAGAACCTTCCTCCTTCCGCGTAGGCTACGGCCATGACGGAGAAAAACTGGCGAATGGACTGGAAGCGGTCAGTGAATTCTTCAGGAAACTGGAGGAGGAGTGAGCTGGCGGGCTAGTGTACTAGTGGGCTAGTGAGCTGGTGAGCTGATGAGCTGGTTGAAGCTGCTATCAGTTGTTGGCTGTCCGCTTTCTTGGAGATGAGTCACTGTAAACAATACCGAGATCCTTCGCTGGCGCTCAGGATGATGAGTGGGAGGTGGGAAAGAGCACGTAAAGCAGGCTCCTTCCTTTGGAAGGAGCTCCGCGATAGCGGTGAGGATAGGCCTTTGCGTAGCAAAGGCGCCGCGTCAGCGGCAATCCGCAGCCCCATCGTCATAGGCTGTGCCAAACTTAAAAACCTTCGGGCCGGAAGGCCCGTTAAACTTCAGAACCTTCATTGCCCAAAGGGCAGTGAACCCGGGGCCGCAGAGCGGCCCTGATTATGCTATAATACATACATACTGCTCCGCCACCGGGTGGGGCGGACTTGGAAACATCCAGGTGTTTTCTTCATTTCCGCAGGTACGGCCCGCAGGCCGGGAGAAATGAAGGAAGCACCTTTTTTATATCAGTGAGGACTTATGAATCATTTATTTGCCCTGTGGTGGCCTGTACTTCTTGTAGTTTTTGCAGACGTTTTCTACCAGGTCTGTGCGAGAAAACTTTCTTCCCACAGAAGTCCGCTGGCGGCACTGGGGATGACGTACCTGGTGAGTGCTTTTCTCTGCGCCCTTCTTTTTGAAATCATGGTACCGGAAGGCCATATCCTTCAGGAAATTTTCCCGCCCCATCCGGCAGCCCTCCTGGTGGGCCTTTCCATTACAGGGCTGGAGGTGGGCTCCATTTATATGTACCGGGTGGGCTGGCCCATGAATATCGGATTTCTTGTATACACCGCCCTGGCCATTGTGGCCCTCCTTGTGGTGGGCCATGTGATGTATGGCGAATCCCTGCGGGGCATGCAGTACCTGGGGGTGCTGCTGGCTGCGGCAGGTATGTTCTGTATCGTGAGGTGACCTATGAAATTCTGGTGGCCCATCGGGCTTATCGTATTCTGCAGCACTGCCTACCAGGTGGGGGTAAAGGAGATCTCCACCGGCATCCATCCTTTGACAGCGCTGGTGCTGACCTATCTTTCCGCCTCTTTTGCGTCCTTTATCCTCTATTTCTTTCTGGCGCCTCAAGGGGAGAACCGAAAGAAGGAAATTTTCTCCTGGAACCCTTCGGCCCTGGGGCTGGGCTTTTCCATCGTAGGCATTGAGCTGGGGGTGGTGTATATGTACCGGGCCGGCTGGACAGTGCAGACATCCTTCATCCTGACCAACAGCCTTATTGTGGCGGCCCTCATGGCAGCAGGCGCCCTTTTCTATAAGGAAAAACTGAAGCTCCGCCAGCTGGCAGGGGTGGTGCTTACACTGGCAGGCATTGTCTGCATTGTGTGGCAGTAGGATGGAGTCATTGGAAGCAAGTGGCGGCATTCCCGTATGCTGATAAGGGGCGCGGCTGACGCCGCAGGTTGCATAAAAGGGTTGTGTCCCCACAGGGGAAACGACTCACTATGATTTGTGCGTCGCTGGCGCTCCTTCAAATCATGTTCGCTGTGCATCGCTTCGCTCAAGGGGCAGGAGAAACCAGCTATCCGTTGTCCGCTGTTCAGTGGAGCCTTCTCGCTGAACGGCAGTTACTATCGTATGAGTCACTTACGGAAGGTAATGAGATTCTTTGCTTCGTTCAGGATGATGTCATCCGGTGAGAAGTCAGTCCCGTAATGCTCCGCGGCGAAGCCGCGCCCCTTTTAACGGATGAACCCTTTTCATCCAGTCCTTCCTATTGTATAATACTTTTAGAATATAAGTTCGGAGGACAGCTATGGATACTTTATGGAATGAGCTGAATGAGAAGCAGAAGGAAGCAGTCACTTCCACAGAGGGGTATGTACGGGTCATTGCAGGTGCGGGATCCGGGAAGACGCGGGCTCTTTCTTATCGGTTTGCGTATCTGGTGAATGAGCTGGGCATTCTTCCCGGCCATATTCTCTGCGTCACTTTTACAAACAAGTCGGCCCGGGAGATGGCACGGCGTATTCATAGCCTGACCGGGGACAATGATACGGGCTATATCAATACCTTCCACGGGTTCTGCGTATCGGTGCTGCAGGAGGACAGCTATGCAGTGTCCTATCCGAAAAATTTCCTGGTCATCGACAATTCGGACATTGATGATATGCTGCAGATGATTTATGAGGAGCGGGGACTTACGCTCCGGGACATGCCCTTCAATAAGGCCCGGGATATGATTGAAATGAAGAAGTGCCTGTGGCAGCCGGAGTATTATAAAGATATGATTGCCATGCCCCTGTCCCTTCTGTATGAAAAGTACCACCAGGCCCTTACGGTGGAAGACATCATTTTCTACGGCTACCTGTACCAGGAAAAGAAATGCTTTGCCCTGGACTACAATGACCTCATTAAGTTTACCCTTTACATTTTTGAGGAAAATGAGGACATCCGGCTGAAGTGGCAGAAGCGGCTGGAGTATATCATGATCGATGAATTTCAGGACATTGACCCGCTCCAGTATAAGCTCATGAAGGCCCTCTGCGGCTATCACCACAATCTTTTCATCGTAGGGGATCCGGACCAGACCATTTACACCTGGCGCGGCGCCGATGTGCGCTATCTTTTGCACTTTGACCGGGAATTTCCGGATGTGAAAACCATCATGATGAATGATAATTACCGTTCCACGCCGGAAATCCTGAACGCTGCCAATTCCCTTATCAGCAGGAATGAAAACCGCATTCCCAAGGATTTGGTTTCCCATAGGGAAAAGGGGCACATGGTGACCTGTATGCCCGCCGCCAATGGAGGGGAAGAGGCGAAAGCGGCGGCATTGGAAATCAAAAAGCTCCATGAATCGGGGAGGAAATACAGCGACATGGCCATCCTGTACCGGGCCCATTACGTCACCCGGAATCTGGAGGAAGCGCTGCTGAAGGCAGATATTCCCTACACCATTTACAGCGGCGCCCAGTTTTTCGACCGCATGGAAATCAAGGATGCCCTCTGCTATCTCCGCATGATTGCCTACAAAGATGATATGGCTTTCCGGCGCATTGTAAATAAGCCGAAAAGAAATATAGGAAAGCGCCGCATGGATTTCCTGACCCAAAAGGCGGAGGAAGAGCACATAAGCCTCTATGAAGCATTGAAGCTGAATCTGGAAGATCCTCTTTTCAAAAAGACGAAAGCAGCGGATTTCATAGAGCTTATCGAGTATTTTGCCAAAGACAGCCAGGGAAAGCCGGTGTCCGAGGTGCTTTCCGCCATTCTGGACGAAAGCGGCTATGAGGAAATGCTCCGTACCGAAGGGAGCCAGGAAAGGCTGGACGACCTGGCGGAGCTGAAGCAGTCCATTTTTGAGTATGAAGCGTCGGCGGGAGAGGAAACATCCATTGCTGACTACCTGGAACAGGCAGCCCTCTTTTCCAATATGGACCGCACGCCGGGAAATGATTCTGTCCGCCTCATGACAGTGCACACCGCCAAGGGGCTGGAATTTCCGGTGGTTTTCCTCTGCGGCATGAATGAAGGCATATTCCCGTCCCGGAAGACCAGGACGAAAAGGGGGATGGAAGAAGAAAGACGCCTTGCCTTCGTAGCCATGACGAGGGCGGAAGACCTTCTCTACCTGACGGAAGCGGAAGGGACAAATCTGGACGGCACGCCCCGTTTCCCTTCCCGCTTCATCCTGGACATAGACAGGGAATACCTCCGCTTTGATCCGCCGGTGAATGAAGCCCTGTGGAAGGCGGGAAAGGCCTATGTGGAAAGAACCGGCGCCTACCTGAAGGATGACAGGGAAACGGATCACTTCCAGGTGGGAGAAAGGGTGCGCCATACGGTTTTCGGCGAAGGCACCATTGAGGCAGTGGATGAAAAGAACAATTCCTACCGCATCCGCTTTGAGAAAATGGAGACCACCAGGGATATCGCCTTCAGGGCAAGGCTGGTGAAGGTTTGACTATAGAGATACCGGCGGGAGGCGGTATTCCCGACGGGGAAAAGGGGCTGCGGCCGGCGCCGCAGGCTGTGTAGAAGGGTTGTGCTCTCTGCCGCTCAGGGGGGCGGAAAGAGTTCTTGTGCTTGACGGCGCCTGCCCGGAGGGTTGTTGTGAATTGCCGCTCGTGCGGCGCCTTTGCTGCACAAAGGCCTATCTTCACCGCTATGGCGGAGGGGCTGTGAAAAAATATAAATCATTTTTTCACAGCCCATATTTTATTAGCTGCCGTAGGCAGCTGACCCCTTCCGGCTCGCTGCGCTCGCCACCCACCCCTGAAACAGGGGTGGGCAAGGGATGTAGTGACGCGGTTCCTTTTTCCTCCATAAACTTGCCCACCCCCGCACTCGGGGGTGGGGGGACCACGTAGTGGTGGAAGGGGGGAGGCCGCCGCAGGCGGTCGGGGCCGTGAAAAGATGTTCAATCATTTTTTCACGGCCCCCTGCATTATGAGCTTCTTACCGGCATCCGGGAATACAGTCCGGCACACCAGCGGTCAGCGGACAGCGGTCTCACTGTCTCACTGTCCTACTGTCCCACTGTCTCACTATCCCACTGTCCCACCAGCCTACCAGCTCACTAGTACACTAGTACACCAGCCCACCAGCCCACCAGCCCACTCAAATCCATATAGAAAATCCTTGACATGGTTTCGTTTCCGTGCTATCCTGTAGGCACAAACGAAAGAGGTACCGGAACTGACGGATGAATGTGGAAATGACCACGTGGACCGGTATTTTCTGAATCAGCCGACCGTCTGGGCAGGGAAACCTACTCAGACGGTCTTTGCGTCTCCGGTTTCCCTTCATTGCATTATGCTTATGGAGGGATTTCTTATGAAAAAGAAAAATCGCTGGCTTATCGCCCTTGCGGCTGTGGGCATCCACATCTGCATCGGCAGTGTGTATGCATGGAGTGTACTGACGAAGCCGGTCATGGCGGCTATGGGTCTTTCCCTTTCGGAAACCACCTGGGCCTTTTCTATTGCCATTCTGTTTCTGGGACTGTCCGCCGGCTTCCTGGGCGGCGTGGTGGAACGGATGGGTCCGGCCCGGTCCGGTCTGGTGTCGGCGGCCTTCTTCGGCACCGGCCTTCTGGGCACGGCACTGGCGGTGCACCTGCAGTCGTCCCTGCTTCTTTATATCTTTTACGGCATGATCGGCGGCATAGGCCTTGGCACCGGCTACATTACCCCAGTATCCACTCTGGTGAAATGGTTCCCTGAACACCGCGGCTTTGCTACGGGCCTGGCTATTATGGGATTCGGCTTTGCGGCGCTGGTGGCAGGCCCTCTCATGCGCTTCCTCACCGATACCTACGGCCTTACCGCCAATTTCCTCATTCTGGGCATTGCCTATGCGGTGATTATTTCCCTGTCCGCATCCTATCTTCGCCCGCCGAAGAAGGGTGAAATCCCGGTTATGCTGGAAGAAGTGCTCCGCAGGGAAGCGGCCATGGGTAAAAAACGCACCGTGGTAGGTCCTCAGATGACAAGGAAAGAAGCGATGCATACCTGGAAATGGTACGCACTGTGGTGGATTTTCTTTACTAACATTACCTGCGGCATCGGGCTTCTGGCAGTGGCTTCCCCCATGGCCCAGGAAGTCATCGGCATGACACCGGTAGAGGCGGCTTCCCTGGTAGGCATTATCGGCATTGTGAACGGCGGCGGCCGTATCGTCTGGTCCACCATTTCCGACTGGATAGGCCGGGGCATTACCTACATGGTCTTCTTTGCTTTGGAAGTATGGGCGTTCTACCAGCTCTCCATGACTACGGAAGGCCTCATTTTCCAGGCCCTGGTGCTCCTCATCATCAGCTGCTACGGCGGCGGATTCTCCTGCATGCCTGCCTATCTTTCCGATATTTTCGGCGTAAAGCAGCTTTCCTCCATTCACGGCTCCATCTTGACCGCCTGGGGCATTGCCGGCGTGGCAGGCCCCCTCATCCTGGCTTTCATGAAGGAAAATACCGGAGGCTATGCAGCCACCCTTCACCTTTTCGCAGCCATGCTGGCCCTGGCCTTCGTCATTGCTGCCGTACTCCGCTGGCGGAATGAAGTGGACAAGAAGAAATGGGAAGTGAAGGAAGAAAAGAAAGATATGAAGAGTCATGTCGTGAAAACCACTTTGGCATAATCTGTTGGAATCAGGAGCGGGTGGAATCATTCAATAACCGGCCTTCTGCAGGCGGTTAGGGCGTGGCAGTATCATTTGCCTACGGTTCTCCCTGTACACCCTGTGGCCCCTCAAGGGGCAAAGATTGCAGCGGCATTGTGGGGACACTATGAGTGCTTTCCTGATATAATTACTTGTATAGGAGAGGAGCATTTATGGCAATAAAAAATGGGGCTGTGAAAAAATGTAAATCATTTTTTCACAGTCCCATTTTTATTATCTTTTTTTAATGCTGCGCTTCTTCCAGTTTCTGCAGGAAGAATTTTACATTTTCCGTAAGATTCGGACCTTCGGTCTGCAGGGCGCCGCCTACGAGGAAAATGGTATCGGCACCGTAGGTCTTGTACATGTCTTTGAAGAGCTGCCATCTCATACCGCCGGAGGGGATGGGGAAGATGGAGCGGAGATAGGCCATTTTTTCGCTGGTGCCGTCGCAGATCCTGGTGCAGACGTCCTGGGAGAAGGAGAAGCGGCCGCCGAAGCTGGTGAAGATGACGGCGTCGGCGCCGGAGAGGCGGGAGAGCTGGCCGTAGTAGCAGAAGGGGGAGATGCCGGAGTCTTTGGAGAGAACCTGGGGCCCTGAGAAGCAGGGGTGGAGGAAGATGGGGAGGTTGAAGTCCGGATCCCTGGCCAGGTCGCGGATCAGGGTGAAGCCGGTGATGGCAGGGGCTGCCATAATGCCGTCGGCACCGATTTCCTTAGCTTTGTAGGCCCGGTCCAGGAACTGGAGGCCGTCGGCGGTGCAGTTGGCAATGTACATGCTCTTTTTACCGTTTTTTTCTTTGGCGTCGGCAAGGGCCATGACGCACTGGAGCACCCTTTCTTCGAAGGGGGCGTAGTCCTGGTTCATAAGGCTGTGGTCGTCTTTAATGATGGGGCAGCCGCCCATGGCCAGGTCGTACACCATTTTCCCCAGTTCTTTGGGGCTTCTGCCCAGCGGCTTGATGGCACTCATAAGGATGGGGCCCCTTGGCACGCCGCAGAGGTCGCGGATGCCGGTGCGGCCGAAGCGGGGGCCGGGGTAGTTGTCATACATGGATTCCGGCAGGTCAAAGGACATGAGCTTGATGCCCGGCTGGAGGCTTGTATTTCCAAAGAGCATATTAATCAGTTCGGCCATTTCATTTCCCACAGCCGTTGGGTCATAGGAAATGGTGGCGTAGTAGGCGCCGGGTTCTGCTTTCTTCAGATCTTCGATCTGGCCGACGATGGAGTCTCCTATGGAGGTGCCTTCCACCAGTTCGTAGGGGCATTCCACCGTCTGTTCTACGCAGATGCCGAAGGCCAGCTTCTTGGCTTCTTCGTAGTCCGGAGCCACAATGCGGTAGGTGGCGGTGAAACGGGACGACTGGGTCAGGTCTTCTTTCAGCTCTGCAAAAAGTTCGCTTTCAAAAAAAGGGGTATTACTCATAACTGTATCCTTCCCGGCAGCCGGCATTTCACTGCAAAGAAGCGGGAAATCCCGCTGCCTGCTGCCTTGTGAAATTGGAAATAAGGGGAATCAAAGGGGATTTCCCTTTTCGTGGGTTTGACGATAGGGGTTATCGGGATGGGCGGCGGTATCGTCGGAGAGCCAGTACAGGGGGCGGTTCCTCGTTTCCTCGAATACATGGCCTATGTATTCTCCAAGAATCCCAAGGCACATGAGGTTCAAACTTCCGAAGATGGAAATGAGGATGGTCATGGTGGCCCAGCCGGGCACCGCCTGTCCGGCGATGACGCAGTAGAGCACGTGGAGAATCAGCAGGAATCCTGCAAAGGCGGCCAGAAGGCCGATATAAAAGGAAATCCGTAAGGGGATGGTGGAGTTGGTAATAATGCCGTCCATGGCAAAATGAAGCATTTTTTTCATGGAAAATTTGGAAACGCCGGCATGGCGGGCAGGCGCTTCAAATTCGATGGCTGCCTGCTTGAATCCAAGGCCTCCTACAATGCCCCGGATGAAGCGGCTGTGCTCCCGGAATTTCCGGAAGGTGTCCAGCGCCTTTCTGTCCATGAGACGGAAATCCGAACCTCCCGGCACCACCCGGGTGGTGGAAATGGAGTTAATCACCGCATAGTAGCCGGTGGAGGTGAGTTTTTTCAAAGGGCCTGCGTCTTCGGTAGCGGTGCGGATGGTCTGCACGATGTCATAGCCTTCCTGCCATTTTTCAATGAGTTTGGGTATGAGGGCCGGCGGGTGCTGCATGTCTCCGTCCATGGTAATCACCGCGTCCCCTCCGGCAAAGTCCATGCCGCAGGTAATGGCGATCTGGTGGCCGAAGTTCCGGGCAAAGGTGAGGGCCCGCACATGGGGGTCGCGGCTGGCCAGTTCGTGAATGAGCTCGTCGGTTCTGTCCCGGGAGCCATCATTTACATAGATGATTTCATAGTCCATGGCCAGGTCTTTCATGACCCGGGTCACTTCGTCATGAAAGTAAACCACGTTGCCTTCTTCATTATAGACAGGCGTCACAATAGATATCATAATAATCCTCCAGGTCAGGCTGTATGCCAATGTATATTATAACACAGAAAAGGGACTTTGATATTTTATCCTGTTTCCTGTGGAAATGGGCTTTCCCTATGTTCGTATTATAGCGGATAGGTGGTCTGGTGGATTTAACTATTTTTAAAATTTTCATAAAGGAATGACGAAAGAGCAGGAGGTGAGTCCTGCTCTTTTGTCAGAGGGTATTTAAGGAAGCACTGATTCATTCAT
>DCJJ01000083.1:4453-9758 GCA_002320515.1 Dialister sp. UBA1703 | reverse complement strand
CGAGGAAAACTTGACACTTACAAAAGATTATTATCCTATTTACAATAATTATCTCAAGTAATATAATATCGTAAACAGCCAATTGATTGGCTGCAGGAAAGGAGTAGATAGAAATGAAAAAAATTACCATGGCTCTCGTAGCTGCAGGAATCGCATTGTCCTGCATTTCCATGGGCGTACAGGCCGCTGACGGCACTGCCGCCGGAGATCCGGGAAGAGACTGGCGCATTGCCCTTTATAACGCTGAAAAGAAAGGCCAGCCTGATCAGAACCAGGACATCCACCTCTCCGCTCAGCAGAAGGCAGATGTGGAATCCAATAAGGATGCTGTGCAGAAAGCCGATGTGAATGATGTGCACCAGCAGGGCAGAGATTGGAGAATTGCCCTGAAGAACGCTGGTAAATGATTTTTCTAGTATTTTAAAACCCTGACTGAGAAAATGCCGGACTTAGGTCCGGTATTTTTTCGCAGTTTCTGCGGATTGTTAACCTGTTTTTGAAGTGTATAATGGAACTGTAATGAAAGGATCCCGTTTTTTTAGAAAGGCCGGCATGATGATGTGTAGAATCAGGTGGATGATAAAATCACTGAGCTTACCCGTTATGATAGCCGGCCTTTTGCTGACCTTTGGCCTGGACTGCTTTCTTTATATCAATCACCAGCAGAAGGAAGGGGAAGTCTTTACACCCTATGCCATCCATCGACTGGAGGGTATAGACGGCATGGTGAAATGGTGGGGTGTGGTAACCAAGATTATGGCCTCCAAGCTGGAGGCTGACCCGGAAGGCTACCTGGTCAATCCCCGGGAACCGGCCATGGTGATGGCCATGAATCCCATGATCCGGAGCATCCAGATTCTGCCGGAAGAGGGAGAACCGGTGGTGTTTACGGCGGAAGATACGAGAAAGATGGATTTTCCCCGCTTCCTGGAAGGTTCCCTGAAGAAGGCTGCGGACACGGCGCGCATGGAACACCGGCTGGTGCTGGTGGACTCTCTGGACCTGGGACTTCCCTATAAAATGATGGCCTTTCTGCGCCCTGTGTACCGTCATGACGAGAATGGCAACGAATCCTTCTGGGGCTATATTATACTGGCCGTAGAGCAGCGCCGGGTCATGAGCACTGCCAATATTTCCAATCTGGGCGCCCAGAAGCTGGACTTCAGCCTCTATCACCGCTATGGCTGGGAAGATACTCCGCATCTGGTGAAGGAGCGGGGCATGACGGAACAGGGAAATCCCCATGCGGAAAGAATCATTGCCGGAGATCTGTGGTCCATTGTGCTGCGGCCTCAGGGAAGCAGCGTGAACTGGATGCTCCTTTTCTTCGCCACCCTGGCCGGCCTCTCCCTCACCATCCTTATTTCCTTCCTCTTCCGCAGAAACGGCATCCTGAAGAAAGCAAACGGCGCCCTGAAGCGAAGCGGCGGCCATGACCCCTTAACCGGCGTGTATAACCGAAAAGGCGGCGACGGCGCCGTGGCTTCCTACATGGCGGAAAACCCGGGAAAGAAAGCCCTGGTCATTGCCCTGGACATCGACAATTTCAAACTGGTGAACGACGTATACGGCCACCGGGTAGGGGACGAAGCCCTGAAAACCCTGGTGCGGGACATGAAAGAAACCTTCGGCGAAAAGTCCATCATCACCAGAAACGGCGGCGACGAATTCGTCCTCTTCCATCCCTATGAAGACTTTACAAAAGTGACAGCCGTCCTGAACCGCTTTACCAGGGAAACCCATACCTTTAAGGCCGGGGATAAAGAAGTGAAATTTTACGCCTCCCTGGGCTGCGCCGCCTACCCGGAACAGGGAGAAGCCTACGGAGACCTCTGCATCCGCGCCGACTTCGCCCTCTACGGAGCCAAACTGAACGGCAAAGCAGGCTGGCGGCAGTTCGACAACTCCATCTCCCTCACCGACAAACGATCCCAGTTCGGCTTCAACCTCACCGACGTGGCGGACCACCTCCCCGGCGGCATACTGGTACTGAAAGCCACGAAAAAAGGAGAAATCCTCTTCGCCAACCACGGCATGGTGAGCCTTCTGGAATGTGACGACTACGAAGACTTCATCAAATACACCGGCTGCAGCATCTGCCGCTCCATCCATCCTGACGACCTGGAGCCCATGAAAAAAGAATTCCGCCGCCAGCTGGCAGCGAAATACAACAAAGAACACATCGACTTCCTCACCTACCGCATGGTGACCAAAAAAGGCCATATCATCCAAGTGGAAAGCACCGCAAGAAAGAGTCGGAACCCCTTCTACGGAGACCTGTACTATGTATACCTCTATAACAGGAAAGACAGACTGAAAATTACGGGAAAGAAATAGGGGCTCCTAAGCTGGTGATTGAGGGGCTGTGAAGAAATACATGAATGACACAAATACGGCTCCGTTTCACCATCATTTCGACGGTGGGAGCGGGGTGGAGATACCGTACTTCTCAAATGATAAAAATGATGCCCCGAACCCTGTCATTTTGACCGAAGCGGAGGGGAGTGGAGAAATCTCACGCCCCATGGTACAGGGTGCATGGCGGTAGGAGTTCTCTCGGCTCAAAGTCTCATGAGTGCCCGAGGCTCCTCTCATACCGGCACATCATCTGCTCGAGATGACCTGTGGGCCTACATCTTGCCATCAGAAAATAGTTATGGAAAAAGGGCTGTGAAGAAATGATTTGCATGTCTTCAAGGTCTTTTTTGGTGGGAGAAATCCCATGGGGATACGAAGTGATGGCACACCCTGGAAATTTACTGCCCATCCCGTCACATCCATGCCTTTGGGGCATAAATTTCTGCAAAAACAAGGTATTGGATAGTAAGAAAGTCTTTTCCTATAATAAGGAAGAAAGGGAATAGTACTACTCTTGAATAAAAGGGTTATGGATTGAAACAGGAGGTTTACTATGTGGAAAAAAGCAGTCATGGGAGTGGCAGTGGCAGCAGCGGCCTTGACAATGAGTGCCTGCGGCAGCGCCTCTCAGGAAAACAGCGGTTCAGCAGCAGAAGCAGTGCCGGAAGGGAAGTCCATTGTGGTGTACTATTCCGCCACCGGCAATACGAAGCGGGCGGCTGAAACCATTGCCAAAGAGACGGGCAGTGATATTTACGCCATTACACCGAAGGTGCCCTATACGGAAGCGGATCTGGACTACCATAACAGTGCGAGCCGGGTATCCAAAGAACATAAAGACAGCTCCATCCGTCCTGCATATACGGGAGACGTGGAGAACTGGAACGATTACAAGGTGGTATACCTGGGCTACCCCATCTGGTGGGGCGAAGCGCCGGCAATTGTGTATACCTTTACGGAACATCACAGCTTTGAAGGCAAAACGGTGATTCCCTTTGCCACCTCCTACAGCAGTCCCTTGGGAGACAGCGGCGAAAACCTCTTCCGGGCTGCCAAAACGGGCACCTGGCTTCCCGGCGAATGCTTCACCGGCGGCGGGAAAACCGACGATGTACTCGGGTGGATTCATTCTTTAAAAAAGTAAGAAAGGACGGTCAAATGAAGGCAGAAGAAATCAAAAAGGCACTGGAAGGAAAGGGAGCTGTCATGGAGGTGGGCAGCCCCAACGACGCCTATGCCCCATACTTTACCGGAAAGAGCTGGCTTGCCAGCCTGTCGGAAGACAAAGACATTCCCGTGTACAACGTAACCTTTGAAAACGGAGCCCACACCCACTGGCACATCCATCACGGCACCAGCCAGGTGCTTATCGTAGTGTCGGGGAAGGGGTATCTCCAGTACGAAGGGAAAGAGCCTCAGCTCCTCCATCCCGGCGACGTGGTCACCATCCCGCCGGAAGTGAAACACTGGCACGGCGCCGCTCCGGGCTGCCATTTCCAGCATATTTCCCTTTCCAGAGAAGGAAAAGGGATATCCAACGAATGGCTGGAGCCGGTGGACGAAAGGGAATTTGAAAAATTATGAAATTGAAAAAAGTGCTTATCATTACTGCTGCTGCCCTCATGCTCTTTGGGGCAGGAACGGAATCTTTTGCTGAAGAAAGAACGGAAGGGAAACCAATGACTAAGAAAATCGTACAGACCGCAGGCAGGGACGTGCTGGGGCAGACGGCCCCCGACTTTGCCCGCTACAATGATGACATCCTCTTTGGAGAAGTGTGGAACAAACAGGACAACCTGTCCGTGAAGCAGCGCTCCATGATTACCGTGGTATCCCTGGTAAGCCAGGGCATTACTGACTCCTCCCTGAAATACCACATTCAGAACGCCAAAAACAATGGCGTCACCCTGGAAGAAATGGCAGATACCATCACCCAGGTGGCTTTCTACGCCGGCTGGCCTAAAGCCTGGGCTGCCTTCCACCTGGTAAAGGAAGTGTATGAAGTAACGGAATAAAAGCAGAAAGAAGCGGCGAATGAAGGGTTCTCATTTCATCACCGTCCCTTTTGAATGGCAGGCCCTCCGTGGTATAATGACCTCCCAAAGGAGGCACTGTTATGAGAGAAATGAGAAGAAAAGACCGGCTTGTCACCGATGAAAAAGAAATCCGTGCCATTCTGGACGCCTGCGGCATCGTGCGCCTGGGACTCTATGATGAAGGCAGGATTTACATAGTGCCCGTCAACTACTCCTACACCTATGAAAAAGGAAAACTCACCCTTTACTTCCACGGCGCGAAGGCGGGCCTCAAAAAGGAACTCATCGAAAAAGACGGAAGAGCGGGCTTTGAAATGGACACAGGAGACCACGTGGTACCCCACAAAACAAACCCTGCCCTCTTCACCACCGCCTACATGAGCATCATCGGCAGCGGACGCATTACCATCATCCGGGACAAAGAAGAAGCCAAAGACATTATGACCGGCTTCATGAAACAGATCTCCGGCAAAGACTGGACCATCACCGACAACATGCTGGAAGGCTGCCTCGTGTACAAACTGGAAGCAGAAGAATTCCAGACCAAGAAAAACAGCCCGAAAGTAAGAAATTAAAAAAGAAATCAAAAGGACGCCCCGCACCGGGCGTCCTTTTATTTTTGCTTTATCTGCTGACTGTGGGGCAGGGGATTTGGTAAATAAGAAAAAATTACGGGCTTCGTAAATGATAGGGAAAGGGGAAATTTTTATAGTAAATAAAAGCGGTGAGGCAGCTTTTTATATGTGACGGCTTTTCCCCTCTTCATCGATTCTGAGAGGGGGTGGCAAAATGAACGTTTACGAAGCATTATCATTAATGATCGGATTCGGCATTTTAATTGCCACAATCATGTCTAAGGAAGCGCTGATTAAATCACTGTCTGCTTTTATTCTTGAATTTTTATGCAATGC
>DCJJ01000083.1:0-4399 GCA_002320515.1 Dialister sp. UBA1703 | reverse complement strand
AATTAATCAGTGCTTCCCTAGTGCAGCTTATGGGGGAGATAGGTAAGCACAGAGCAAATCTCCCTCTCCGGGGAAGAAGCCGTAGGCAGAAGGGGTCATTTCCCTCGCGCCGCAGGCGCGGTTGCATGGTTTTATAAAAAATAGGCGCCCTTTTATTTTAAAGGCGCTCACCACTGCCGCGAAACGGCATATAAAATTCATTGCTCCATGGCAATCCACAACCCTCGGGCCAAAGGGCCCGTCAAACCTAAGAACCCTCCGGCCGTAAGGCCGGTCCATCTTAAGAACCTTTCCCCTTGGAGCGAAGCCCCATCACTTATCAATATTAATATTTTCCCAAGATTTCACAGCCCCAAGGTGGTATAATAAAAATGTGTGAGTATGTGTAAAAACGATTCACCTATATATAATATTTTCCCCATGATTCATCACCAAGGAGGCAGATGGAGTGGAAACAAAACGTGATTTTATCTGGAAAATGGGCGGCCAGCAGGGGCAGGGCGTAGAGTCCTGCGGCGAGATCCTGGGCCGTGTACTGGCGCAGGAAGGGTATTCCCTGTTCAGCCAGCGCCTTTTTGCATCCCGCATTAAAGGTGGCCATACTACCATTGCCCTTCGCATTGCCACGAAGGAAGTGGCTACCATCGGCGAACATGTAGACTGCCTGGTAGCACTGGACCAGGAGACCATTGATCTCCACGGCAAAGAAGTGCCGGAAGGGGGCGTCATCATTGCCGACGACGCATTCCATCCGAAGTTTGAAGCCCACAGCGGCCGTATCATGCTGGCCCTTCCTATTACGGAGCTGGCCAAGAAATACGGCAGCCTGCAGATGAAGAACATTGCAGCCCTGGGCATGAGCGCCGGCGTTCTGGGATTCCCGGAAAGCCCCTTCTATGGATTCATTGCAGACCGCTTTGCCAAAAAAGGTGAAGAAATCATTACAAAGAACAAGGAAATCTTCAAGGAAGGCTATGATACCGCCATTGCTGCCATGCACGGCGTAGAGCTGGGCAAACTGGCTACGCCGCCGAAGAAGGACCAGCTTTACCTTTTGGGCAACGAAGCAGCCGCTCTGGGCGCCATTTCCGCCGGCTCCCGTTTCATGGCTTCCTATCCTATTACCCCCGCTTCTGAAATCATGGAATACATGATCAAAGTGGTTCATAAGATTCACGGCACCGTGGTGCAGACGGAAGACGAACTGTCCTCCTGCATGATGGCCATGGGCGCCGGCTATGCAGGGGTGCGCGCCTTCACCGCCACCTCCGGCCCCGGGCTCTCCCTGATGGCCGAATCCATTTCCATGGCTGCCATGGCGGAAATCCCGGTAGTCATCATCGACGTCATGCGCGCAGGCCCCTCCACCGGCATGGCCACCAAGGTAGAACAGAGCGACATCCGCTACGCCATTGCCTCGGGCCACGGCGATGCGGAAAAAATCGTGCTGGCTGCTTCCTCCATTGAAGACTGCTACTACATTACCCAGGAAGCCTTCAACCTGGCCGAAGAATTCCAGACCCCTGTCATCGTCCTCTCGGACCTGCAGTTCGGCATGTGCAAACAGTCCGTACCGGCCTTCGACATGAACCGCGTAGGCATTCACCGCGGCAAACTCCTCACCGAAGAACTGCCGGAACTGGATACAAAGAAGAAAGCCTACTTCCACCGCTTTGAAGACAGTGAAGACGGCATTTCCCCGAGAACCATCCCCGGCGTGAAGAACGGCATGTTCCTTTCCACCGGTCTCGAACACAACGTATTCGGCAAGCCCGCTGAAGGACAGGCCGACCGCGTCATGGAAATGGAAAAACGGCACAGGAAATTCAAAGCCGTCCCCTCTGCCATCAAACCATTCTATGTGACCCATGAAGACACAGACACCGACCTTCTCCTCGTAGGCGTCACCTCCACCAATGGCGCCCTGGAAGAAGCGGTAGAAGAACTGGAAGCGGAAGGAAAGAAAGTCAACCACCTCCAGCTCCGTCTCCTCTCCCCGTTCCCCACCGAAGCCCTCCGTCCCTACATGGAAGGCGCAAAGAAAGTTCTCATCGTAGAAGAAGACCTGACAGCCCAGCTCCGTGAACTCTTTGCCATTCACTTCGACTGTCATGACAAACTGCTGTCCCTTCTCCAGTACGACGGCACACCCTTTACCACTTCTACCATTGTGAACAAAGCCAAGGAGGTCTTCTGATTATGGCTTCACCGAGAGACTATAAAAATACCATCGTACCAAACTGGTGCCCCGGCTGCGGCGACTACGGCATCCAGAACGCTATTTCCGCCGTCTGCGCCAAAAAAGGCTGGGCCAATGAAGACATCACCCTGATTTCCGGCATCGGCTGCTCCTCCCGTATCGGCGGCTACCAGTACTGCTACGGCGCCCACACCACCCACGGCAGGGCCCTTCCCTTCGCCCAGGGCATCAAATGCGCCAACAAAGACACCCACCTCATCGTATGCTCCGGCGACGGCGACTCCTACGCCATCGGCCTCGGCCACGCCATGCATGCCATGAAGAGAAATATGGACATCACCTACCTGGTCTTCGACAACCAGGTCTACGGCCTCACCAAGGGCCAGACATCCCCCGCTTCCTCCAAGGGCTTCGTCACCAAGACCACCCCGGATGGAAACCCCCTGACCCCGCTGGCCGTCCCCGCCATGGCCATCGCCGCCGGCGCCACCTTCGTAGCCCAGGCCTATGCCATCGACGGCAAAAACCTGGTGGACATCATCGAAAAAGCAGTGGACCACAGAGGATTCTCCTACGTGAACATCTTCACCCCCTGCGTCACCTTCAACCACATGAACACCGTCCAGTGGTACAACGAACACCTGAAAAAGATTTCCGACGTCCGCGAAACCTATGACCCCACCAGCAAAGCCGAAGCCTTCCACCTCCTGGCGGAAACCGACAGTCTTGTCACCGGCGTCATCTACGAAGAAAAAGAGGGCATTCCCTTCGGAGACATCGTCCCCTCCAAAGACGTACGGCTCATCGACCACGTAGAAAAGCCCTCCGAAGCGCTCTTCGAAGACCTCTGCAAAGAATTCAGATAACCTCCGAAGCCGCCCTCCGGGGCCCGGCTTTCCGGAGCCATTTCAAAAAGGAGCAGGACTATTATGGCATCTGATCGAATGATGGAATATTACTACTCCATGGGGCAGGACTGCCTCCATATGGGGGACATGGACGAGGCAGTCACATACTTCAGGAAAGCAGCAAACATGGGCGCCAGAGAAGCGGCCTATGAAATCTACGTCCTGGGCGGCCAATGGGAAAAAGGCAGCACCGTGGACAAAGACGAAACAAAAGCAGAGAACTGCTACAAAATCAGCGTAGAATACGGCATCGAAGACGCAGGGCTGGCCCTGGGCAAACTCTACCTCCGTGGCATCAACGGCAACAAGCCCAACCCCCGGAAAGCCAGAAGAATGCTGGAACACTGCTCCGACGCAGGCAGCACCGAAGCAGCCTCCCTCCTGGGCAAAATCTACGACGAAGGCATCATGGGTAAAGTCAACCACGAAAAAGCCTTCCGCTACTACCTCCTCGCCGCCGAAAGAGGCGACACCAGCGCCATGCTTATGACCGGTATGTTTTACGCCGCCGGCACCAGCACCCAGAAAGACCTTACCGCCGCCGAAATGTGGATCCGCAAAGGAAGAGAAGAAGGAGACCCTGATGGAGACATGACCCTCAGAGGCTTCCTCTCCGTGGCCTGCGGAGAATACATCACCGGCGCCGCCGGCAGCGTAGACCCTGCCAAAGCCTGGCACATGGCAGAAGAAGCGGAAACCCTGGGAGACAAAGAAGCCTTCCTCCGCCTGGGCCTTGCCTTCACCAAAAGCGGCACCAAAGACCACGCCGTCAAAGCCTTTGAATGCTACAAAAGGGCCGCCAGAAACCGGATCCCCGCCGCCTGGTCCGCCCTGGGCCTCTGCTACGAAGCAGGCCTGGGTGTGGAAGAAGACATCGGAGAAGCGGTGAAACTCTACCAGAAAGCCGCCGAAAAAGGCGACCCCTTCGCCATGGCCCACTACGGCTACGCCCTGGCCAACGGAGAAGGCGTGGAAAAAGACGAAAAAGCTGCCATGAACTGGCTCATCAAAGCAGCCATGAAAGGCGACATAGGCGCCATCCACATTCTCAAAGAAGACTACAACTACGAACTCCGATAAAAAGGAACAAAAAAGACCGGCCAGGGCCGGTCTTTTTTGTATGTCTTTATTTGGGTCAATGACAGTAAGCAGTTCCCCCTCATGGCCATCCCGAGGGGAGGGACGTGCCGGCATGGGGGGGAAGACTTTGGTCTCTAATGAAGCTCTGAGCCGAGAAATCTCCTGCCCCTATGCGGCCGCCGCCATGGTCATCTCGAGCGGGGCTGCGTGC
>DCJJ01000020.1 GCA_002320515.1 Dialister sp. UBA1703 | reverse complement strand
AGGCATCAGGAACGGTTTATCGGTGTCGCGCTGAGGAGTCGGGATGTATTCATCTACAGCTGCCATGAGGTCGCGAATCTTCTGTTCGTCTTCTTTGTTGCCGTTGAGAGCGCCGAGAGCGGAGCCAACGATAATCGGCACATCATCGCCCGGATAGTCGTAGGAAGAGAGGAGATCTCTGATTTCCATTTCGACGAGGTCGATCAGTTCGGGATCATCGACCTGGTCAGCTTTGTTCAGGAATACTACGATAGCCGGAACGCCTACCTGTTTAGCCAGGAGGATATGTTCACGGGTCTGGGGCATAGGGCCATCAGCTGCGGATACAACGAGGATAGCGCCGTCCATCTGAGCTGCGCCGGTGATCATGTTCTTTACATAGTCAGCGTGCCCTGGGCAGTCAACGTGTGCATAGTGACGGTTTTCTGTTTCATATTCAACGGTGGAGGTGTTGATTGTGATACCACGGGCTCTTTCTTCCGGTGCTTTATCAATGGAAGCATAGTCGAGGAAGTTAGCTTTGCCTTCTTCAGCCAGTACTTTGGTGATAGCAGCGGTCAGGGTTGTTTTGCCATGATCTACGTGGCCGATAGTGCCGATGTTAACATGCGGCTTTGTTCTTTCGTAATGAGCTTTTGCCATTTTGGTTTCTCCTTAAAAATTATTTATTTCCGAGTCTTTCTTCCGTAATCTTCTGGGAAATAGCCTTCGGAACTTCTTCATAGTGGTCGAATGTCATGGTGAAGGTACCACGGCCCTGAGTGGAGCTGCGGAGAGCGGTTGCATAACCGAACATTTCAGACAGCGGAACGAAACCTTTGATTCTGGATTCGCCATTTTCTGTGTCCATGCCTTCGATGCGTCCACGGCGGGAGTTGAGGCCGCCGATAACGTCGCCCATGTAATCTTCCGGAACATCGACTTCTACGCTCATATATGGTTCGAGGAGGACAGGATCTGCTTTCTTGGCACCGTCTTTGAATGCCATGGAACCTGCAACTTTGAAGGCCATTTCGGAGGAGTCGACATCATGATAGGAACCGTCATATACGGTAACTTTGATATCAACCATCGGATATCCTGCTACAACGCCGTCCTGCATAGCAGCTTCGACGCCGGCCTGAATCGGGTTGATGAATTCTTTAGGAATCACGCCGCCAACGACTTCGTTAGCGAATTCAAAGCCCTTGCCTGCTTCCATCGGTTCAAGACGGAGCCAGCAGTGACCGTACTGACCATGACCGCCGGTCTGACGAATGAATTTGCCTTCAGATTCAACAGATTTGCGGATGGTTTCACGATAAGCAACCTGAGGTTTGCCTACGGTGCAGTCTACATTGAATTCGCGACGCATACGGTCGACGATGATGTCCAGGTGGAGTTCGCCCATACCGGAAATGATGGTCTGGTTGGTTTCCGGATCGGTGTGTACTCTGAAGGTCGGATCTTCTTCTGCCAGTCTCTGGAGGGCGTTGCCCATCTTTTCCTGGTCAGCTTTGGTCTTCGGTTCAACAGCAACGGAAATAACGGGATCCGGGAATTCCATCTTTTCAAGGATGATCGGGTTGTCCGGGCTGCAGAGTGTATCGCCGGTGGTTACATCCTTGAAGCCTACAGCTGCAGCAATGTCGCCGGTGTAAGCTACATCGATTTCCTTACGGTGGTTAGCATGCATCAGAAGGATACGGCCTACGCGTTCTTTCTTGTCCTTGGTGGAATTGAGAACATAAGTGCCCTGGTGCATTTCGCCGGAATATACGCGGAAGTATGCCAGTTTGCCAACGAATGGATCTGCCATGATCTTGAATGCCAGGGCTGCCAGCGGAGCGCTGTCGGATACCGGGCGTTCTTCTTCTTCGCCGTCCAGGGAAGTGCCTTTAACCGGAGGAATATCCAGCGGGGACGGGAGGTAATCAAGGACAGCATCCAGAAGCATCTGGATACCTTTGTTCTTGTATGCGGAGCCGCAGAATACGGGGAAGAGCTTGCATGCCAGTACCTGTTTACGGATGGAAGCTTTGATTTCTTCAATGGAAATGTCTTCGCCTTCCAGATACTTTTCAGCCAGTTCATCGTCGCCGTCGCAGGCAGCTTCGATAATCTTTTCACGGTATTCTTCTACCACGTCTTTCATATCATCGGAAACCGGTTCCTTATGATATTCTTTGCCGTCATCGCTGTCGTAAATTTCAGCTTCCCTGGTCAGCAGGTCGATGATGCCTTTGAAGGTATCCTGTGCGCCGATTGGGAGCTGCATAGCAACAGGTTTGGCATGAAGACGGGTGTCGATGGTTTTGACTGCATGCAGGAAATCTGCACCTACTGTATCCATCTTGTTGATGAATGCAATACGGGGAACATGGTAGTGGTCTGCCTGTCTCCAAACGGTTTCAGACTGGGTCTGAACGCCGTCTTTAGCACTGAATACAGCTACGGAGCCGTCGAGTACGCGAAGGGAACGTTCAACTTCTACAGTGAAGTCTACGTGCCCTGGGGTATCGATGATGTTGACACGATAGCCTTTCCAGTGGCAGGTGGTAGCAGCAGATGTAATGGTAATACCGCGTTCCTGTTCCTGAGCCATCCAGTCCATGGTGGCAGCGCCATCATGAACTTCGCCGATCTTATGGTTTACACCGGTATAATACAGGATTCGTTCCGTGGTTGTTGTCTTACCTGCATCAATGTGTGCCATGATGCCGATGTTTCTTGTTTTTTCAAGCGGAAATTCTCTGCCCACGATTGTTTCTCCTTATTAAAATTACCAGCGATAATGAGCAAAAGCCTTGTTGGCTTCAGCCATTTTATGAGTATCTTCTTTCTTCTTTACTGCTGCGCCCGTATTGTTAAAAGCGTCCATCAGTTCTCCTGCCAGACGTTCTTCCATGGTACGTTCGCTGCGCTGGCGGGCATAGTTGACCATCCAGCGGATACCCAGAGTCAGACGGCGGTCTGCTCTGACTTCAACCGGCACCTGGTAGTTGGCGCCGCCTACACGGCGGGCACGTACTTCCAGAACCGGCATAACATTGTTGAGAGCCTGTTCGAAAATTTCGATCGGTTCTTTGTTCAGCTTGCTGTGGCAGATGTCAAATGCGCCATAGACGATTTTTTCAGCGACACCCTTTTTGCCATCCAGCATAACCTTATTGATGAAACGGGTTACTGTCTTGTTTCCATACACGGGATCCGGCAGCACGTCACGTTTCGGAACAGCACCTTTTCTCGGCATTGTTAATTTCCTCCTTAAAACGTTCTTTGTTAGTCACATTAGTGAAATGATATGATGCGATTATTTCTTTTCGCGCTTAGCGCCGTATTTGGAACGGCCCTGCTGACGACCGGATACACCTACGGTATCGAGTGCGCCGCGGATAATGTGGTAACGAACGCCTGGAAGATCCTTAACACGGCCGCCTCTGATGAGGACGACGGAGTGTTCCTGCAGGTTATGGCCTTCACCAGGAATGTAAGCAGAAACTTCGATTCCGTTGGTCAGGCGTACACGGGCTACTTTACGAAGAGCAGAGTTCGGCTTCTTCGGGGTAGCTGTGTAAACTCTGGTGCAGACACCACGTTTCTGTGGGGACTGTTTCAGAGCCGGGGTCTTCGCTTTGGTAGCCAGAGTCTGGCGGCCTTTACGAACCAGCTGATTAATTGTCGGCAATATGGGCACCTCCTTTCTTCAAAAGTAAATTTATAATTGATCCTCCAGGGCAGAGCCCCAAAGGATATTACCGGGATTTAATAAGAGCGGCAGAGGCGGCTTTCACTTTGATACCGCAGGCACGGCCTATCTCCTTTTTCGTGAATCCCCGTTCCACAGGAATTCCTGACGACTGGCAGGCTTCCAGAAGGGGTTGGGAAATCCTTTCATCACAGTCCGAGGCAATAAACACACATGCCGCTTCCTGCTTCTCGATAGCCCGCTCCGTCTCTTTCATTCCGACTACAAATGTACCGGATTTCAATTCTTCCAGTGTCATTCATTCTCACCTGCTTTACAGCACACTAAATCCACGCAACATTGGAATTATACCATCACTTGACGCCTATGTCAAACTTTTTTATCGCCTTTTTCTCCGTGTTTATGCATAACCTTTTTACCACGGTTCCTGGCGTGCCATTCTCCTGGAAATCACCTTTTCATGACTGCCTTCAGCACCTCCGGAAAGCGGCAAAACGGAAAGAGGAAACCGGAAACTCCCTGCCCTTCTCTATGATACAATAGCCATAAGCAGCATTTCATATACCCATTGTAAAGAAAAGGAAAACTTATGAAGAAATACACAAACATTGTAGTCTACTGCGGCTCCCATTTCGGAAATGACCCCGCCTTTCCCTCCTTTTCCGGACGGCTGGGGGAAGCCCTGGGAAAGGGCGGCTTCCACATGATTTACGGCGGCGGCACCGTGGGGCTCATGGGCCTTGCCGCCGACGCCGCCATGGCCGCCGGCGGCCGGGTCACCGGCATTATCCCCCAGGTATTCATTGAAAAAGAGCAGGCCCACCGGGGCATTACTAAGCTCATCGAAGTGCCGGACATGATAACAAGAAAGCAGAAAATGATCGAATCCGGCGATGCCTTCATTATCCTCCCCGGCGGCATAGGCACCCTGGAAGAACTTTCCGACACCTTCAGCCACTACCGCATCTACGCCGCCCCAAAGAGCCGCCCGCCCATCCTCATCGCCAATATAGACGGGATATATGACCCGCTGAAGACTCTCTTCCAAAACTGGCTGGATAACGGTTTCATCGAAAAAGAAGACCTCTCCTCCATCCATTTCTGCTCAACCCTTGCGGAAATTATGGAGGTACTTGGTTAATTTTATGGCACCATAAAAAGCATGGACGGAAATCATTTCCTTCCATGCTTTTTTCTTATCCGCAGCAGCCTGCCTTATAGGCAAGCCCTTTTACGGAATTTATGATATTGTCTTCATCATCCTTCTGGCTGTAGTCGTCTTTCAGATAATCGTCCAGCCTGCCTATCCTGAATTTTTTTCGGATCATCATCCGCCCTTGCATCATTGACAGTCAGTACATCATCCAGCGCTTCTGCCGTATATCTGGCGGTTTCAGTCATATGCATGACCATGATGGTTCCACTTCGCACCTGTCCGTTTTCATCATAAATACCATTGTTGATGGCACCTACAACAGCCTGAACTCCCGGTGCGGCATAGTCATGGGTACTGTCATAGCCGGCCACCATGTAAGTATACCCGGCATTCATAATTTCCATGGCCCCCTTCTTGCTGATGGCCAGAGTGGGCGGGCGGAAAAGCCTTGTTAACGCCGGCTTCCCCCCTGCTTTCACATCGCCTACGGTGAAGGCCAGTTTTTCGTAGGCAGAGGAAATATCTTTTTCATATTCCTCTTCCGTCATGGGAAGGGTGGTCCCGTAGTCTCCTGTCTGGGCGACCATGGCCCTGTGCCTGTTGGTATGGCTTCCGATGGAATTCCCCTCCTCCGCCAGAGCTCTCAGGAGGTTTGGATTATTTTTCACATTCCATGTAATTACAAAGAAAGTCCCCTGTGCATGGTGCTTGCGGAGCACATACATCAGCTTATTGATGGAGTCATCTGTTCCCCAGTCATCAAAGGTTAGGAAAAGGGTCCTGTCTTTCACTCCATGGATGCGGCCGGTGCGGTCCATCTGCCTGATTTCACTCTTACTGAATCCCCGTATATTATCCCTGTCTTTAACCAGGGGAGAGCCGATGTACCTTTTGGCAAACTGTTCTTCAAAGTTACGCTTATTCACCTGCACGCCCCTGTTTTCCGGCCGCAGGTCCCAGGGGACAACGCTCACGTCTACAGGATAGGCCCACAGGTGACTCCTGTCTTCCAGTACCTTTCCAAGGCCGGTCATATAATAGGAGGAATCATTGGCAGGATTTTTTTCCGGCGAATCGGTGGGCGTACGGTAGGCTATGTTATCTATCTTATTCCGCTTAATCAGGTCCAGCACGTCCGATGTCATAACCGGGTTGTCCAAGAAATCAAGGCGCGTGTAAATAATCTGCCCTCTCCCCATGGAATAGACCTTGGCGCCAAAGAGATGGGAAAAAATATCCTCCGGCGTTTTGGCGGCCTTATCTTTTGTTTGTACCGTATTTACCGTCTGCCCGATAAGCCGTATGCCCATGGCGGAGCAGGCCTCCTCCACTTCCGGCAACGGCTTTCCGAATATCTGCCGTGCAAAGGCAGGCCTTACGCCGAAGCGGCGGGACAGATTCCGTTCCAGCCTTTCGATCTGGGCACAGGTTTCATAATAATCGCCGGTCGTACCGGTTCTCAGTCCCAGCCCCAGTTCATGCCCATGGTCTACAATGTCCCGTATGGTATCTCCGTATTTCTGAAGTTCCAGCTCCGTCACAAAGAAGGTGGCAGTCACGCCTTTGCCCTCCAGATAGGAAAGCATATCATCCACCGACTGCCTCCTTGTGAGTCCGCCAAAGGTAACAATAATCGCAGGCGCCGTGGTGGTTATAAACCTTTCCTTCGGAGCCAGCCTGCCCTGGTTTTCCCGCCGGAGCGTATCGTATCTTTCCTTGTCCGCTGCGCTGTATACTGCCTTATGCACCGCCGCCTTTTCTGCCAGGGCAGGAGCAGCGGATAAGGGAGCCGTCCCGCCATCTGCTGCCGCCTCCGGGATTCCTGCTGATGCCAGAAGAGCCGCCGCACAGACTGCTGCCAGAAAAGCGGGTTTCAGGTGATTGATTCTCCATAACGCTGTCATATCCGCTCCTCCTAATCCTTTCTTAAACCATTCATATCCACGCCTCCCAGGCGCCACAGAGAAACGGACGATATGCCCTCATTGGCTGCCAGTGTAATCCATGCGTTCATGGTTTCCCTGTCCCCATACCACACATCATAGGAAGACCCGTTCTCTTTATAGGAAAAGTGAAGGGCTGCACTTTCCGGGTCCCTTTCAGGCACAGCATGATGGGTTTCTGCCAGACGGATGGCTTCGATTTCTGTAATATATTTTTTCTTTCCACCCAGGAGCCCAAAAAGATGGCTGTCCTGCCACAGGCATCCGCCGGTAGAGAATGCTGCTGCCTTCTTTCCGGGAAGATGAACCATCTTTTTCAGCATTTTTTCAATAAAATCCCTGTCCGCCTTCGGCCCGGGGCCGCTGTGGGTGCCGTAGAGGTTATACATCATCACCACATATTCCGGCCCTTCACTGTAAGGAAGGTTCATAGGCGTGGAAGGCTCCAGGATAATGCGCACTTTAAGATGGGCTGCCCGGGCCTCCAGATCCAGCATGCGGGTAAAGTCGCAGAAATGATTCATGAGTTCCCTGTCCTGCCCTATTTTCTCATAGTCCACTTCAATGCCGTCTACCCGCTTTTCCTTTGCCAGACGGATGATATCTTTCACATGGTGGTAGCGGCTTTCTTCTGTTTTCAGCTTTTTCGCCACCATTTCCCGGTCTTTCTCCACCATTTTCCCTCCAGGGAGGGCCCTGTCGTTCACAACGGTAAGGTAGACAGGCACATTCCCTTTAGGTCTCAGGTTTTCCAGATTTTCAGGGAAATGGAGATTTCCCTTTTCATCAAAATCAGCGGCAAAAAGGGAAATGCCATCGCAGAGATCCGCTGTTTTTTCATATTCCTCCATTCCCCTTTCCCTATCCCAGGAAACCCCCCAGGAAGAGAGGGTCACAGGGGGATGACTCCCTCCGGCCAGAGGCTTTTCCGCCCTGCAGCCGGAGGTTAGAAAGAGGCAGGCGGCTGCCAGTGCCAAAGCTGCATATTTCATAAGTCCCCCATCAGAAATGTCTCAGGAACCAGCCAAGAACCGATTCCCATTTCTGATTAATCACAAATTTCCATTTTTCAAAGCCCTTTAATTCCGTGGTGTAAAGAGGCGTTCCATCGGTCTTTCCATGATTTGTAATCACCAGTTTTTCAAAAACGCCGTCATACACGTCATCAGCCAGATTCCGCTGGCTGAAAGCGCGGCTGTCCCAACCTGCAAAAAGACCGATGTCCGTATCTTCCGAGTGTCCTACGTCCACTTTGGCGGCTTCCTTCCCATCCAGCCGAACGGTAAGGCTGCTGCCGTCAAGGGAAATATCCAGAGTCCGGTCCAGCCTTGCATGGAAACTTTCCACCGGTTCGTAAGGCTTTCCCCCTTCTTCAATGGTTTTCGGTTTTTCCTGTTTGACCCTGGCCAGGCGGCTCATGTACTCATTGGCCATGGCAGTGGAGTCGGCGTAGCGGGCCAGGGTTTCCAGCTCGTTCACCCTTACATTGTGTTCATCCTCTTCCACCGATATGGGAGGCTGGCCGTCAAGGACGGAAAGTTTTTCGGAAAACAGCTTTTTCGTACTGCTTTCCTCCACTTCTTCTACTTCCAGTTTCCCCTGGGATATGCCTACAGCAAGGCAGCGGGTGAGGTCCTTATTGCCCCGGAGGAGCACCTTCTGGTCCCCAAAGGAATTCCCCTCCAGCCACACATGGACATCCACGTCAGACCTTCCGGTATTTCCTTTCAGCTTCACAATACCCGCTTTTTCAGGGATGGAGGTGACAATCAGGCTTTCCCCCTTGAACTGGGCGGCGCCTTTTAAAATATCCCAGCTGCGTATACGATCATCTCCCGTTTTAAACCGGAGATCCCGGTTCGTATCGTATTTGATACGCATAAGGAGGTGGTTTACAGGCCAGTAGGGCTGGGGCTGCATACGGGTTAAATCATAGAGACTGCTGTTTCTCTGATTGAAGCAGTACCCTTCCCGGTTGAAATTCATTTCAAAAAGGCTTCGTATCCACTTTTTCATTTTCAGCAGACACGCTGGGCGCATTGCCGAAATGGCCCGTATTGGAATGCATGAGCACATACACCGGCGGCACATAGCCCAGTTTATCGGAGTAAATGTCCCGAAGCTCCCGGTAGTCATAGGCGATGCGACGTTTCATGTGGTCCACCGTTTCCACCGGAATCCTGTCCTTATCACGGATGAAATCCATGAGGTAGTGGTTGTAGTCCCGGCCCAGGCTCTTCTGCATCATGGCATATTTCAGCGGGTCGATTTCGCCGATGAAATGGTGGTACCGGTCAAATACATTGATGTACTCCAGCCGGTAGCCGTTGGTACCCATTTCCCAGTAAGACGAGTCCTCCATATCCTTTAATTCAATGGGCCTCAGGAATTTGGTATCCTCATGATTGAACTTTTCGGGATAGGTCATCATGACGCCCTTAAAATTCAAATCCTCCAGGATCTCGTCGGCAAAAAGAGCGGTGTCCCGCCTGCCGTCTTCAAACATAAGGTACAGCGATTTCGGAGGCAGGGGCTTTCCTTCCTTATAATATTTCAGGATGTCATCATGGGTAATAGTGACATAGCCTTCATCCTTCAGTGCCTCCAGATGTTCCCTCAGCTGCTTCTTCCCGATGAGGGTGGACGTATCACCGATACGGTCCACGCCGAAATAGGACAGGGCAATGAATCCTGTGTCCGTGGTGTGGCTCACATCGCTGTCTTTGAAGGGACGGTAGGTTTTCACATGGAAAAACAGGAGGTAAAGGCTCACCAGTGCCGCTATGACCGCCAGGATTTCAAAGAATGTACGGATTCTTTTTACCCGGTTCTTATGCTTTGTAAACGATTCGTCTCCCAGTATCACAGGTCATCACCTGCTTCCTTTGCCTTTTTCTTTTCCGCCTTCAGCCTTTCCTTTTCTTCCTTTTTCTTTTTCTCCCGCACATCTGCCGGCGTCATGCGGGTGCCCCAGGTATCTTTCCAGAAAGTAAACCAGGCCACCGGCATCTGCCAGAGAAGCACCGCTTCATAATAGAGGCAGAACCACACGCCGAAAATCCAGGTGGAGCTTTTCCGAAGGAAGAGCTGGGCCATGCTCATCAGCAGGGCCATAAGGGCCATACCGATGAGGAAGGTAAAGGGAAATACGCGATGCATGAGGGGAATATAAATCAGATTGTATATGACGATAACCGGTGCCGCAATGGGAACAATAAGGCCGAAATAGAAGGAAAGGGCCATAAAAGGCTCTTTTCTCCACATAAACCTGGCAGCAATCAGGGATTCCCTGAGCCAGGACCTCTTCCAGCGCATCTGCTGCCGGAGGAATACATGGTAGGATTTCGGCACAATGGTAGAAACCACCGCCGTATCCTGATAGGCGGTACGATGATGGCGGAGGATGAAATTCGTAAGACTTCTGTCATCGCCAAAGGTGGCTTTGTGTCCTAAAAATTTCTGGTGTACCCAGGCATGGCAGTACTTTTCCACCAGATCCTTCCTGTAGCAGGAAAGGGGGCCTGAAAGACAGGTGGCCGCGTCAAAGAAGCCTTCCGCCGCCTTCATAACCCGGAAAGCAATGTAATAACGGACTGCCTGCATTTTGGTCAATCCATTGGTATAGGTATTGGCCACATCGGTCCTGCCGCAGACGCCGCCCATTTCCTTATCTTTA
Organism: Dialister sp. UBA1703; assembly: GCA_002320515.1. Classification (GTDB taxonomy): domain Bacteria; phylum Bacillota; class Negativicutes; order Veillonellales; family Dialisteraceae; genus Dialister. The sequence continues at coordinate 28,798 of DCJJ01000020.1, read as the reverse complement.
AAGGGCTGCACCACATTTCTTATGGCAAAGGGAGAAAGGAAGCTGTCGGAATCCACGAAAACAAGAAGCTCATGTTTAGCAAGCTTAAGGCCTGCCGCCAGTGCCTCCCGCTTGCCGCCGTTCTTAGGCTGTTCATACCGGATCACCCGGTCCCTGATATGGAGATTACGGTCGTCCCGCTCCATGCGCTCTATGATTTCTTCTATCTTTTCCAGAGAATGGTCTGTGGAGTGATCATCCACCACAATGACCTGCAGCTTGTCCGGCGGATAATCCTGATTCACACATCCCAGGATGGTCCGCTGAATCCATTTTTCTTCATTAAAGCAGGGAATAATAATGGACACGCCGGGGGTATAATCCATATCCACCTTCACGGGACGGTAAAAGATGGCAAAGAAATAACGGGAAAGAAGAAACGCAGCGGTAATAATGCTGTATAAATAGAGGTATTTATTGAACCGGAAGTACACCACCGACTCAGACCGCATGAGGATAATGACAAGGGAAATACAGAGCATGAGGAAAGCAGAAACAGCAATGAGGTACCGTCCCCGCCTCTGCTGATGATATTCTGCCAGAGATTCTTTGAAATGGATGCCCAGGGCTTCCCTGCCATCCCGGTCAAACCGGCGGACCACTTCTGCTTTCAGCTTTTTCACTTTCATTTCATAGCCTTCCGGCATGTCGCCGGGACGGACCACGAAAGACAGGTCTATATTTTCCCCTTCTTTTACCTTCTTTTCCCCTTCTGCCAGAGTAAGCAGCATGCCGGTGGAAGAAATATCCTCGCAGATTCCTTTGACCACCTGTTTCCTGCCGCCTGCTCCTGCAGTCACTGTGACAGGGATGTGAACTTTGAAACGCCTTCCTGCTTCGGCACTGGCTGTGTATGCTCTGAAATCCGAATCCCTGATTTCTCCATCCATTCCCTGCCGCCGGTCTACATTGGTTCTGCGGCCGGAAGGGTCAGGCACGTTCGGCAGAAGGCGCCTGTCCTCTTTTTCTATCTGCAGTTTATCCTCAAGGTTCTTCGTATGATTCACTTTCATACCCCCAGATTCCAATCCATATTCTGCGCTCTTTTACTTCAGGCCGGAAAGCAGCACATCACTGTCCAGCGAAAGCAGGGTAAAGCCTTCCTCTTCCAAAGCGGAAACAAGTCGTTCCACCTCTTCTGCCGTATGGTCTTTCCTCTCTGTTTTTTTCTTATAGTCTCCATCCCTGATGGTCGGCTTCTTGTCGATAGCCGGCCTTTCATCCGATTTCCCCGGTTCCCTGGCCCTGATATCCAATGGCCTGTTGATTTCAAAGGCAATGAGACTTCCCGGCTTCACACCGGCTGCCAGTTTTCGGGCAGCTTCTTCATCCGCCAGCTCTCCCCTTCTCACAGTCACATTGGAAAGGACCGCATAGGAAAGACCTGCAGCCCCTGCCTCTTCCAGCAGGGTATCCGTGTATTCCGTGCGGGGTGCCCGGAAGAAAGAGGGACTCTTTCCTGTAAGCGTATCCACCGCTTTCTGGGTCCTCAAGAGAGAACGAATGGCCTTTTCCTCATCCAGCTTTTCCAGGGACGATCTGCCAAGCCAGGTGTAATTGCCTATCATCTGCCTGTGTTTAAAAATTTCCTTCATGGTTTCCGGACTGTCTCCGGCATTCTGCCCTTCTACAAAAAAGGCGGCTTTGGCCTCCTTTTTGTCCAGCACCTTCAGAATTTTCTCCGTCATAGCCCGGTCCGGCAGTCCGTCAAAATAAAGATACACATGATTTCCTGTATCAGAAAGAGGATGGATAATCCGGGCTTTCTTTGCTCCAGGATCCTTTCGAAACTGATTGACTGCCTTCTCCGTTTCCTCTTCCGCTTCATACAGATTCGATAAATCCTGCACATCCCGGTTCTCTTCAGAAACGGAAAGGGCATGCCTGTGCCAGGCATAGAAACCGCCGCCTGCCAGGAAAACCAGCACCAGCAGGACCATCCAGAATTTTTTCCCCATCATAACCTCTTATAAACGCCAGTAATTAAAGCCTTTCTTTTTCATTTCCGAAGCGTCATAAACCCCTTTGATATCCAGAAGTACCGGCAGCGCCCCTTCCCTCTGCTTCTCACTCTTATAAAGGGAAAGCAGTGTATCCGGGGACAGTTCCCTGAATTCCTTATGGGCTACCAGCACTGCCACGCAGTCCGCCTCACGAACTTCAGAAAGCGGTATCAGCTCTATACCGTACTCTCTTTTGATCATCACCGGATCCGCCTCGGGGTCCACGGCGTAGATATGCATGCCGTACTCCTTCAACATGCGTTAAATATCAATGGCTCTGGAATTTCGGGTATCAGGGCAGTTTTCCTTAAATGTCATGCCCAGGAGATAAATATTGGCATGGCGGGTATCCACATGACTTTTCAGCAGCTCCTCTTTCAGCGATTTCGCCACAAACTCCGACATACCGTCATTAATATGCCGCCCTGCTGTAATCACATGGGAATGAAACCCCAGAAGCTCCGCCTCATAAATGAAATAGTAGGGGTCCACGCCGATACAGTGCCCGCCCACCAGGCCGGGAGTGAAGCCCAGGGCATTCCACTTCGTATTCATGGCCTTCACCACTTCCAGTGTATCTATGCCCATGCGGTGGAACACCAGGGACAGCTCATTCATGAAGGCGATATTAATATCCCGCTGGGAATTTTCACAGAGCTTGGCCGCTTCCGCCACCAGAATGTTTGGCGCCCTGTAAACGCCGGCTTCAATGATGGTACTGTACACGGAAGCTATGGTTTCCAGTGTTTCCTCATCCATGCCGGATACGATTTTTACAATATTTTTCAGCACATGCACCTTGTCACCGGGGTTAATCCGTTCCGGGGAATAACCGATTTTGAAGTCTTTCCCCAGCACAAGGCCCGATTCCTTTTCCAGAATGGGGCCGCAGATATTTTCCGTAACACCGGGATAAACCGTGGATTCATACACCACAATAGCTCCTTTTTTCATATGCCTCCCTACGGCGGAAGAAGAAGATTCCACGGGACGCAGGTCCGGCGTTTTGTCTCCGTTGATAGGAGTAGGCACAGCCACCACGATGAAATCGGCCTCATGGATCTTCTCTGCATCCGCCGTAAAAAGGATGGTGCATTCCTTCAGCCCTGCTTCTCCGATTTCGCCGGTGGGATCCACTCCCTTTTTATACAGGTCTAATTTTTCCTCATTCACATCATAACCGATGACATGAAAATGCTTTGAAAATGCCGCTGCCAGCGGAAGGCCCACGTATCCCAGTCCTACCACTGCAATAGTGCTGATATCCCCGTTCATAAGGAATTCCTCCCCGATCAGACGTACTCAATTAGCCTCATAATTGGAAAAATAATAGCTCAGTGCCAGCCAGATGGTGTGGTTCTTATCTCCGTTGATTAAATCCTTCAGGCTGTAGTACTCCGCCTGCAGGAGCCAGTTCGGTGCCACTGTATAGTGAATACCAGCGCCGATTCCCTTGAATCCATGCATATAATCAGCCATGCCTTCCATGGTATGGGACACATAGGTGGTATAGGGCTGATAGTAATATTTCAGGAAATAATAGGTATTTCCCGTGTCCCAGGTCCTTTCTTCGCCTCTGAAAAGGGCTGCCACATAGCCCTTCTGGCTCTTCCTTTCAGAATCGGACCCCACAAGGCCCATAAGTCCCACATCGTAAAGACCAAGGGGCCTGCGTACATTCAGCATATAAATGTTTCGGGACGGAGAATCATCCATATTGAAATGGTAGATACCGGCACCCAGGGTATAATCGCCCGCTTCCTTTGAAACTTCGCCGGCTGCCGCCATGCCACCGTAGGGTACGGTGCCCGCTTCCGCCATGTAACGGAAAGGTGTTTCCCCGGAAATCCGGATCCCTTTAAACTTGCTGTCATAAATATTTCCTTCTGCCAGATAGGAGCTGAATACACCGGCGGTAAGCCGACTGGAGCCGACCATGCCTGTCAGGTAGTACCGGTCCAGGTCCATCCAGTTGTCATCTCCTCTGCCGGATAGGATTTTTTCATTTTCCAGCATGGAAATAAAATGCCAGTTGTCATCAATGTTGTAATCGCCATAAACCCGAAGGCGGGCACGGCTCCTGTCGCCAATGGCTTCTTCCCCGTGATGGGCGCCATAATCCACGCGCATTTCACCGTCCACTTTAAAGCGCTTATCCTGGATAGCAGGTGCCTTCGTGTCTGCTGTAGACTGATCTTTGGCTGCTTCTCTGTCAAAATAGCCCATGGCGGACAATTCGCTGCCGTATTCAGCCCGCCGGGAAGCCAGGCGGTCCATATCTTCTGAGGAAACAGAGGCCATGAGCTGACGGATGGAATCCCGCATGGCCTCCCTTTCTTCCTTTGTATGGGCAGGAAGGATGCCGGATACTCCATAGGCCTGGCCGGCAGCCACACTGCCGCCCTTTTCAGCAATCCCGGCAATGGCCAGACCGCCAGGCAGACTGCAGCGGCTGATTTCCCGGGCATAGAGCTTTTCATAAACCGAAGCCGCTTTGACATACTCTTTCTTCTGGTTCTTCAGTCTTTCTCCCAGGAGTTTGACCTGCACATTATCCTGGAGGGCCAGCAGGTCTGTTCTTGCATACCGTTCTGCAAGAGAATCCACGTCCGGGTCATTGACCTGTTCCATCGTTATGCCGGACTTCTTAAAGGCATACTGCTTCGATACGTTTAAAAATTCAGCTTCCGCCTTGTCCGCAGTCTTCCGATAGGGCTTGATCCAGTCGGGATCAAAGGCGCCGTTATAAAAGCGGTAAATATTCTCCTCCGCCCGATATGTCCTTTCATAAACTTCTTCATATTTTGATTCCTGAAAAGGTATCGGCGAACCTGTTTTTTTCACCCCGGACAGCTTTGAAAGGATTTTCTGTTTTTCCTTATCCCAGGCAGGAAGCATTTTTTCCCGCATGCCATACCGGACCTTCAGTGCTTCATAATCACCGGCAGCACTGGACAGGGCAGCTCTGGCCCGATTGATGGGAATATTGTCAATCACTCTTGCTTCCGCGTCCTCTACGGCCAAATCACCGATTTTCTTTTTTACATCAGCCGGAATGGCGCCGGCCATCCCCAGTTCTTCCCCAAGAGCCCATGCATGTTCCTGCCTTGCAGGGCTCAGCTCGTCCATCTGCCTTTCGACAGCTGCCGAATATTCTTTCTTTACTGCCTCATGATGCTGTTTCATAGGATTAATATCAGAAGCCTCTGCATTCCCCGCTATCAGAAGGACTCCTAATCCTACACAGCATGCCAGTTTCTTCTTCCCCATTATGCTGCTCTCCCAATATAAAAACGGATTACTTTTCTGAAATCAGCGCATCCATCAGAACTTACATTTTATGGTCAAAATAGTATTACCAATTAAAATGCAGTTTATGCTTCTTTCAATAATACTCTCTCTTCGTGATAAAATGCTGTCAATTTGTATTTTTGTTTCTTATCTTATAAAAAATGATTATAGCACCATTTCTAAACCATCCTGCCAATCAAGGCTGCCGCTCTCATTTCCTGAAATCATCTGATAAAGATGGCTGAATCTCTATGGCACGGAACCTGTAAAGATATAATCCGCCTTTTATTTTCATAGCCATCTATGCAGCTGTCTATGAATTCAAACAGAATTATACGAAAACTTCTATAAATTAAAACGGTCGTTTTAAAGTTCCCCGATTGTAGGATTTATCGAAGAGTGCTAAAATATAATCGAACAAATCAATCATATGATTATAAACAACAGTCTGTATTTCGTAATACAGTACTTTCCAACAAAATTTAAACGGTTCACCGGGCTGTGAACCGAGGGAGGTTATTTCATGAAACCAGTGATTCATGTAGGAATCGATGTGGGATCCACCACGGTGAAGGTGGCCGCTTTGTCGCCTTACCTGAAGCTTCTTTTCGGCCGCTACCAGCGCCACATGTCAGATATCCGCAGCGCCACCATGTCCCTTTTGAAGGAGCTGCAGGAGAAATTTTCCGGCTATCGCATCACCGCTTCCATTTCCGGCAGCGGCGGCATGGGGCTGGCCAAGCTCATGGGGCTCCCTTTCTGCCAGGAGATTTTAGCGGAAACGAAGGCGGTGCAGACTTTCCATCCTGAAACCGATGTGATCATCGAGCTGGGCGGGGAAGATGAGAAGATTACCTATCTTCGGAACGGCGTGGACCAGCGGATGAACGGCGCCTGCGCCGGCGGCACCGGTGCCTTTATCGACCGCATGGCCTCCCTTCTTTCCGTGGACGCCGCCGGTCTTGGAAAGCTGGCTGCCAAAGCGGAAAGGATTTATCCCATTGCCTCCCGCTGCGGCGTATTTGCCAAAACAGACATCCAGGCCCTGCTGAATGAGGGGACCTCCCATGAAGATATTGCCCTTTCCGTTTTCCAGTCCGTGGTGAACCAGACCATTTCCGGTCTCACCTGCGGCCGTCCGGTACACGGAAAAGTTGCCTTCCTTGGCGGCCCGCTCACCTTCCAGCCCATGCTCCGTGAGCGCTTCCAGAAGACTTTGAACATTGCAGACGAAGATATGATTGTGCCGGAGCACGGAGAACTGTACGTGGCCATCGGCGCCGCCGTATCCGCCCGCCACGACCGCCCCATGGATCTGGACAGCTGGCTGGCCAAAGTGGAAACAGCCAAAGATGTGGATCTGGGCACATCCAAGACCCTTCCCCCTCTTTTTGCCAATGAGGCGGAATATGAGGAATTCAAGGAAAGGCACGGCCGGTTCCATGCGCCCCGGGGCGATATTTCCAAAGCCAAAGGCTCTGTATGGCTTGGCATCGACGCCGGTTCCACCACCATCAAGGCGGTGCTTCTGGACAGGGAAGGCCGCATTCTTTACGAATACTACAGCAGCAATAAAGGCACGCCCCTGGCAGGCGCCAGAAAGATTCTCTCCGACCTGTACAGTAAATTGCCGGAAGGCGTCACCATTGCCGGCGCCGGCGTCACCGGCTACGGTGAAGAGCTCATTAAGCGGGCCCTGCAGGCGGACGTGGGCGAAGTGGAAACCATGGCCCACTACCGAGGCGCCAAGCACTTCCTCCCCGATGTCACCACCATCCTGGATATCGGCGGCCAGGACATGAAGTGCTGCCGCATTAAAGACGGCGCCGTGGACGATATCCTTCTAAACGAAGCCTGCTCCTCGGGCTGCGGTTCCTTCCTGGATACCTTCGCCCAGTCCCTGGGCATGGACATCAAGGAATTTTCCCGCATTGCCCTGAAAGCCCCCCATCCTGTGGACCTGGGTTCCCGCTGCACCGTATTTATGAACTCCAGAGTCAGGGAAGCCCAGAAGAACGGCGTGTCTGTGGCCGATATTTCTGCCGGCCTTTCCTACTCCGTCATCAAGAATGCCCTCTACAAGGTCATCCGCCTCCGCAAAGCGTCGGATCTGGGAAATAAAGTGGTGGTGCAGGGCGGCACCTTTTATAATGACGCCGTCCTCCGGGCGCTGGAAAAGCTCCTTCACTGCCATGTCATCCGTCCCGATGTGGCAGGCCTCATGGGTGCCTACGGCATTGCCCTCATTACGAAGGACTCCTGCCCTGAAGGCCACGTTTCTTCCCTGGTAACTCCGGAAGAGCTGAAGAGCCTTTCCTATACCACGGAAATGAAGCGCTGCCCGGGCTGCGGCAACCACTGCATGATTACCTTGACCCGCTTTAACGACGGCCGCGCCTTTGTATCCGGCAACCGCTGCGAAAGAGGGGCTGCCATCATGCTCACCGGCAAGACGGCCCCCCACTCCACCCTGCCCAACATTTACCGCTGGAAATACGATAAGATCTGGCACCGCCGTCCCCTGTCCCCAAAAGACGCCAAGAGAGGCACCGTAGGCATTCCCCGCACCCTGAACATGTACGAGGACTACCCCTTCTGGCACGCCTTCTTTACGAAACTGGGTTACCGGGTGCTTCCCTCCAGCGAACAGCTCCGGGACATTCCTACGGAAGCCATGGAAACCATTCCATCCTACTCCGAATGCTTCCCCGCCAAGCTGGCCCACGCCCATGTGTACGACCTGGCCAAAAAACATGTGGATTTCATCTGGTACCCCTGCATCGACAAGGGGCCTGATGAAGGCAGCACCAACAGCTACAACTGCCCCATGGTAGCTTCCTATCCGGAAAACATCGAAGCCAATATGGACGAAGTGCTGTCCAAGTACAAAGCCAAACTGTACCACCCCTTCCTCCCCCTCCACTCGGAAGCCATCTTCAGCAGGCTGAAGAAATTCTTCAAGCCCCTGGGCATTCCGGGAAGTGAAATCGAATCCGCCGTCTACGCCGGCAGAAATGCGGAAAAAGAATACAAAGCAGCCCTCTATGTGGAAACCCTCCGCATTCTGAAGGAAATCAGGGAAAAGAACCTCATCGGCATCGTCCTTGCCGGCCGTCCCTACCATGTGGACCCCACGGTGAACCACTCCATCCCCGACCTCATCAACCAGCTGGGCATGGCGGTGCTCTCCGAAGACGGCATATCCATGGCAGGCGGCGAATTCCCGAATCTCCGGGTCATGAACCAGTGGACCTGGCACAGCCGCCTTTACAAGGCAGCCGACTACGTCACCCGCCACGCCAACCTGGAACTGGTGGAGCTCAACTCCTTCGGCTGCGGCCTGGACGCCGTGGTCACCGACCAGGTGCAGGAAATCATGAACAAGAGGAACCGCCTCTACACCTGCCTCAAAATCGACCAGAGCCTGAACCTGGGTGCCGTGCGTATCCGCCTGCGCTCCCTGAAATCGGCCATTAAAGAAAGGGTGGAAGAAAATACGAAGGCAGAACCTATCCTCTACCCGAAATCCGCCTTTACGGAAGATATGAAGAAGGACTTCACCATCCTGGTACCGGAAATGTCCCCCATCCATTTCCCCCTCATTGAAGCGGCGGCCAGAAGCGAAGGATACAACGTGAAGGTCCTGCCGCCGGTAAAAGCCGACATTGACGAAGGCCTTTCCTGCGTGAACAACGACGCCTGCTATCCTGCCATCATTACCATCGGCTCCCTCATGCGGGCCCTGAAATCCGGGGAATATGACCTGAACCGCACCGCCCTCATGATGTCCCAGACCGGCGGTATGTGCCGCGCCTCCAACTACATCGGCTTCATCCATAAAGCGCTGGACGAAGAAGGCCTCTCCCAGATCCCCGTCATTTCCCTCAACACCCACGGCTTTGAACCACAGCCGGGATTCAAATTCACCCCGGGCCTGGGTATCAAACTGGTACAGGCGGTGGTATACGGCGACGCCCTGCAGCAGTGCCTCTACCGCACCCGCCCCTACGAAAAGGAACCGGGCAGCGCGGAGACCCTGTACCGCTCCTGGCAGAAAAAAGCGGCAGAAGCCATTCTGAAGGGAGAATCCTTCCATCAGTACAAGAAAAATATTTCCGCCATTATCAAAGACTTCGACCGCCTGCCTCTCGCCGACGTGCCCCGCCGTCCCCATATCGGCATTGTAGGTGAAATCTACGTGAAATTCAGCCCCATTGCCAGCAACGACATCGTCCATGCCATCGAAGCCAACGGCGGCGAAGCGGAAACAAGCGGCATGCTGGACTTCTTCCTCTACGGCTCCCTGGACAGCCATTTCCAGAGAAAGGAAATGGACGGCACCTTTAAGGACGACCTGAAGGGCACCTTCATGCGCTACCTCATCCAGTGGTACAGAAAACCCCTGGAAAAGGCAGTGAAAAACTCCAAACGGTTCCATGAAATCACCAGTATCGACAAACTGGCCAAACGGGCCTCCCAGTACCTGTCCCTGGGCAACCGGGCCGGTGAAGGCTGGTTCCTCACCGCCGACATGATCGACCTCCTCTATCATGAATGCCGCGGCGTGGTCTGCCTCCAGCCCTTTGCCTGCCTGCCGAACCACATCACCGGCGAAGGCATGATCCACAAACTTCACAGCGCCTATCCGGAAGCCGTGTTCCTGGCTCTGGACTGCGACGCCAGCGCCAGCGAAGTGAACCAGGCCAACCGGCTGAAACTGATGATGAACGCATTAACCGAGAAGAAAGAGACCTCTGACGACCTGTCATTTGTAAGAAAAACCATGAACTTAAGAAAGGGCACCACATTATGAGCGCAAGAAAGTTAACCGGAAAGGGCGAAAAAGTCCGCGAGAAAATGATTGCCACCACCGTACATATCCTACAGCAGCAGGGCTTCAAAAAAGCCACCGTCCGCGCCATAGCCAGGGAGGCCAATGTAAATATCGCCTCCGTGCGCTACTACTTCGGCTCCAAGGAAGAACTCATCGGCTGCGCTTTGGAATACATGATGGGCAATCTGGAAAACATCGTTTCCTACCTGGATGATACCCGTTTCACCGCCAGGGAAAGACTGAAGAAATACATCCTCGCCTACTTCCACCTGGCCCGCCAGCACCCTGCCCTCTTCCGGTCCATTTCCAACCCCTCCAGCGAAGACGCCAAGGACACCTACTTCATCTACCTCTCCCTCCTCCACAGCCAGTGCTGGGAAAAGGTCATCCGCAACGTGGCGGAAATCACAGGCTACACCAATGAAAAGGATCTGGAACTCAAAGCCATGCAGATATTCTCCGCCGTGGAATTCCCCATCATTCTTGAAAGCAATAAGAGCAACTCCTTCATCTCCGGCTACACCGATGCCGATACCCTGGACCGCTATGTAGACATCCTTCTGGACAATGTGGACGAAAAGAAGGAAACAAACCAGTATTTAAAGGAAATCCTCCAGGGAGCAAAGTAAAAGGGCCTGCTTTGCAGGCCCTGGTTCAAAGGGTTCCGCGCCCTTTGGGCGCGACAGGTTCAGAAGGTTCAGAGGGCTGCGGTGGCGGCTGCCGCCGCAATTGACAGCCGCCTTACGGCGGCAGATAACGATCACAACCTTCAGCTCCTCAGCTCCTCAGCTCCTCAGCCCACCAGCCCACCAGCCCATCAGCTCACCAGCCCACTATTTCACGAAAGGTCATTATGAAATCCTATCCTATTTTTCTCTTCGACCTGGACGGTACTATTTCCGAATCCGCTCCGGGCATTGTGAAGGCCGTGCAGTACGGCCTTTCTTTTGCAGGCATCCATGAAAAGGATCCCGAAAAACTCCAGAGCTTCATCGGCCCGCCGCTTAATGTGCAGATGAAAAAGCTATACCATATGAGTGATGAAGATATTGTCACAGCGGTGAACCGGTTCCGTGAACTCTATGAAACGAAGGGCATTCTGGACTGCCGTCCCTATGCCGGACTGGATGTCCTTCTGTCGAAGGCGGTGAAAAAGGGCCGCACCCTGGCCGTGGCCTCCAGCAAGCCCGAGCCCTTTGTGAAGGAAATCATTTCCCACTTCGGATTTGATTCCTACTTTTCCGTCATCTGCGGCAGCGATATAGGGGACGAACTGAAGAAGCGGGCCACCAGAGACCAGAAAGCCCGGATTATCAGGAAAGCCCTGTCCCTTCTGGAAAAGAAGGGCTTCTCCCCGTCTTTCCTGGCTTCAAACACCGTGATGATAGGCGATACCTTCTACGATATAGACGGGGCAAAGGAAAACCATCTTCCCTCCATCGGCGTCACCTACGGCTACGGCAGCCGGGAGGAACTGGAAAAAGCAGGAGCTGACGCCATCGCCTCTTCTGTAGAGGAACTGCAGGCTCTGCTTCTTCAGGATAAATAAAGGTTCTTAGGGTTCTTAGGTTTGACAGCGGCCAAAGGCCGCTGAGGGTTGTGGTTTCGCCCTTCGGGCGATGATTATATAGCTTCTGTGACAGTTCCCTGCCTGCCGCTTTGTCATTTCGAGGGACGCTGCATGGCAGGCAGCAGATTTTTATAAAAGAAAAAGCAGTGAATCACTCTTTTGAAATGGTTCACTGCTTTTTTGTTTCACAATTATATTTTCCTTAAATCCTCGTCAATAATGCGGCTCTTCAGGTCCTGCAGCTTATCTGACAGGTTCACTTCCATAATGTTCGGATTCAGGAGTCTTGTGTACTCCGGCCACAGGGTTTCCATCTGTTTGTTGGCATAGTCGATTGTTTCCGCAAGACTCGGAAGCTTGACTGCTTCTCCGTGGAGGATGACGGGCTTCAGCATATCCACACAGGTATAGGTGCCAGCCTTCAGTTCCTTCTTGCGCCATTTGGCGGACTCTGTCACCAGGGTGAAATCGCCGCCGTCCGGGAAAGGTTCGTCTGCCAGGCACACCAGATCCGTAATCATTTTGCCGGTGCCCTTCTTGTAGAAACGGCGCACATCCTTGATACCGGGGTTGGTCATCTTGCTTACATCATTGGAAATCTTCATCACCGGTTCAAAATCGCCGTTCTTCTCCCGGGCGCTCATCTTGAAGACCCCGCCCAGGGCGGAGGTGCCGTCGGCAGTAATGATTTTCGTGCCTACGCCCCAGCTGGTAACGGTGCAGCCCTGTTCCTTCAGAGACTGGATGAGGTATTCATCCAGGTCGTTGGAGCCGGAAATAATGGCGTCCGGGAAACCGGCTTCCCGGAACATGCGGGACGCCTCCTGGGAGAGATACCCCAGATCCCCGCTGTCGATGCGGATACCGTATTTCTTCGGAAGCTGTCCCTTTGCCTTCAGCTCCCTGAAAATCTGAATGGCATGGGGCACACCCATTTCCAGTACATTGTAGGTGTCCGCCAGCAGGATAAGGTTATCATGGTACTGCTTCACATATTCCTCGAAGGCCTCCAGCTCCGTATCAAAGCTCATGACCCAGCTGTGGGCCATGGTACCCAGTACGGGAATGCCGAAAAGCTTTCCTGCCTCCACATTGGAGGTGCCGTTGAAGCCGCCGATCATGGATGCCCTGGCGCCCCAGAGGCCGGCGGAATGGCCCTGGGCCCGGCGCAGGCCGAACTCCATGAGCGCGTCCTTCGGCGCCACCGTCCGCACCCTTCGGCACTTGGTGGCAATGAGGCTTTCATGGTTCATAATCATGGAAAGGCCGGTCTCCAGCAGCATGGCTTCTGTGGTAGTGCCCTCAAACCGGAGCAGCAGCTCTCCCGGAAAAGCCACCGTGCCTTCGGGCATGGCATAAATATTTCCGGTGAAATGGAAATGGGACAGGTAGTCCAGAAATTCAGGATAAAAAATGTGAAGACTCCGCAGATATTCGATATCTTCATCGCTGTAGGTAAAATTCTTTACGAAATCCACCAGGTGGGCCAGTCCTGCCACCACCGTATAACCGCCTTTAAAGGGATTCACCCGGTAAAAACGGTCAAATACAACCTTTCTTTCATGCATGCCCTTCTTGAAAAGAGCATTCGTCATAGTGAGCTGATACAAATCAGTTACAAGTCCATTGGATACCATAATATCCCCCTTTATGAAAGCGCTGATTCATTCATTGTTTCCTTTTATTCCTACATTCTCTTGCAATGCAGGGCATGCGTCGGCAGACAGCAGGCTGTTGAAACGCAGCAGTACATAAAACTCCCTATAAAAGCAAACTCTATGAATGAATCAGTGCTTCCTGATATTTCCATTGTCAAGACAATGGATAGATTGCATCCATTATAACACTTTATGAGGTTAGCAGTGCATTAAATCGCATTCTGCAAGTCCGGGAATACCGGCGCCGCAGACAATGCTATCCCAGAGCGATTTCCTTCTCTCTTCCCGCATTCCTGTCGCGGAGATACACCGAACCGCCCTGCAGGCTGCAGACAGCCATATCCTTTTCATCCACCAAGCCCATGTCCTCAATATCATCCCGGCAGGCCTTCAGCATACGGTCCCTGGTCTCCCTTTCCACTTCCTCCTTCAGCCAGCCCCGGATGGAAATCCAGGACTTGTCCGGATGCAGCGCGCTGATTTCCACCCGCCGGTTCACCATGATTTCATGATAGAGATGAGAGCTTCTGGACAAAAGGAAACAGAGCTTTCCCTCTGCGGCGCACACGCCGCTCATGGGTCGCACCCTTGGCGCCGTGCCATCTTCCGTGGCCATATAAAAGACTTCACATTCTCTCAGATATTCCAATACCATTTTGACAGAATCCATCACAGGCCTCCTATATATATCTGGTTGCTTCCCTTATTATTGTACACGCCGGCGGGAGGAATGAAAAGAGTTTTGCAGAGAAGGTTGGCGGGGCTCTCCCCCGAAGGCTGTGGATTGCCCATGGGGCCACAAAGTGGCCCGGGTTCAAAGGGTTCAGAAGTCAAAGGGTGGTCCCATGGACACGCCTTCGGCGTGAGGGTTCAAAAGGTTCTTAGGGTTGACAGCGGCTTCGCCGCTGAAGGTTGTGGATTGCCGCCTCTGGCGGCAATAAATATAAAGTCAGCGTTACGGGATGACCTTCCCACCCTCATCTGTCATCCTGGCCGCCAGCACACCAGCCCACAAGTACACTAGTACACTAGTACACTAGTACACTAGTACACTAGTACACTAGTACACCAGCTCACTAACATCCTCCACGCAAAAAACTTCCCGAAATCCAAAAGCGGGGCGCGTCAAATGCCGCTTCAGGCTTTGCCTTTAAGGATTTCAGGAAGTTTTTAGAAGTTTTATATTTTCAGCCGGCTGATGGAGAAGGAGAGGACAGTCCTTTCCTGCTGTTCCGCTTTCCATGGATGGGCCCCGGCGAAATGAGTAAGCAGGATTTCCTATTTCTTCGCTTCTCCGATTACATAGTCGTCAGAAAAAGGGAATCGTCTCTCCTTTATTTCCGCATAGCTTCTTCTCTGTCCGGAAGGATTTTCACCTTCACATCCGGCAGATGGGTGAGGACGTCGATGACGATGTCCCTGGTGTCTTTGGTGGAGTTGATCTGGCAGGTGGCCCTTTGGGGGTTCAGGGTGGTCAGGACGCCCAGGTATTCGTAGCCTTCGATAATGCGGTTGATGTAGTTGACTTCTTCCGGCGGGATTTCAATGTATACCCTTGTATCTTCTGTCATTTCTTTGCGCGCCTCCTCAGGATGGAGTAGGCAGGCAGGACTGCGTCGCCGGTCATGGTCAGTTCTTCCAGCGGATGGGGTGCTTTGTCCACTTCTTCTCCTTCACCGTTCACCAGTTTCATAATCTTGACCAGGCCCACTTCGCCTTTCGGGGTAAGGTATTCCAGAATTTCTCCTACCCTGAAATGGTTCCTCTGCTGCACAAGGTTCGTGCCCTCTTCCTTGTGGGCCGGCAGGATGAGCCCTACGAAGTCGTAGGGCTGCTCCGGCTGGGATTTCACGTATTCCTGGGCGCTGTGGTCAGGATTCTGGAAAGCAAAGGCGGTGGTGTAGGGACGGTGGGATACTTTTCCCAGTTCCTCTCTCCATTCAGGCCGTACTTTGTAGGCGCCGCCTTCAGCGTAGTAGGCGTCGATGGCCTTGCGGTAGGCTGCCACCACGGCGGCCACGTAGTATACGCTCTTCATGCGGCCTTCGATTTTAAGGGAGGCTGCGCCCCCTTCGATAAGTTCGGGGATATGGTCGATCATGCAGAGGTCCTTGCTGTTGAAGACGTAGGTGCCGTGTTCGTCTTCTTCCACCGGCCAGTACTGTCCCGGGCGGGATTCTTCCATGACGGCGTAGCGGAAGCGGCAGGCCTGGATGCATTCGCCTCGATTGGACTGTCTTTTTCCATTGGTAAAGAAATTGGACAGAAGGCAGCGGCCGGACCAGGAAATGCACATGGCGCCGTGGCCGAAGACTTCCAGGTCGATGTCCACCTTTTTGCGGATGTCCGCCATTTCCTTCACCGATACTTCCCTTGCCAGTACCACCCTTTCGGCGCCCATGTCCTTCCAGACTTTCACAGTGCACCAGTTGGCGGAGCTGGCCTGGGTGGATACGTGGATGGGAAGGTTCGGCGCCACTTCCCGGCAGAGTGAGAAGACGCCCAGATCGGAAATCAGGGCCGCATCCACATGGATGCTTTCCAGGTATTTCAGATAATCATCCAGTCCCTCCAGGTCTTCGTTCCGGGGAATAATATTGACGGTGACATACACCTTTTTCCCCATGCTGTGGGCATAGGAAACGGCTTCCTTCAGTTCTTCCATGGAGAAATTGCCGCCGTAGGCGCGAAGGCCGAAAACCTTGCCTGCCAGATACACCGCGTCTGCTCCATAGAGAAGGGCCATTTTCATTTTTTCCATTGTTCCCGCCGGAGCGAGAAGTTCCATTTTCTTCATGTATTTTCCTTTCTACTCGAAACGGCCAGGCCGTCTCCTTCTACATAGATATGGGTTTCATATTTTTGTTTTACATAATCGATATATTCCCGAAGCCTCATCACCAGGGTGCGGTAGCGGTGAGGCACAGGTTCCCTGCTTTCCACCAGCCCCCGGAAAAGCACATTGTCCGCCGCAATGACAGCCCTGTCAGAGAGAAGCGGCTCTATGGCCGTAAGCTCCCGGAGGTACTGGCCCTTGGGGCCGTCAAGAAAGAGAAAATCGTAGGGGCCGGAAAGAGTAGAAATCAGATTTCCTGCGTCTCCCAGATGGCAGTGCACCCGTCCGGCAAAGCCTGCTTTTTCCATAACTTCCTCTGCCATATGATG
Source organism: Dialister sp. UBA1703 (assembly GCA_002320515.1). GTDB lineage: Bacteria > Bacillota > Negativicutes > Veillonellales > Dialisteraceae > Dialister. The sequence continues at coordinate 12,238 of DCJJ01000020.1, read as the reverse complement.
ACGCCCTTCATCCAGCTCCACCGTATCAATTTCCGCCTCCGGAAACCGCTCTGCCATGAGAAGGGCGGAGTAGCCGGTGGCAGTGCCGATTTCCAGAATACGCAGTGGCTCTGCCAGAGCCGCTGCCTGAAGGAGAAGTTCCCTTTCCGGTTCCCGGATGATGGGCACTCCCTTTTCTTCCGCATACCGCTCCAGTTCTCTTTTTAATGCTTCATGGTCATTTGCCATAAATATTCTCCGTCTCTGCCTGGTGTTCTTCGTAGGACTTGGTGAACACATGGTGCCCGTCTGCCTGGGCCACATAGTAAAGGTATTCCCCGGGCTTGGCATCCAGCACCGCTTCAATGGCATCCAGTCCCGGACTTCCGATAGGTCCCGGCGGGAGGCCTTTATGGGTATAGGTGTTGTAGGGGGAATCAATTTTTGTATCCGCAATGGTGAGCTCTTCCTTCGGACTTCCCAGCGCATACTGGATGGTGGCGTCAATCTGGAGGGGCATGCCGATTTCAAGACGCTTCAGCATAACCGATGCAATGGGCACCTGGTCTTCCTTGAACCGGGCTTCCCTTTCCACCATGGATGCCAGAGTCATCAAGGCATGAAGGGTCATATGCTTTGCTTCCGCCTTTTTACGTATATCCGGCGTCAGCATGGCGTCGGTACGCTTGTACATCATATCGCAGATCTGCCGGGCTGTATACTCCTTGGGAACATTATAGGTATCAGGAAACAGGAATCCCTCCGCCTTCACTGTCACAGGCAGCGGGCCGTACTGGTATTTCAAAGGACCGTAGGAAGCAGCTTCTCCTTCAAAATCCCCGGCGCCCTTCACCCCTGCCTCCTGCAGAAGGGAAGCGATCTGGTGCACCGTGTACCCTTCCGGCACTGTGACCAGGACGGACTCCGTCTTTCCTGACCGAAGCTCCATCATAGCCTCCTTAATGGTCAAGCCCTGTTTCATTTTGTATGTCCCGCTCTGCAGGCTCTTTCCGCTGCCAAGGATGCGGGAATAGAGCCGAAACAGGGTGCTGCTCCGGATGACCCCTTTCTTTTCCAGGGTGTCCGCAATGTCCCTTCCGGTCGCATCTTTCGGCACATCCACCAGGGCGGTGCCATGAAGTCCCACCCGGTCAAAGGCATAGAAATAGAGGCCTGCTGTAAGGAGGATAAGGAAGGCGATGCCGCCCAAAAGGACGGACAATTTCCTGCGGCCCAAATTCTTCCAGGAAAAGGGCTCTTTTTCCGGCTCGCCGGAATTTTCTTTCTTTTCTTCTTGCAAATTGCACCTCTCAAAAAATCTTAAGGGAAGTAAAATGTGGAAATCTAATCCTTAAAAGACTATGCTATATTATATCATATTGTATAAAGGCCCTTCAGCAGTAATGCGGAAGGGCTGATAATAAAGGAGGACATTATGATCATCAAAGGAATGACTGCCCAGCTTACAAGAACTATTACCACAGATGAAACAGCGGAAAAGGTACGGAGCGGATCCCTGCCGGTGCTGGCCACGCCTGTGCTTTCCGCCGCCATGGAAGAAGCGGCCTGCAAGGTACTGGCGCCGCACCTTGCGGAGGGGGAAACCACCGTAGGCGGTTCCATTTCCCTCATCCATAAAGCCCCTACCCTGCCGGGCCATACCATCACCGTCACCGCCACGGTGACGGACGTAAAGGGAAAGAAAATTTCCTTCCACATCACCGCCGCCGATGAAAACGGGGACATCGGGGAAGCTGACCACGAACGCTTCCTGGTGGACAGCGCCAAATTTATGGAAAAGGCGGAAAAAAGGAATGGCGAAAATCGGTAAGTCCCTTTCCATCCGCATCGCCTCTCCCCATGACGCTGCCGCCCTTCTTCGTATTTATGGCCCCTACGTGGAAAAGACGGCCATTACCTTTGAATACGAAGTGCCCTCTGTGGAAGAATTCCAGGGCCGTATCGCCGGCACGCTGGAAAAATACCCCTACCTCATAGCAGAAGAGGAAGGCCGTATCCTGGGCTACGCCTACGCCGGCCCCTTCCATCCCAGAAAGGCCTATGAGCACTCGGCGGAGCTCTCCATCTACCTTGCTCCGAACGCCCGCCATCGGGGAATCGGGAAAAAGCTCTATGCCCGTCTGGAAGAAATTCTCCAAAAGCAGCAGGTGTATAACCTCTACGCCTGCATTGCCTTCACGGAAAAAGAGGACCCCTTCCTTCCAAAGGACAGTCCTCTTTTTCATGAGCATATGGGATTTCAAACGGCAGGCCGCTTCCATCACTGCGGATATAAATTCCACCGCTGGTACGACATGATCTGGATGGAAAAAATGATAGGGGAAAGGACGGATAAGCCGAAGGATTTTTGGCATTTCGGAGACTGTAATGCAGGGGGCACTATGGGTGCCGGGCAGCGGGAAGCGGACAGCCGGAAGCCGACAGCAGCAGGCGGACAGCCTTCCCACTGTCTCACTAGTACACCAGTACACCAGCCCACTAGTACACTAGCCCACTAGCCCACTAGTACACTAGTACACCAGTACACTATTTCTCTTTCAGCACTCCCGTGCCGTCAAAGGCGGGAATGAACATTTTGTCGGAGCTGGCTTTCTGCTGGACGTAGCCGTCTTCGATGCCCAGTTCTTCCATATAGCTTTCGCATTCTTCGTATTCTTCGTCCGTAATGGGGCGGTTGATTTCAGGGTATTCCGCCGCCCTGCCGCAGGGGACATACTGGCGCATGAGGCTGAAGAGCACTTCCCCGGGGGCGAAGGTTTCCGCCACGTATTCCAGTACCCTTTTCGTATTTTCCACCTGTCCCGGAAGGATGAGGTGGCGAATGAGCACGCCTCTTTGGAGAATGCCGCTGCTATCCATTTCATAGGGACCGGTCTGACGGTACATCTGCTCAATAGCGGCAGCAGCCTTTTCAAAATAGTCCGGCGCATCGCTGTACCGGGCGGCGGCGCGGCTGTCTGCGTATTTCAGGTCCGGCAGCCAGCACTGCACCTTTTTCCTGAGGAAAGCTACGGTGTGCACGCTTTCGTAGCCGCCGCAGTTGTACACCACCGGCACCGGAAGGGGATCACGAAGGCTCTGGAAAATGGCATGGGTGTACTGGGTGGGAGTAACCAGGTCGATGTTATGGGCCCCCTGGGCGATAAGTTCGAAATAAATTTCCCGGAGCCGCTCCACCGACACTTCGATGCCCTTTCGCATTTCCGATATTTCATAGTTCTGGCAGTACACACAGGACAGGTTGCACCCTGCAAAGAACACCGTGCCGGCGCCCCTGGTGCCGGCGATACAGGGTTCCTCCCAGTGGTGAAGGGCAGCTCTTGAAATGACAGGCAGCATGGCTGACCGGCAGTATCCCACATTTCCCTTGTCCTTCACTGATATTTTTCTTTCTATTTTACATGCCCTGGGGCATAGGTTGCATATACTCATGGGACTCTCCTTTTATCTTCATTATTTTTATTGTAACACAGGGGAAAAGACGTGTTCTTTTCTCATAAAAGAATGACATATCCGCATTCCACGAATAGATAAAATTCATTGATTCAAGCTGTTAAAAATCATATAATAAAAGCGTAAAAAATGTTCTATGGCGCTTTTTCCAGACGCCGGAATACGTTTCAATGCGAAAGGAGTTTATTCATGGAAAACAATGCAGGTCTCATGGAGCGAATTTTCCATCTGTCGGAAAGTCACACCACCGTAAAGACCGAAATTATGGCAGGGATTACCACGTTTATGACCATGGCCTATATCCTCGCCGTCAACCCCAGTATCATGAGCACCACCGGCATGGACAAGGGGGCCGTTCTCACTGCCACTGCCCTGGCAGGCTTCCTGGGCACCATGTTCATGGCTATTTTTGCCAACTATCCCTTTGCCCTGGCACCGGGCATGGGGCTCAATGCTTTCTTTGCCTTCACTGTGGTGAAGCAGATGGGCTATTCCTGGGAAATGGCACTGGCTGCAGTATTTGTGGAAGGTATCATTTTCATCGTTCTTTCCCTCACCAATGTGCGTGAAGCCATCTTCAACGCCATCCCCATTAACCTGAAGAAGGCAGTGTCCGCAGGCATCGGCCTTTTCATCGCCTTCATCGGTCTGGGCAGCGCCCAGATCATCGTGGCCAATCCTGCCACCAAGATTTCCCTTTTCTCCTTCAAGCAGGCCATGGCCGCCGGAACTTTCCATACCACCGGCATTACCGTAGTCATTGCCATTATCGGCGTCCTTTTCACCGCCATCCTCATGGTGAAGAAGGTCAGAGGCAACATCCTCTGGGGCATCCTTTTCACCTGGCTTCTGGGCGTTCTCTGTGAGCTTACCGGCCTTTATGTACCGGATCCTTCCGTAGGCGCTTTCAGCACTCTTCCCAATTTCTCCGGCGGCCTTTCCGCCTTTGAACCGAAGAGCATGGCCCCCATTTTCATGCAGCTGGACTTTTCCCAGGTAGGTACTTTTAATTTCGTAGTCGTCCTCCTGGCTTTCCTCTTTGTCGATATTTTTGATACCATCGGTACCTTGATCGGTGTATCCTCCAAGGCCAATATGCTGGATGAAAACAACAAGCTGCCCCACATCAAGGGCGCCCTCATGGCTGATGCCGTTGCCACTGCCTTAGGCGCTGTGCTCGGCGTTTCCACCACCACCACCTATGTGGAAAGTGCTTCCGGCGTATCCGAAGGCGGCCGCACCGGTCTTACCGCCGTGACGGTAGCCATCCTTTTCCTCCTTTCCATGTTCCTTTCTCCTATCTTCATGGCCATTCCCGCTTTTGCCACGGCACCGGCCCTGATTATCGTAGGATTCCTCATGTTCACCGCCGTCGCAGGCATTGATTTCAATGATCCCACTGAAGCCATTCCCTGCTACTTCACCATCATTGCCATGCCCTTTGCCTACAGCATTGCAGAAGGCATTTCCTTCGGCACCATTACCTACACCCTGATCAACCTGTTCACCGGACGGAAGAACAAGGTGAGTCTCCTCATGATGGCTCTCACCGTCATTTTCATCCTGAAATATATTTTCCTTTGATTTCGTGTACCCAGGCCTGCGCCGGAAGGCGCAGGCTTTTTCATTGAAAGGAGCGTTCCTTTGGCTTACTTTCTCATGTTCTTTGCCATTGCCATGGAGCTTACCGGCACCACCTTCCTGAAGATGTCCCATGGTTTTACTGTCCTTCTGCCCACCCTGGGCTGCCTTACGGCCTACGGCCTCTGCTTTTTCTCCTTCTCCCGGGCCCTCACATCCCTGAACCTGGCCCTGGCCTATGCCACCTGGAGCGGCGTGGGCATTCTGGCCACCACTCTGATTTCCTGGTTCTTCTTCGGCGAGAAGCTGACAACCACCGGAATATTGGCCATATTCCTTATTATTGCAGGCTGCACCCTTCTCAATCTCTTCGGTACAAAGGGGTAATGCCTATGAAATATAAATTCCTGCTTCTTACCCTCTGGCTGACCTTCATTTCCATTCCCTCTCCCCAGGCCGCAGCGCCGGATGTTACCGCTGACGCCGCCGTCATCATGGATGCCGGAGACGGCCGTTTCCTCTATGAGAAGAACGGCACAAAAAGGGAATATCCCGCCAGCATGACAAAAATGATGACCTGCCTTCTTTCCATAGAAAAGGGGGATCCCTACAAAACGGTGACGGTCAGCAGAAAGGCGGCGGACGTGGTGTCCACCGCCCTAAACGGCGGAGAATGGCTTTCCCTGGGGGATTTGGAAAACCAGATGATGATGATTTCCGATAACGGCGCCGCCACCGCCATTGCGGAAAATGTGGCAGGAAATCTTCCTGCCTTTGCGGATATGATGAATGAAAAGGCAGAGGAAATCGGCATGAAGGGCACCCATTTCGTCAATGCCAACGGCATGCCTGATGAAGACCATTACTCCACCGCCGAGGACATGGCCCGCCTGGCCCGGTATGCCATGGAAAACAAGACTTTCCGCCGCATCGTTTCTACCAAAAGGAAGCAGATCCGCTATATCCGTCCTGCCGAAATCTTTACCTGCCAAAACAGCAACGAGCTCCTCTACACCTATCCCGGCGCCACAGGCATCAAGACCGGCTATACCCGCGCCGCAGGCGGCTGCCTGGCTGCCTCCGCCGTCAGGAATAATCATGAGCTTATCGTCATCGTCATGCACTCCCGGGATATGGACAGCCGGTTTGCGGAAGCGGCAAAACTTCTGGACTATGGTTTTGAACTGATAGAAAAAGAGCCTTCTCCCCAAAAGGAGAAGGCTGCGGCGAAAGTCGGGCGTTAAGCTGTATTCCCAAAAGCCCTCATACCCTCCAACCGGGGCGTTATAAAGTATGGCTGCGCCTTTCAGCGCTTCCTTATAAAAAGAGTGTAAAGAAACGCCAATCATTTCTTCACACTCTTTTCAATTCGACATGGCCACAGGCTGCCTGCTGCTTCATCATCTCCATCGGGTCAGCCTGCGGTTACCGATGTCATTTCCTTCCCGCCTTATTCCACCAGCACCATGCCATACACCGATACTTCCTTCACCGGCCCGGTGAGCACATGGGTGTCGAAGCCGTTGTCACGGGCCAGGGCGAATACGTCGATACCGCAGGCTTCCAGGGAAGGGCGGGCGGATTCGGGGTGGATGCAGTGCTTCAGGTTGCACACTTTGCAGAGGCCGCAGCGGCCTGCCTTCAGGGCGAAGGCTTTGTAGTAGTTCTTCATCATGGCCGCCTTTTCCACCTTCAGAAGAATATCCAGAAGGCCGTTGGTGAGGCGAATATCAAATTCCTGCCAGTCCCTGCACTCCTCCAGTTTGATGGGCATGGTGTGCTTGACGAGGATTCCCAGGCTGTATTCATTTAAAAATTCATTCATCTGGGCCAGCTCCGGCGTATAGGACGGGCAGCAGAGGCTTTTCCCGTACTGAGGACAGCCGAACTGGCATTTCATGCGGGGCCACACCCCCCGCTTCACCTTTGTCACGTCCACCATCTTCACGTCCGCCGCGCCGGCCTGCCTTGCTTCCTTCATGAGCTCTATCATATCTTCTCTTTTCATGATGACCTCCTTTGCATCATCTCTTCCTGTGCTATCTGCCATAATTGTACCACGGCAGATAGAAAACCGGTTGCGCTTCCCTTTCCTATTTATTAAAATAAATGGAGAAATTGATGTGTAAAATGTATATTTCATCAGTCAGAATGCAAATCTGTCAAAGGAGCCCCTATGAAAAAGATTCTCATCTCCCTGTCTTTCCTGCTTACCCTGGGCTTGACCGCCTCTGCCGCCCTTCCCAAAGAAGGCGTGTATCTGGATAAAGAAGGCAGCCCCATCACAGAAGAGCAAATGGTGCCGCCTTCGGTGAAATCCGCTCCCATGCTGCCGCAGTCCGCCGCTGTCCACGAAGCCCTCTCCCAGCTGCCCCATGCTGCATCTACGGTGCTCATTCTTTCCATTGATGAAGACGGTGCCGTCACCCATGAGGAAATCGCTGAAAGCTCATCCTCCCTGATTCTGGACCAGTACGCCGCGGGATCCGCTAAGTCCTGGACCTTCCATCCCGCCCGCCGGGGAGATAAGGATATTCCCCTGACTGTCCGTATTCCCGTCCGTTTCATGTCAGCCATGGTATCCGTGCCGCCGGCACCGGAAAAGCAGGTGATGGCAGACATGAAGGAAAAGGAAGAGCAGGCCGCCGAAAGATCCGGTCACCCTTCCTTTACGGTGAAGCTTTCCATAGACAGGAATGGAAAAATGAGCACCCCGCCGGTGATTGAAAAGGAAGGGACCGGCCTGAGCGATGCCGATTTCAAAATCCTTTCTTCCTATATAGAGCGCTCCCTTCGCCAGTGGACCTTTGCCCCTGCCAGAAATCCGGACGGTGAAGCCATCTATGCGGAAACGGCCATTTCCATAACGGTGTAGCCCATGGCAGCATGATACACTTTTGTCATTCATGACGGCAGGAAACTGCTTGCGAAGGGTTTCCTATGGTGATGATACACATGGGGCGTCCATACCGGCAGGAAGCCCTCATAGAAAAAGGCAGGGAAGAAGCAGCAATCCTTTCTTCCCTGCCTTTTTTGCAGCAGTGCTTTATACTTTCACTGCCTTATATTTCCCGTCTTCCACTTTCAGAAGCACCAGGTCCGCTTCCGGGTCCCCGGAGTTGTTGAAGGTCATGGGGCCGGCGGCGCTTTCAAAGTTTTTGATATGGGCCAGGGCGTCCCGCACCTTTTTGGAATCCGTGGTGGTGCCTGCATTTTCCATGGCCTTTGCCGCCAATTTGGCGGAAACGTAGGCGCAGGCAGCGAAGTTGTCCGGGTCGTGGTTGTACTTGGCCCGGAAGTCCTTCACGAACTTTTTGGTGGCTTCCGAATCACGGTCAGGGGACCACATGGAGGATACGTACACATTATCCGCCGCAGGGCCTGCAATTTTCACAAGTTCCGGCGACATGAAGCCGTTATCCCCCAGCACCGGCTGGTTCATGCCCATATCCCTCATTTTCTTCAGGATGAGGCCCCCTTCCTGGTAGTAGCCTGCCACCACCACGGCGTCGGGATTCACGTTATGGATTTTCGTAAGCTGGGCGGAGAAGTTCGTATCCTTGTCGGCAAAAGTTTCCGTAGCCACGATTTCCACACCCTCATCTTCCAGCGCTTTCTTGAAGGTTTTATAGGCGGACACCTGGTGTTCGTTATTATTGGAGTAGAGCACCGCCACCCTCTTGTAGCCCAGAAGCTTATGGGTTTTCTCCACGGTCTGGGGAATGTTTTTCGATTCCGGCACGCAGTTCCGGAACATGTAGTCACCCATATCCATGAGCCCTTCCGCCGTGGTGGCTACGCCCAGAAGGGGAATCTTCGCCTGCTGGAAGAGGGGGCCCACGGCTTTGTATTCGCCGGAAATCAGGGGGCCCACCACGATGACCTTTTTGGCGGCAATCAGCTTCTGGGCGGCAGATACGGCCTGCTGCACATTGCCCTTGGTATCCACCATTTCCACATCCATATGGATTTTCCCTTCCCTGTTGATTTCCTCCACCGCCATGTCAAAGCCTTCCTTTTCCGCCAGGCCATAGGAAGCTACGCCGCCGGAAACGCCGTTGATAAAGCCTACTTTCGCCGTCTTCCCGCTTCCCGCACCTTCTCCCTTTCCGCCGCAGCCGGAAAGTCCTGCACATGCAGCTGTCATCATGAGGCCAAGGCCTGCCAGTTTAAGTCCCTTTTTCCAGTTCATCATTTTGGTTTCTCCTTTGGATGAATAGCACATGTGCAATCTTCACTCTATCCGGAATATACGCAAAAAGCGCCTCTGCCTGACATATCAGACAGAGGCGCTTCGCGCGGTACCACTCCGGTTTATCACTGAGCCGCCAAAGTATCCTGCCAGGAGGGTATCAAAAAGCCCCTGTCCACCATGGGACAGGGGCGAATTCGCGGTACCACCCTGCATTATACTCTGAAGGCCTGTCCTGTAACGGGGACCTACGTCCTGATTTACGGAAAATTCTTTCAACCAGGAAGCTCACGAGTGATAGTCCGCAGATTTTCCGCACCGGCTTTCACCATACGCCGGCTCTCTGAAGCTTCCCGTCTGTTTCCTTCTCGTTCACAGCATGTACTTGTTTAAATATGGATATGATGATACCCAATCTTCTTCCATCCGTCAACAGGAAAATGTAAAATTGCAGATTCGGCATACACAGCGCCTTCCATGACTTTTGGTAAATATTCACTATACTTCACAAAGTACCTTGCATTGCAAAGTACTTTGTGATATATTGTTATTAGCAAGGAAATTGACCGCCGGTTCAAGAGCCGGCCCCCGAATTTCATCAGAAGAACCTCTGATGCCTTAAGAAAGGAAAAGCCATGAACATCCAGCTGAAGAAAGGCGTCATGGAAATCGTGGTTCTATCCATGCTCAGAAGAAAAGACTATTATGGTTACGAGCTGGTGACGGAGATTTCAAAATACATTGAAATGTCGGAGGGTACCATTTACCCTCTGCTGAACCGGTTCAAGAAGGACGGGCTGGTAGATACCTACCTGGCTGAATCCCACAATGGCCCTCCCCGAAAATACTACCGCATCACCGACGCCGGGCGGGAGGAATTCAAAGAATCCCTCAGGGAATGGACAGAATTCACAAAAGCCGTGAAGAAAATACTCACCGAAGGAGGCGATATCCATGAATGAAACAGAATTCTTAGATCTTCTCCGCTACTATTTCCGCAATGGAAAGCCGGAAGAAGTAAAGGAAATATTATCTGACTATGAGTCCCATTTTGAAGAAGGAAAGAAACGGGGCCTTACAGAGGAGCAGATTGCCAAAGAGCTGGGGAGCCCCAGAGATATTTATGACTCCTACCAGTCGGAAGGCGTGGTGGATGAAAGGACAAAAACCGGCCAGCTGAAGGACAATGCCCTGAAAATGGCAAAAGACGCCCAGGATAGGGTTGCAAAAACCTGGACGGAAGTGAGTCCCAGACTTCCGGAGGCGGCGGAAACCACCGCCCGCATGACCGCCCGGCTCTTAAATGCCGCCGGAATCATTATGGCCGTGGTGGTACTGGCCGCTGCCGGACTGGTCATCGGCCTCTTTTCCACCAATCTTACCCCCTTCCACGGCATGGCGCCTCTGCCCCGGTTCAGCTTCCTCACCCTGGCCTCCATCGGAAGCTTCGGCATCTTTACCGCCCTTTCCATTTACCTCATTGCCCGGGAAGGAAGCCAGGCCATTGAAAACAGCTTCAAAGCCTCCCCTGCCAAAGGCGGTGACAGTCGATGAAAAGAATTATCGCCTCCGTGGCTCTGGCCATCATTTCCCTCATGATCGGCACCTTCTCCTTTGTCATCAATGACCTTCCCGCCTACCACCGCTGGATGGCGGAGAACGGCCCGAAAATAACGGAAAATTTCAAAGGCTGGCCAAAGGACAGGAAGGATTTCAGAAACGGCCCTTCTAATGACCGGATGCGGGAGGACATGAGAAATCACCACGACAGAAATGCTATGGGCCCGGGAAGGAACCTGCCTGATAACCGGCAGGCGCCTGATACCGATAAATAATCTGTCCATCATGGTCGGGAAGTACTGATTCATAGAGTCTGCTTATAAAAATAAATACAGGCAGCGAATGAATCGGCCCTTCCCTGGAGAATACCAGCTCCGCCATTGATTTATATATATCCCCAGAATATAATGAGGGAGTTTCAGGGAAGCTCCCTCGGAAAAAGTAGTTCAGTTTTTGAAAGTGAGGTTCATTATGAAAAAATTAAACGCACTCGTCATCGCATCCATCACCGGTCTGGCTCTGGCCGGCGGATTCTTCTTTGCAGAAAGCGCTTCCGCCGCTGACTACGGTCCCCACCAGGGATACCAGCAGGAAAAGGGCCAGCAGCTTCACAAGGAAAAGAAGCATATGGAAAAGAACAGAAAGCAGAAAGTTCATAAGGACAAAAAGCACCAGCAGGAAATGAAGGAAGAAAAGGCCCAGGGCCCCCAGCGGAAGCTTAAACCCTGGGAAGAAAAATATTATGAACAGCATCCGGAAGCAAGAGAACAGGATGCAAAGAAAGGAAATCCTGAAAAGAAGAACGTAGAGGATGACGACGGCATCACCTGGCACCGCCTGTAATCCCCATCCCCCGCAGCAAAGGAGGGCTTACCTATGAGAAACCTGAAAAAAACAATCACCGCCGCAGTCCTTTTGATTTCCTTCTCCGCAGCAGGCGCCGCACTGGGAAATGGTGTATCCGCCGCTTCCCTGGAAGCTAAATCCCCATCTGCGCCGTCAGCCGGGGCAAGCCGGGACTACCGCATCGCATTGCTCAATGCAGAACATTCCGACGGCCCTGTTATCCACAAGCCCATGCAGGGCCAACGTCGGCCGGAAGGAACTCCCGCCCGGGGCTTTGGCGAAATGAGAAACCGCCCCCGGGACGGCAGCGGCCATCACTACGAAGGACGCCATGCGCGCCGCTTTGAAAGAGACGACGATAACGGCCATCACCACGAAGGGCGCCATGGACGCCGCTTCCACAAAGATAACAACGATGGCGACCACCGCTATGAAAGGCACCATGAGCGCCGCTTTGAGAGAGATGACAGAGACCGTGACCACCGTTATGGTTCTCCCTGCCCTGAAGGACGGGGCCGGCAGGCTCCGCCGCCGGAAGACGCTCCATTCTAATCTCATCATTTTATATTTATCATCATCTAAGGAAGCGCTGATTCAATCACTGTC
>DCJJ01000047.1:6180-6529 GCA_002320515.1 Dialister sp. UBA1703 | reverse complement strand
CTGGCTCGCTGCGCTCGCCTCCCCCTATCCGGCTGCGCCGGACTTCTCCCCGGGAAAGCGTGTCACACGATTCTCAGGTCGCTTTGCTCCCTTACGAATCGTGTTCCCTTGCCACCCCATCCGGGGGACAGAACAACCTGTGCTTAAAGTAGAGTCACTTATCAAAAGATAGCGTCACGGAGCTTTATTGTCCCCCCTGCCGCAGGCGGTATAGGCATATATATATGATGGCGCCGAAGGCGCCGTACCTCGCCAGCGCAGCGATACTATATAACTCCCGAGGGCGGAGCCCTCAACCCGTCCGGGAGGCGTCAGCCGGTCCCGGACAGAACCCTTGGCGCCCAGGGCC
>DCJJ01000047.1:0-6155 GCA_002320515.1 Dialister sp. UBA1703 | reverse complement strand
CCTTCGGGAATACGGGAAAGCACCGCCCCGGTCCCGGTCCCGATCCCGACCGCGCCGAAAGGCGCCTGAACCCTCCTGCTTTTGTACATACCCTTTCCCGCCCCCATATCTCCCATATAAAAAGCAGACACCGAAATGCCTGCTTTTTTTGGAAGGAAAGATGTTTTTCTATTAAGCGAAAGGAACCCATTTGCCGTCTTTCACCTGGAGAACGTCCAGGTCCATCTTCGGATCTCTGTGTTCGTCGAACTGGAACTTGCCGGTTGCGCCTTCGAAGTCCTTGATCTGGGCCAGGGCATCGCGGAATTTCTTTCTGTCCGTGGTGCTGCCGGATTTTTCAGCGGCTTCATGCATAACGTAGATGGCATCGTAGGCCTGGGCGGAGAACTGGTCCGGTTCGTGGCCGTATTTCTCCTTGAAGGCTTTGCGGAAATGCTGTGCCTTTTCGGTCTGTCTTTCGGCGTTCCATGGAGTTGCTACCAGGGTGCCTTCAGCAGCGGCGCCGGCCTGTTCGATGTAGGCTGGGCTGTTGAATCCGTTATTGCCGATGATAGGCTGTTTCATGCCCATTTCACGGGCTTTCTTAACGATGAGGGCGCCTTCCTGGTAAAGGCCTGCAATGCAGATGACGTCCGGGTTGGCAGCCTGAATCTTGGTGAGCTGGGCGGAGAAGTCGGTGTCCTTGTCAGCAAAGGTTTCGGTGTCGATAACGTCGATGCCCATCTTCTTGAAGAGTTCTTCGTAAATGCCGTGTTCCCCTACCATCTGGTCGTTATTGTTGGAGTACATAATGGCTACATTCTTGAATCCCAGTTTGTCATGGGCCTTCTTTACGGTAATGGGGATGGCCATTTTGCCGGGGATGGCGTTTCTGAAGATATAGTCACCCAGGTCGGTGATGCCAGGGGCAGTGGTGCCGGTGCCGAAAGCAACGACCTTAGACTGCTGGGCAATGGGGCCGGCAGCAAACATGGAGCCCGACAGTGTCGGTCCTTCGATGGCCAGTACCTTGTCCTGTTCAATGCACTTCTTCATGGCATTGATGGCTTCTGCCTTCACGCCCTTGGTATCATAGGTTTTGAGGTCGATCTTCATCTTGGTATTGGGGTTGTTGTTGATTTCTTCCACAGCCAGTTCCGTGCCGTCCTTCATAGCCTGGCCATAGGCAGCGGCCGGGCCGGTGTAAGCGCCCAGGAAGCCGAATTTCACGGTCTGCGCGCCGCCGGCGTTTCCGCCTGCCTTCTTGTCTCCGCCGCATCCTGCGAATGCTCCGCAGATTGCTGCTGCCGTCATCATTGCTGCCATACCTTTTAACCATTTCTTCTGCATAATGAAAACCTCTTTCCTTTAACTGCCTTCCTACAAATCACTGTTTCCTTAACTTCTGATGGATAAAGATGAAATAAAAAAGCCCCCACCGGCAGCATAAGCTGCCGGCAGGGGCGGATTTCCGCGGTACCACTCTGATTTATCTCTTCTCCCGCCGCATAAGATAGAATGTGCCTGAACAGAAAGCCCCTACCTCCAGCCTCAGCCGGAGATAGGGGCGAATATTTCGCGGTACCACCCTACATTATACTTGCGGTTCCTTATTCGTAACGTGAATGGACGTTTCTGCTTACTATATTCGGCAGAAAAGCTCTCGAGTGACTAACAGTATGCCCCCGTCTACCGGTTTTCATCAGCCACCGGCTCTCTGCAAGATCAAAAGCACCCTTTTTCTCGTTCATCGCTTATTTCTATTTCGCTTTCAGAAGCTTATAGGAATCATAACGCCGGATTTTTGTTTTGTCAAGGGGATTTTTTTTGCAGCTTTGCTGCAAAAAGGGGCGCCGCTCCGCGGCAGGTTATGTAAAAGGGTTGTGTTCGCTCCGCTCTGGGGGCGACAGCCGCTTTCAGCAGCTGAGGGTAGTGGTATCGCCCTGTCGGGCGATGAGTTTTTATGCCGCCTGTCGTCGGCAGCAGCATTACACAATGCTTCCCTTCCTCCCCGGACAGCGGATAGCCGTAAGCGAACAGCGGCCTCTGCCCTCACCCCTCCAGATGAAAGAGCTTCTCCATGTCCTCATTATCAATAATCCGATCGTTCTTCACGTCCCTGTGGGCCAGGAGTTTTTCCACGTGGTCTTCCACGGTACGTTTAAGGAGGGCTTCCGGGTCGATGCCCCGGAGGATGAAGAAGTAGAAGGGGTTTTCGTCAAGCCTTACGCCAATGCCGTACATGACAGCCGCCACGTGTTTGCACATGCGGGCCCAGTCGGGGCAGCTGCAGTCGAAGCTGATTTCCTTCAGGGAGGGGAAGAGGGCCCCTTCTTCGGTGAGGAGGGTTTCCAGGGCTTCGGGAAATTTTCCTTTCACCAGTTCTTCCAGACTGTCCAGCTGCCGGCTGCAGAGGGCAGACACTTTTTTCATTTTCACCTGACCCAGAGGTTTCACTTTGATTTCCACCTTGTAGGGACGGCTCCGGCTCCCCTGCACCAGGGCGGTCACTTTTCCCTCGCCGATAACCAGGTCGATGACAGCGCCGTTTCTCACGTAGGAGCGGCCTCTGGGCAGGCGGTTTTCATAGTCCAGGTACTGCTCCATATTACTGCACCAGGCTTTGCCCCACCAGGTGCGGCAGATGGTGTGGCCGGGGACTTCCACAGGGAACAGGTGTCTTCCTCTTCCTGCCGCATCCCAGAGGGCCTTTCGGGCCTTTTCCCGAAGCTCGTCCACGCTCATGGCGGGGTAGAAATCTTTAGACCAGCTCACGACAGGTCATCTCCTTCCTCTTTGTCCAGTTTCAGAAGGTCCAGCAGCTCTTTGTCCGACAGTTTTGTAATCCATGCTTCTCCGCTGCCCACTGCTTCCCGGGCCAGCTTCTTTTTGTCTTCGATGATGGTATCGATTTTTTCTTCGATGGTGCCCCGGGATACGAATTTATAAACCGTCACGTTTTTTGTCTGGCCAATGCGGTAAGCCCGGTCCGTGGCCTGGTCTTCCACCGCCGGATTCCACCAGCGGTCGAAATGAATGACGGAGGATGCCTTGGTGAGGTTAAGCCCTGTGCCGGCAGCCTTGATGGAAAGAACCATGAAGGGAATATAGTTTTCGCCGTTGAACTCGTCCACCAGTTCCATCCGTTTCTTCACCGCCGTGCCGCCATGGATGACAAGGCCTGGCCGGCCGAAAACTTTGGTGAGGTATCGGGCAAGGGGCTCTGTCATTTCCCTGTACTGGGTAAAAACGAGCACCGGCTCCCGCCTTTCAAGGAGGACTTCGCAGATTTCACGAAGCCGGATAAATTTCCCGCTGTCTTCCGGCCTGAAACGGTTCTGCCCCAGAAATTCATCGGGATGGTTGCAGATCTGTTTCAGCTTGGCAATGGCTCCCAGCACCAGCCCTTTCCGCCGGATACCGCCGCTTCTTTCTTCCTTCAGCATATGGGACAGTTTGTCCAGCTCGCCCTGGTACAGGGCAGTCTGCTTCATGGACAGGGGAATGTATTCCACCGTTTCCAGCTTGTCCGGCAGGTCGGACAGGATGTGCTTATCCGTTTTAAGCCGCCGGAGCACGAAGGGCCCCGTCATTTTCCGAAGGGGCTCATAGCCCCTGTCCTCTTCAGAGAGGTCTTTGACAAAACGGAGGAAACGGGAGCGGCTTCCCAGAAGGCCGGGATTCAGGAAATCAAAAAGGGACCACAGGTTGGTGAGATTATTTTCCACCGGCGTACCGGTCATGGCCAGCCGGGATCGGGCAGGGATAGCTTTCACCGCCCTGGTCTGGCGGGTATTGGGGTTCTTGATATTCTGGGCTTCATCCAGAATTTCCGCCGTCCAGTGCACCTGCTTCAGTCCTTCCAGCCGCTGGGCCATACCGTAGGTGGTGATGGTGAGGAAGGTCTCCGGATGGGCCGCCTTTTCTTCCATTTCCTCCCCCTTTAATCCGTGAAGGAGAGTGAAGGAAAGAGAAGGCGCAAAACGGCCGATTTCCTTTTCCCAGTTTCCCAGAAGGGAGGCAGGAACGATAAGAAGCACCCGGCTGTCAGGACTTTCCGTGCGCAGCTTTTCCATATAGGCCAGCACCTGCACCGTTTTCCCAAGGCCCATGTCATCGGCCAGACACATGCCGAAGCCCAGTTTTGACAGGGTGCAGAGCCACCGGTACCCCTCTTCCTGGTAAGGGCGGAGGGATGCCTTAAAGGTTTTCGGAAGGGAAATAGCGCCGATAGAGACGGGATTCTTCATAAGGCCCAGCATTTGGGAAAGCCAGGTCCCCGGTACATAGCTTACCTCGCCGCCCTCTGCCGTTCCTTCCCTCTGAAGGGCCTCCCGGAAGGACATGGCGCCTCCCAGCTTTTCCATTTTCTTCAGCAGTTTGGCCAGTTTTTCATGGTCCACTTCCACCCATTTTCCCTTGATAAAGGAAAGGCCTTCCGTTTCCTTCATAAGTTCTTTGATATCCGCTTTGGTCAGCTTCACGCCGTCCACGGAAAGGGAGGGGCGCAGGGAAAGAATGGTATCCAGCCCCAGGGGCTCCACCTCCCTGCCACCCAGGGAGACGGAAATGGCAGGCCTGCTTTTGCCCTGTTTCCACCAGTTGGGAATGCGGCAGTAAATGCCCTTTTCTTCCAGAAGGGGCACAGCCTTCAGAAAATCCCAGGCCTCCTTTGATGTGACGCCGAAGGGATGAAGAATGGTGCCATCCTCCACGAAATCCGCCAGATGCGGAATGACCTCGGAGGCCTTATTCAAAGAAGAAAGGAGACGCACCAGTTTTTCCCGGTCCTTTTTATACTCCTCCAGCGCATAGTAAAGGGGCATCTGCCGGGCTTTCCCCTCTCCGTCGAAGGTGGCATAGGTAGCCAGGAAGGCGAAAGGGTAGATTTCATCCTTTCTGTTTTCCACCAGATGGAAATAGACCCGATCCGGCAGGGACGCCCCTTTCTTCTTCGCCAGGATATAGTTCTCCGCCGGCCCGCCGAAGGAGCGGAAATCTTGATGAAAGGCTGCATTGAGGCAGCTTTCCGCCCGGGCGAACCACTTTTCATCTACCCATTCCGTGCCCGGTCCGTAGGGAACGGAATCCATGAGCTTTCTTCGCTCTTCCTCCGGCAGGGAAACTTCCATCTTTTCCTTCAGAAAGGGAAAAAGCGGCGACGTCAGAAGCACATGGGCAAAGGAAGAAGCCAGCCGCCACAGGAAGGTAAAGGAAGGACTGCCCTCCCCCTTTTCCTGAAAGCCCAGGTCGTAAAGAGCCTGCCAGCGTTCTTCCTCAAATCGTTCTTTCCATTTCTTCATGGAAGCAGTCAATTCGCCGCTTCCATCATCTGCTAAAAAGCCCCATTCCGTAAAAATAAAGGACAGCCCTTCTTCCTTATCCCTCATTTCACAGCCCCCTTTCCATCATGATTTCTTTTCCCCATCCGCCGGTGAGGATGATAAAGCTGCCAGCCGTAATGGATGGCGGCCACCCGAAGAAGCAGCACCGCCCCAAAGGCAATCCAGGACACCAGGGACAGCGGCAGGTGCCGGTGCAGAATGCACATCAGAAGTCCGCCGGCCACAGAGGCAATGGCATAGACGTCCATATAGAGCACCACCGGCATGCGGCGGGCCATCATATCCCGGATGACCCCGCCGCCAACAGCAGTAATGAGCCCCAGCATGGTGGGCAGCACATATTCATAGGCCGGCCAGGCGTAAAAAGCAGTGAGCACGCCGGTCACCGTAAAGGCAGAAAGGCCGATGGTATCGGAAATATGGTAAAAAAGAGAAATAATCAACTTTCCCTTCTTCGGGATGCGGAAGAAGGGATAAAGGAAACTGACAAAGAGGGCGGTGCCGATGGACACCAGAAGACTGGTAGGATGGGACAGCGCGGAAGGAGGGATAATGCCGCAGAGCACATCCCGGATCATGCCGCCGCCTACGCCGGTCATCACCGCCAGCACCGTAATGCCGAAAATATCCATACGCCGGTAGAGACCTACCACGGCGCCGGAAAAGGCAAAGGCAATGGTGCCTAATATTTCAAAAATCATCCAGGTAACAGACATGGGAATGCCTCGCTTGTTTTAAAAGGTTCTCAGGTTTGACGGCGCCTGTGCGCTGAGGGTTAAGAAGACTTATGACGCCGCATTGGATAAAAATACATATGAAATTCGATTCTGC
>DCJJ01000060.1 GCA_002320515.1 Dialister sp. UBA1703 | reverse complement strand
CTACACATACTATACGAGGATGACGGTGGAAGGCGGGCCGCCATCCTGAGCGCCCGCAGGGCGTGTCCATAACGGCGTGTCCATATCCCATCGCAAAACCCCCGGGACTTTCGTCCCGGGGGTTTATTATCCCTTTCCCCTCCGGGGGAAGGGGCAGGGATTATATCCTCATATCACTGTCCTTCATATTAGCAGTCATCCGGCTTGGAGGGATAAAGGGGGAGTGATTAGTGAGGCTAGGCTTTTTTCTGGGCTGCCATGGCCTGGAGCTCGGGGCGGAATTCTTCAACCAGTTTCTTTTCCGCCTTCGCGCCTTTGGAGAGGGCGTTGTAGATGATTTCTGCCATTTCATAGCGGGTCATCTGCCGTTCTCCATGGTACTTGCCGTCCTCATAGCCTTCCACGATGCCATTGCCTGCCAGACGGGAAACGGCTTCGTAGGCCCAGTGGTTTTCCGGCACATCCGGGAAATCTTTCGACATATTGGGATTCAGTACGGAGAGGAGTGCGTCCATGCGGGCGGTGAGATCGTCCACTTTGGCGCGGAGTTCCTTATTTTCTGCTGCAGCCGCCTTCATCTGTGCCTCTTTGGCTTTGTTGCCGCCGTGGCCGAGACGGAGGGATACGCCGCCGCCGAACATATTCTCACCGGTGCCCATGGCATCGGAGGCATTGACCATCACGTTTTCATTAGGCCGGTAGAATACGCCTACCGCACTGGCAGTTTCGCTGCCGGAGCTGCCTACTGCTGCCGCAATGTTCCACTTGGAGTCTTCATCGAATTCCAGGGGGGTGCAGGTTTGCCATAGCTGCGGCGTTGGCGCCTACCTTGTCGATCTTGCCATCCAGTTTATCCACTTTGGTTTCCACGGTGCCCATACGGGTTTCCAGTCCGCTGACCCTGGTATTGGTCTCATAGAGCTGTCCGCCGGAAACGGCATCGGTGGAGCCTGCGTGGCTGATATCTGCCGGAGCCAGGCCGGTGACTTTGGTGCCGCCGGCATTGATGCCATTTTTATCAATCTTGATGTCTGTATCTTTTACGGTGTAGGAAGCTGCATCCACATTTCCGCCGACCGAGAGGTCTTTCTTCATGGTCACAATATCATCAAAGGTTGCAGTGCTTGTCACATGGAGTTTATCGGTGGTGGTGCCGCCGGTAACAGCAGCTCCGCCTTTGATTGTTGCTCCGTTGTTAACCACCAGTTTAGCGGTAGTTGTGGTGCCTTCCACATCCAGGTTCTCTTTCATGGTGACATCTTTGTTGAAGGTGGACGTGCTGTTGACGGTAAGAGTGGTGTCTGCGCCTTTCTTGCCGAGGGTGGTGTTTCCATCTACCGCTGCATTGCCGCGAACGCCCAGGTCTTTCATCACTTCCGCATAGTCCATGGTTGCCTTGCCGGTTTCCAGGGTGTTTCCGGAAATGGTGGTCTTTGTGACGGATCCTCCTTCAATGGCAGTGCTGTGTGCCTTGTTTTCAAAGGTGGTACCCTTGGTATCGCTGGTCACTGTGTTGTCACCGGTGATATTGGTAATCTTAGTGGCAGAATTTCCAATTTCTCCACCTGCAAAGTTCAGGATGCCACCGGACGCTTCGTTCAGGATATCTTTCGACTTGTTGTAAATGGTGCCGCCTTCCGCAGTATTGGTGATGCTATCAGCAGTCATTTCGCTCTTTACTTTAGAGCCATCGCCAATCTGGCTGGTAATCTTGTCCGTTGCGGTATTGGAAATATTCTTCGCGCTGGCTGCTACTTCGGACGCGGTCTGTTTCACTTCACTGGTATCCGTGCCATCGGTTACCCGATCAAGAATCTCAGATGCAGTCTGCTGCCGTCTGGAACCATTGCCATTCTCATTCATTACAGTATAGCTGGTATCCGCTGCAATATGATTCAGAACGCTCTGAGTCCCATTTTTAATTAAGGTATTCGATGCTGCCTTGGTCAGATTAGTGGAAGCTGTTTCCGTTCCATCCGTAACGGTCTGTTTGTTGCTGGTTGCAGTCGTAATCTTGGTATATGTATTGGTGTCATCGGTAATGTTGAGATTGTCATTCGTGGAAGACGTTCTCTTAGCCAGTGTATTATCACCATTCTTGACATACTGATAAGTATCAGCGGCTGTCGTGGTGATCTGATTAGTCTTACCGGATACATCTTTAACCAATTCAACTACCGTTCCATCTGTCATCTTCCAGGAAGTGTTTTCACCTACTTTGTCTGTAATAGACTTGGTAGCGGTATTTTCAATATCTGCCGCAGAGTTGGACAGTTTTACCATTGCCTTATTGGTGATGTTTTCTGCCGTCAGGCTGCTGTCACCAGTTACGACCGTGATCTGGTTTCCGCCTACCTTGGTATCCAGGTCGGATTTGTAGTCTTCGGTGACTTTGCCGGTGACGGTGGTCTTCATTTCGCCGCCGACAGTGGTGGTCATATTGCCAGAAGCATCATTGACAAGATTCTGTGCCTTATTGGTAATGGTACCTTTTTCAGCGGTGTTGGTAATATCACCGGTTGCGGTGTTCTGGATATTCTTGGCATTGGTTGCTACGGTCTTATCCGTTGCATTGTTTGTGATACCGCTTTCATCCCAGGTGGTGTAGATGGTATTTCCAAATGCGGACTGTACATGGGTGGTATCAACGAGGACTTTGTTATTGCCAACCTGATTTGTCACGCTGGTGGTGCCGGTATTGGTGATGGTAGCAGCGTCATTAGTGATGGCTTTGTCTGTTGCTGTATTGGCAATGCCATTGCCATTCATAACACTCTTCACTGCCGAACCGTCTCCAATCTGGGTGGTTACGGATTCACTAGCCTTATTGGTGATGGTTTTGGCATCATTGGTCAGCGCTTCGGTAGCTTTGTTGGAAATGGTCTTCGCTTCATTACTGATTGTGCCATTGGAAGCAATGTTGCTGATATTACCATTTTCAGCCTTGTTAGTGATGTTCTCAGAAGCCGTGTTTGTCAGATTCTTGGCATTATTAGAAATCGTGCCATTGGCTGCAGTATTAGCAATATTGCCATTGGTTGAGGTGTTGGTAATGTCATTTCCAGCCATATTAGCAATGGTGCCGCTGGCTGTATTGACAAGTTTACCTGCATCATTTTTGATAGTGCCGTTCTTTGCGGTATTGGTGATATTATTTGCATCCTGTTCGATGGTGGTCTTATTATCCCCCTCTTCTACACCCATCAGGACTTTCTTGAGGTTCTGAGTGATGTAGGACTTATTCAGGACTTTGCCGCTGTCATCCTTAAAAGAAATCTGGGAGTCTGTAGTATCCGCAGTGCGATTTTCCACATTGGACTGATTTCCTTCTACAACAGAATCGGTAATTTCATACTTGTTAGCCGTATTCTGGGACAGTACACGGGATGCTGCATTTGGCGGGTTGTCGCGGTTATCGGACAGGGACTGGCTGATTTTATCTGCGGTCATGCTGCTCTTGCCGATAGAATCATTATCATTCGCCCATGCATTGCTGCCGGTTTCATCGAAGGTAGAACCACTTGCCTGAAATTCACCCGTTTTCTTATCCATTTTCAGATTCATGGACTCGGTCTTGCCGCCGTTGATGGTGGTGTAGTTGTTTTCATCCAGTTTGCTGGACAGGGTCTTGGCATTGAATTCGCCTTCTACAGAAAGGTCACCTTTCACATCCAGGTCGCCGCCGATAGTAGCATTGCCAGTAGTAGTCAGAGTACCGGTCTCCACTGCTCCTGTAGTCTTAATAGTACCCGCGCCTACATCCAGTCCGGTGCCGGTAATCTGGCCGCCTTTGATGTCGCCGGTACCTACATTCAGGCTCTTACCGGTAATATCGCCGGTTACTCCCAGATTGCCACCTACGGTAGCATTGTGATTTACAGTGAGCGTATCGGTAGTTGCATTGCCGGTGTTGGTAATGCCATTGGTTGTCAGGGTTCCGCCTACAGAGGCATTTCCAGTGGTAGACAGGGAGCCGAAGGTACCTGTGGTACCGTTGATATTCTGGCCAGTAATGGTCCCGGTCGCCGTCATGTCATGAGCCTGCATATTGCCGGTGGTGACGATATTTCCCGTAGCATTAATCTGGTTTACCCCATTCAGGCTACCATTTGACATGGTGGCTGTACCGTCAGTAAAGCTGCCAGCTGTAACCTTTCCGGAAGCAGTCAGGTCTTTCACGCCGGTCACTGTACCATCAGCAGACATGCTCACATTACCAATCGTTCCGGAAGCAGCAGCCAAGCTGCCTTTTGTGCTTACGTTGCCAGTTGTTCCATCAACCGTGAAAATACCACCAGCGCCCTTGATGCTGCCATCAGCATTGAGGGCCGCCTTTGCCGCCTCCGCTGTATCGCCGCCGGCATAGAACCCGTCTTTGTCCATGACTCCACTGTTCAGGCCAACTTTAATACCGTTTTCACTGAGAGTAATCTGGTTAGTTTTCCCTTCATTCATGATAAGGGTATCAGCGGCTGTCGTAGTAGTCTTTACCGTACCATCCTCAGCAATAATCGTTTCGTTTTTCTGGAGAACATTTTTGTTATTGAGGGCAAGGCCTCCGTTGGTTGCTTTGACAAGTTCTTTATCCGCTGCCACACGGCCTGCCAGTTCATTGGCATCTGCCTGATTCAAGGCAGTGAA
This sequence comes from Dialister sp. UBA1703, assembly GCA_002320515.1. Classification (GTDB taxonomy): domain Bacteria; phylum Bacillota; class Negativicutes; order Veillonellales; family Dialisteraceae; genus Dialister. The sequence goes on along the minus strand of DCJJ01000060.1, from coordinate 5,503 downwards.
TCCATCAGCCATATTCTTGTTGATGGTATTGAACCCATCTACCATATTCTGGTTGACCTGCTGAATCACTTCGTCCTGGGCTTTATCGGCACCAAGGCGGGCTGCCGTTTCCTTTGCCAGGGCGGCGTCCAGGTTGGTCACGTTTTCGCCGATGGTCTTGTCAGCTTTCACGATGGCCCCATCCTGAACTGCTGCGGCGTCCTTGCTTACATAGGTATCAGATGTCTGTTTTTCCAGATATTCTTTTACATTGGTAATCCGTTCATCCAGGGCATTCAGGTTCTGGCGCGATATTCTGTATAAGCAGTACCGCCATCATTGGCAAGTCCTGCCACCGAATTATTGACTACACCAATCTGTGCTCCGCTTCCATTAACCTGAAGAGTTGCACTATACTGTTTGTCCTTAAGTGTCATGGATTCATTAATAGAAGTACTATTAGCAGCAGCTACTCTGTTAAGAGACCCTGTCTTGGCTTCCAACGCGGACGTTCTGGCGTCCAGTGCGGAATCAGCTGATTCACGGGCAGTTTTCTCGGTATCAATATTGGTCTGGAGCTGCTTATCTGCATTTTCCAGATTAGTCACCGAGTACTTCCGTTTCCTAGCTTCATCGTCAATCGCTTTCTGCAGATTCGTATCTGCTGTATTGACTTCAGTTTTGGTAGCAAATGTCGTGTCGGCATCGGCCTTGCTGTACACATCAGCCGCATTTGCTTTGGCATCTACAGCCTTCTGAAGGTTCATATCAGCAGTTTCACGGTCGGTGGTTTCTTGGGCCAGGCTTTTCTTTGTGGCAAAGGTATCATCTGCAACATCTTTGCTATATACGTCAGCCGCATTTGCTTTGGCATCTACAGCCTGCTGAATGGTTTTATCCGCGTTTTTGCGGTCCGTTGCTTCTGTATCGATATTGCTCTGCAAGGTTGTATCGGCAGCTTTACGGTTTGTAGCTTCGTTGTCGATATTGGTCTGCAGGGTCGAATCTGCTGCTTTACGGTTTGTAACTTCGTTGTCGATATTGGTCTGCAGGGTCGAATCGACATTTGCACGCTCAGTTGCTTCTGTGGTCAGGCTTCCCTTTGTGGCAAAGGTATTATCTGCTCCATCTTTGGTGTACATCGTCTGCTACGTAGTGCTCGTATCCGTGACCGTCACGATGTCCGCGGCCCAGGCGAAGTTTGGACCCATAAGAGCTGCTGCCAGTCTCTTCAGTCCTTTTCCTGTGGTTTCGCCCTTGGTGTGGCCTTTGGCGATTTCCGATGCCACCACATAGGTGTGTTTTGCTTTACTCCAGATGACTTTATAGATCTTATTCATATTGATACCCTCCTTTGAGTGGAAATGATAGATGCTCTGAATCATTTTCTTGCGGCTTAGCGCCGGATGTGCCGCATTTTTGACTCACATAGCCCCAGGGGGTTCGTCCCAGCGGCGGAACCGGTTTGTACCCATGCCTCCTTTATCCGGTTCTTATTGTGTATACTCATATCTTCAAGGCTCAGAGCGGGCCTTCGAATCCGTTTATACAGATTATGCAGAAGGACTATACAGGTGCTGCCGGCTGCGTTTTTTCCTAAAGCTCCAAGGAAATCGGTCTTTCTTTTCGTCTTTTCCTGTTTTGGGGCGCGCGAAATAAAGGTCAGGGGTCAATATTTTTTCGACTTTTGACGCTGCCTCAGTACCTATGTAATTTTTACGTTTCATCTGTCATTACTATATCCGAAAAGATTTCCTGTTTCTATTTTTTCTGCAAAAGTGGTCGTTTTTCTGCAAAAGTGGTCAATTTTATGTCCAAGTGGTTTTCATGACCATAAAAAAAGCTCTGCCAGTTTCATTCCGGCAGAGCTTCCCGTACTTTCTAAAGAGGCGCGGCTTTACATAACGCATATTTATGCATATTATTCACACTTGCAAAGTTGCCATTTCTGCCATATTTCACAGAGCGGCGGCTCTCCGCTCCTTCCGCAAAAAGTATAGACTACACTGGAAACTGTAAAATGTATACAAAAGTATACGTTTTACTTCTTATTTTTCACACATTCTCCTCCATAGCCGGGGCTGGGCTTTCTGCTTTTCCGGTCTTTGAAAACACAGGAGATTATCCATGAAGCAGGGAATCCTTTTCTTTGGAAATAAAAAATCCTCCTGCAATGGAGGGATTTTTGGGCCGTGAAGCGGCGCGGGCCAAAAGGGCCCGCAGGTTGTGTAGAAAGGTTGTGTTCGCTAACGCTCAGGGGATGGGAAAAAGGTTCTTAAGATTGACCGGCCTTTGGCCGGAGGGTTCTTAGGTTTGACGGCCCTTCGGGCGATGAATCTTATAATGCAGCCTACGGCTGACCCCTTCCGGCTCGCTGCGCTCGCCACCCACCCCTTATATAGGGGTGGGCAAGGGTGTTACGGGATTTACTTTTGTGTCACCGGTGCTGCATGACGAAGTGCAAAAGCCTTCTTCCTCTGGAAGGGGTGTCACCAGAGGGGCTCATAGGGTTGTGGATTGCCCTGCGGGCAATGAATTATAATGCAGCCTTGCGGCTGACCCCTTCCGGCTCGCTGCGCTCGCCACCCACCCCTTATATAGGGGTGGGCAAGGGCGTTACGGGATTTACTTTTGTGTCACCGGTGCTGCATGGCGAAGTGCAAAAGCCCCCTTCCTTGGTGGGCAGCCTTTATATAATGAAGACGCCATGATAATAAAACCGAAAAACCGCACCCTTGGCGCGAAAGGAAAGCATACAAACCGGGCTGGCGCCCGTTGAAAATGCACCCCTATCCCCGCCTTCGGCGGTACTTCCCCCGGAGAGGGAAGTTTTAGCGGCTCTTACCCTTGTGTTGCTTAAGTTACCACTAAGGGGAAGCATAGAGCAAACTTCCCCCACCGGGGGAGATGACGCCGCAGGTGGCAGAAGGGATGTATTTCCATCGCCCGATAGGGCGGTTGTGAAGGCTTTATCATACCGGCGCCTTCTATAAATGGAAAGGCGCCCACCAAGGCCTTTGCCCCCTGAGCGACAAGCGAACACAACCCTTGGCCCGTGGGCCAGCACAGGGCCATACGCCCCTCTGCCGCACAGCAGCAGGCCCCTGCCATCCCATTTTTATTCCATGCAAAAAAGCGGCGCCGAGGCGCCGCTTTTTCTGTATTTCCTTATGCTTTCATTTCTGTGCCGTCGGCCAGTTTGATGGTGTGGCCGTTGTAGTTGATGGTGCCCAGGTTGGTGACCGTAGTGACTTCGCTGTCTTCAGTAAGGTTCCAGGTGGAGCCTGCTGCGATGAAGATGTTGGCGTTGGTATGGTAGGCAGCGCCGTTCTGGGCGTTGGGGACGATGTGGATGGCTCCGTTCCAGGTGGAGCCGTCGGTGATGTTCATGTTCACGTCGGAGATGGAGTCGACCAGGATATTGCCGGTGAGTTCCTGTTTCACAAGTACAAGCTGCATGTGGCCGCCGTTGCTGCCGGCTTCGCCCCAGCCGAAGGAGCCGTCGTTGCCGGTAACGGTAAATACCGGGAGAGAAGCATCCTGCTGGATGGTGGTGTTTTCCAGGGTCACTCTGCCGTGGGTGCTGGTAACGTAGAACATGCCGCCTTTATGGGAGATGAGGGTGGAGTCTTTGGCATTGAACTGCTGGGTGCCCATGGTGCCGATGGCGGATTCGTCGGAGTAGAGGACAATGTTGTAGGGCACGGAGTTTGTTTCATTGCCTTCCAGGATGGAGTTTTCCAGGGAAAGGGTGTCGTTGTTTTTAATGACTGCCGCTTTGGTGGCCTGGGCGTTCACGGTGCTTCCGGTCAAGGTAACGTCACCGGCAGTGTATACGCCGTGGGATTCCTGGCCGGTGGTGGTGAAGTGGCTGTTTTCCGCCAGAATGATGCCGCCGTTCTTGGACACTTTAATGGCAGGGGAGCCGAAGCCGGTGGTGGAAGCGGTGGTACCAGCCAGTTTCATCATGGCTTTTTCCGCTGTTTCTGCTGCCGGCGCAAAGTTTCCGGTGGTGGAAATCGTGGCATTGGTGAGATTAATGTAGGTGCCCTTGCTGTAGCCGTAGGCGGCGGTGGCACCGTTTCCGGTGGTGGAAATCCTGGCGTCAGTGAAGGCGCCGTGACCGCCGTGGGTAACGAGGAGGGCGGCGTTCTTGCCGTAGAGGTCGGAATTGGTGACGTCGTCCACGTCGCCGGATTTGGTGAAGGTGTCGCCTTTGGCGCTGATGTAGGCCATGGATACGCGGAGGGCGTTTTCATTCGGTTTTTCGGAAGTATAGGTCATGCCGTCGTAGGTGCCGTCGCTGTCGATTTCATTGGCGGTGTCCCCCTGGTCGGCGGTGTACTTGACAGCGGGAGCGGGCTCGGGCTCCGGTTCCGGCTCGGGCTCCGGTTCCGGTTCGGGAAGAGGCTCCGGCTCAGGAGCAGGCTGTTCCACCACCGGCTTCGGTGCTTCCGGGGACAGGTTCTTGAAGGTGCCGTCCTGTACGGATTTTTCAACATCCGGCAGTGTCAGGGACAGGCCTTTCAAAAGGGCGTCGGTGTAATTCACCTCCGGTACTTTGGCAGCCGGAGCTGCCGCTTCGGCGGAGCTGTCCTTTGCAGGAGCAGCTGCTGCAGCGTCTTCTGCAAATACGGAAGAAACTCCGGTACCGGCAATAGCCAGGGCGCAGAGCAGGGCAGTGATTTTTCTATATTTCATAGATTTCCTCTTTTCTAAACAAAGTTCTGAAAAACCTATATTATCATAATCCAATAGTTTTATTTTACATCAATTACCAATGATTGTCATGCTTTTTTTGTAATGGGCCCCTGCGGGGCCCGGATTCAGAAGATTCAAAGGGTTCAGAGGAGGAAGGTTGACGGGGCCGTCGGCCCCGCAGGTTATGGCCGCCTGTCGGCGGCAGTACTGCCTACGGCAGTGAAAACCAAACAACCGGGCCTCCGGCCCGATGGAAATGCACCCCTATTGGTGCTGCGCACCACTTCCCCCGGAGGGGGAAGTCTGCTCTACGCTTCCCCTTGTGCTAACTTAAGTCGCTCATCGTATAGCGGCAAGAAAGGTGCCCCCTCAGGGTGACAAAGGGACTGGATTCGCAGGGAGTCGAAGACGACTGAGAATCCAGTTCCTTTGCTGCCTGACAAGCAGGGGGCGCAAGAGCGTATATAGGCGCTCGCCACCCCTTAAACAGGGGTGGGTAAGGGCGGTTACGGGATTCACTTTTATATCCCCGGTGCTGCATGGCGAAGAGCGTCAGCCCCCTTCCTTGGTGGGCGGCTTTATATAATAAGGAGGTTTGAGTATAGGTCAAAGAAATTTTCTAAAATTTTTTATCTCCAGGGGGTAAAAAAATCGAACCTTCTGCGATATTAGTATCAGAGGGATGAAAAGACCTCATGAGATGATGAACCCGATTTCCAAACGGCCATCCTCCATATCCGCGGTAAGGAGAATGACGGGGGAATGAGGAAACATCAGGGAATTCCACTTTTCAATCCTCCCTTCTTCTAAAATCGGCCGATGG
>DCJJ01000177.1:6446-8985 GCA_002320515.1 Dialister sp. UBA1703 | reverse complement strand
GCTCGCTATTCGCGTTGTCCCATTCCTTGCATTGCATAAAAATCCAAGAAGAAAAGCAGACAGTGATTTAATCAGCGCTTCCCTAAGTTATTCCTTACAAAATCTTTCCATGTCTGTTACAATAGTTTAAATATATTAAATACACTATAAAGAAAAGAGGGATGATGATGGAGGCGGAGAGAATCCGTGGTATGGCGGAGCAGCTGATTCGGGAGAATCCGAAGGAGCGGATTATTGATTTCACTCTGGAGGAGCAGAAGTACTGGATCAAGCGGAAACTGGGAAACGGGCGGAATCAGCTGGTGAAGTATTCGGTGGAGAAGGAGTTTTATTATGAAATCGCCCGCATGACCATTGCAGGCCGTTTTCATAGTGAGCTGGTTCCGGATGTGGTGCTCCTGACGCCGGACTATATGGTGACTCTGGACGGCGGACCTACGCTGAAGAATATTCTGGGCTCCAAACGGCGGGAGGAGGAGAAGGAGGCCATTCTGGAGGAAACCGGCGCCGCCCTGGCTGCTCTCCACCATGACCATATTATCCACGGCCGTCCGGCGCTTCGGGATATTACCTATCGGGACGGAAGGCTCACGTTCCTGGACTGGGAGAACCGGCTCTATTCACGAAATCGGGAGACCCTGAAGGCCATCGATTTCCTTCTTCTTCTCCAGGGCATCTGCCGGGAGAATTATCGGGAGGAAAAGTCCCGGGTGGCAGCGGTGCGAAGGGGCTATGAGGAAAACGGCGGCGCGGAAACTGTGGAGGATGCCCGCCGGTTCCTGAAAAGCCATGGCTTCATCGGCAGCCTGGTTCATTTCCTCTCCCCCTTCCGGATGAAGGATATCGAATCGGTAAGAAAGATTTATGATTATATGAAATGATTCAAAAGTTTCCTGTCCGACGCGGAACCCATGGGGTTCACGGCGGCGGGAAACTTTTTTGCGTATAGTTTCCTGTTCGGCGTGACACTGCTGGTGTTTCATAGCGACAGGAAACTTTTGGCGTACAGTTTCCTACTCGGCGTGACACTATTGTGGTTCATCGCAACAGGAAACTATTCGCGAAGGGTTTCCTGCTCGGCGTGACACCATTGGTGTTTCTTACCGATAGGAAACTATTCGCAAAGGAGATTTCTCGACTCCGCTTCCGACCCTCGAAATGACGGGGGAGGCGTGGGACTACTGTGTTTCATTGCGACAGGAAACTATTCGCGTATAGTTTCCTACTCGGCGTGACACTATTGTGGTTCATCGCAACAGGAAACTTTTTGCATACAGTTTCCTGCCCGGCATTGACACGATTGTATTTCATGTCCCCCTCTTGCCGCCGGAAATTGGCCTCTTGCCGCGGGGGCTCTGTTTCTCTATACTAGAATCAAGTATAGTATGAGGGAGAGGGGAACTATGTTTCTGGAACAGGAGAAGGAAAAGTTTATCGCCTGGTGGCAGGATATTTCCATGAGGGAGCTGGCCATATATCTGGCCGGCGCTTTCTGCCTGCTTCTCATCGTTTCTGTCTATTATGATATTTTGGGAATTACGGAGCTTTTCCAGTGGTACCGGTTCGGGCGGAATATGGGGGAGTGTTTCCTTCTGATTTTCCTGACGGAGCTCATGACAGGGAAGAGTCTTCTCCATCCTTTCTGGCGCATAGGGTATATTCCTTTCTTTTCATGGATTTTCATTTTCCCCTATGTGCTCACCCATGCAGCGAACGGCATGAAGGATCCTTCCTTTAATCATCTGAGTCCCTATTTCCTCACCGCCATCGGCACGCTCCTTCTGATTTTCTTTATGATGAATGTGATCTGCCGGGTGTATGTGGGCCGGAAGCTGGCCACGCTGATCTGCCTTTCGGCGGTTTGTTTCTTTTCCTGCAGCGCTTTCATGTTCCTCATTCATTATGAGTTCATGCATATTATGATGTCGCCGAAGGAAATGTTTTTTGCCATCAACCAGCCGGTGCGCTGGTTTTACCGCATTGTTCTGCCCCATGTGGGGCTCATGAATCTCCTTCTCATGGGGGCGGGACTTGTGGCTTTTGTGGTGCTGTACTGGCAGTGGATTTATGACAGTGCCTATGCCCTCTCTCCCCGCTGGGTAAAGAAAATGAAGAAATCCTATTCCTGTATCCACCGTCTTCTCCAGTTTCTGGTCTTCTTCGGCTGCGCCTGGCTCCTCATCCGCTGGCTCAGTGAGTGCTTCCCTCTCCACGATTATGAAATGGCGAAGCAGTATAAGGAATATATCGATTTTATCCAGAATACCAGACTGTAAGGGGCAAGGGAAAGGTTGACGCCCGCTTTGCGGGCGAAGGTTGAAGGTTCTTAAGGTTCAGAGGGTGCGGCGCCCTTTGGGCACAAAGGGGCACGGCTTCGCCGTGGGTTGTGGCCTGCTGGCGCAGGCAGGTTGTGTAGAAGGGTTGCGGGAAAAGGTGCAGAGGGTTGTGGTATCGCCCAGGGCTGAGTTTTTATAATGTCGCCTAGGGAAGCGCTGATTAAATCATTGTTTGCTTTTATTCTTGAATTTTTATGCAATGC
>DCJJ01000177.1:0-6385 GCA_002320515.1 Dialister sp. UBA1703 | reverse complement strand
AATTAATCAGTGCTTCCCTAGCGGCGGCATTCTCCTTCCACCGCTATAGCTCTCTTCTTCCCCATGAGTAAAGCAGACTCAACCTTAACACAATCTGCGGCATAGCAGTGGCCTTTTTTTGTATGCGGAGATACAGGTATTCATCCTTTTGCTTCAAATTTAAAAAAGGAAGTCTTATATTGGAAAATAATGATAAAAATACCCTGACCATCCGGGATAAGATAAAGCTGATTCTGGATACGGGGCAGATGATGATGGAAAGCGGCGCCGGGAGCAAGCGGATTGTGCGAGATATGCTGCAGACCGCTGCTTATCTGGGCATTTACTGGGAGGATGTGCAGATCCACATTACCTATTCCACCATTATGATCAATGTGGATGACGGGAAGAAGACTCACACCATGTTCCGCAAGTGCTACCGCCACGGGGTGAATATGCTCACCTTCCTCCAGACAAGCAAGACCAGCCGGGAGGCTCTCTATGAGAATGAGCCCTATGGGGTATTTGTGAACCGGCTCCATGAAATCCGCGAGCACTGCACGAACCGGATTTACCCGGAATGGCTGGCTATTCTGGCCATCGGCCTGGCGTCCTCCGCCTTCTGCCTTATTTTCGGCGGCCACGAGGTGGAGGCACTTTATACCATGCTGGCGGCCATCACCGGGGCGCTTGTGAAATATGCGTGCACCCGCATAGAGTTCAACGGTTATGTCACCATTGCCGCCTCCGCCTTTGCGGCTACCATTACCGCCTATCTCACCATGTACCTGCCCGGTGCCATTTCCCCCTTCCTGCCTGTTGTGGCCTGTGCCCTCACCCTCATACCGGGGGTGCCGCTTATTAATGCAGTGGACGATTTCCTGAATAATTACCTCACCTCCGGCATGACCCGCATGACCCATACCCTTCTTATCATGCTGGCCATGACCTTCGGCATTGCGGGGGCTGTGGGGCTCACCCATGTGCCCAGCTTTACGGCGGTGAATATTGCGCCGGAGCACCTGTACCTGGCCCAGGCCCTGGCAGCAGCCATGGCGGCCCTGGGCTTTTCTGTCATGTTCAATATCCCAAAACGGTATATCCCCCTGGCCTGCCTGGGAGCCATTATTACGGTGGATGTGCGGGACGTATTCATGGTGGTCTTCCACTTCGGCATGGCCAGTTCCTCCTTCTTCGGCGCCGCTGTGCTGTCCGTCCTTTATTTCAGTATTTCCAAGTACTTCCACGCTCCGGTTTTCGTGGTCACCATACCGGCCATCATCCCCCTGGTGCCGGGGGTGCTCATGTACCGGTTCTTCTTTGCCATCATCGATATACAGCATATGGACGGCATGGCGCTCCTTCTTGCCCTGCAGACCGGGGTGGAGGCCATGCTGGTGCTGCTGGGCATCTCTCTGGGCGCCACCCTGCCGGATGTGCTGGCCCATCAGTACATCGAAAGGGGGAAGCGGAAAAAGCTGCAGAAACTTTTGATGAAACGGGATGGAAACAGGGAAGAAGCGAAGGCTGCGGCTGATTTGGACAAGGCCAGCGGAAGAGGATAAGGAGTGGCTTTGCCGCTCCCCTGACATGCCTGCGGGCGTGTCAGACCTATCCTCCGCCGCCTGGCAGCAGTCAGTTCAGTATAGAGTATCCAATCGACGGACTGCCTCATACCCTTTGCCACCTTATTTCCTCTCAAGGGGATACAAGAAAATGAAAGGCGCTTTCCAATGAATCAACTGACTGATGCAGAATCACGATGCCGTCTGCCGTCTGATGTCTCATATCTCATATCTCATATCTCATATCTCATATCTCCTGTCTCTCTGATTTTCGGACCTATCCTCCGTCGCCTGGCGGCGCCACCTCCTTCCTGAGGAAGGAGGCTTTACCGATTCTCTGTCTGCCCTGTCATCATGGCCACGGGAAACCGGAAACCAGGAAACTTTCCTTTCCTATTTCACAAAAAGGCAAAAAATATCCCCTATCCTGCCGGAATTCAGAGGAGCAGGATAGGGGTGTTTCTCACTTCCGAGGAAGTGAGGGGGGGGGACAACGATATGGAAGATGAACCATTGTTCATCGCGTCCCTGCAGGGTTAAGGGCGGACTCAGATGCGAGCCTTGGCGCCTTCTTCTTTAGCAGCCAATGCTGCTTTTTCAGCTCTTTCCTTAGCCAGTACGCCCTGGAAGCGGACGACTTCTTCTTTGATGACAGGAGAGAGAACGAGCAGGGAAATGAGGTTTGGAATTGCCATGAGTGCATTGGCAATATCGGAAAGGTTCCATACCAGATCAAGGGTCTGGGTAGCACCTACGTAAACAACCAGGGAGAAGACAACTCTGTAAACCATATTGAATTTATGGGTTCCGAAGAGGTATTCCCATGCTTTTTCGCCGTGGTATTCCCAGCCAAGGATGGTGGAGAAGGCGAAGAGGATGATGCCGATGGCTACGATGTAGGTGCCGATGACGCCGATGTTGAAAGAGAAGGCTGCCATGGTGAGGGCAATGCCTTTCAGCGGTGCGCCGCTGGCATCGGTGGTGCCGAGGACGCCGGAGGAAGCGATGGTGAGGCCGGTGATGGTACAGACAACGATGGTATCCCAGAAGGTACCGGTCATATTGATGTAGCCCTGACGAACGGGATCATCGGTGGTAGCAGCAGCAGCGGTGATGGCTGCAGAGCCCAGGCCGGCTTCGTTGGAGAAGCAGCCTCTGGCAACGCCGTAACGCATGGAGTTCATAATGGTGACGGTAATGGTGCCGAGGACGCCGCCGCCGATGGCCTGCGGATTGAAGGCCATCATGAAGATCAGGTAGAGGCCGTGAGGTACGTTCTGGATATTAATAAGAATGCAGATAACGCCTGCGATGATGTAGAACACAGCCATGCCGGGAACAACTACAGAGGAAACTTTGGAAATTGTCTTGATACCGCCTACGATGATGATCAGGGACAGAACGGTGAGAATGGCGCCGCAGACTTCAAGGGGCATGCCGAAGACGGTCTGCACAGCTCCGGAAATGGAGTTTGCCTGGGTCATGTTGCCGATACCGAAAGAAGCGATGACAGAGAAAAGTGCGAAGAGGAAACCAAGGGTACGGCCGGCGGTTTTATTTTTGAAGCCGTTTTTCATGGTGAACATGGGGCCGCCCTTCATTTCCCCTTTGGCATTCACTTCACGGTATTTAATAGCCAGCATGCATTCGGAGAATTTGGTGGTAAGGCCGAAGCATGCGGAAATCCACATCCATACCAGGGCGCCGGGGCCGCCGGAGAACATGGCGGTGGCAACGCCTACAATATTGCCGGTGCCGATGGTGGCAGCCAGGGCAGTCATTAATGCGGAGAATGGAGAAACATCGCCTTTGCCTCGTTTGGTGGTACGGGCTTCTTTAGACAGGACGCTGTGGATTGCATAGGGCAGATTCCGCCAGGTCTGAAATTTCAATAAACAGGTGAGGTACACGCCGGTACCGACAAGGAGCACCAGCATTACCGGGCCCCAGACTATGCCGTCAATGGTATTGACGAGCGAGTTGATTGCAGCCATGTCCATAATAATATCCCCCTTACATTTGACCCGTTTTTCTGAGAAAAAAACAACCGCCGCACTCAGGCTGCTGGTGAAAAAAAGTCTGAGGCTGGCGGTGATATGTATGTATGCATCCATGCATAGCGGGAGTTACCCGGCTGCCAGCCCTGTCCTTTTGCCTGAGAGATTCGGGATTTACGGGTGAAATCCCTTTACACCTTCGGCGCCCAATCGAATGGGACTCTCCAGAGTTGTGTCCGTACACAGTTTCGTGTTCTTCTGAACGCCTGATAGTATTACTCCTTCGGCAGAGGGGCTTTGGGCCTCTCATTTTTCAGTGTACATCATCCACCATATTTTGCTGTTTGGCTTCTTCGGGACCAGATCTGAATTCCCCCTACGGAAACCTGCCGTGCATTGCGGCATATATTCACAGGCATTGCCTGATCCTATACATACATTAAGGATATTGATTTTATGGAACCATTTTTAGAAAAGCAGGGCCTCCACTTCGGGAAATATTTCCAGGGATACTTCCCGAAGCCCGGCACTCCCTGATGAATCAGTTTAGGAGGGCTTATCCACCAGGGTGCCCTTTGCCGGATGGGGTGTCATATTAATCCTGGCGGAAGGAAAATGGGAAAACCTTTCCTCCTGGAAATAATATGTAATATCAGTGCCCGATTGAAAGGCTCAGTCTTCCGCATTGGCGGAAATTTTAGCCTTTACTTCCTTGCTGGGGTCCTGGTCTACGTATTCTTCGTAGTCCTTGCCTGTCTTCAGGTGGTCGAAATACTTGGCAGTTTCTCTTACCACCACGCCGGACAGGGCCAGCAGGGCAATCAGGTTAGGAATAGCCATGAGTCCATTGACAATATCTGCCAGAACCCAGATGGCTTCAAGTTTCAAAAATGCGCCGCTCGCAACCAGTGCGATAAAGATGATACGGTAAGGAAGAACTCCTTTGGTACCAGCCAGGTAAATCATGCAGCGTTCGCCGTAGTAGTTCCATCCGAGGATGGTGGTGAAAGCGAAGAGTACCAGGCCGATCATGAGCATGTAGCCGCCAAAAGCGGGGAATGCATCTTTGAATGCGGCATTGGTCAGGGCTGCACCGTTCAGGCCGTTCAGCCATTCACCGGAAACGACGATGGTAAGACCGGTCAGTGTGCAGATGATAATGGTATCAATGAATGTACCGGTCATAGAAATAAGTCCCTGTTCGGCAGGCCATTTGGTTTTAGCAGCGGCTGCTACGATAGGAGCAGAGCCCAGGCCAGATTCATTGGAGAATACGCCTCTGGCGATACCATTTCTCATAGCCATGATCATGGTAGAACCAAGGAAACCACCAGCTGCTGCACTGCCTGTAAATGCGTTGGAAATAATAGTTTCCACAGCGCCAGGAATCTTATCAGCGAAGAAAATCAATACACCAATGGTTGAAATGAAGTAAATCACTGCCATAGCCGGAACGATTTTAGAAGCGGCTGCGGCGATGGACTGGAGCCCGCCAAGAGTAATGGCTGCTACGAGAACCGTGAGAATCACGGCTGTCCACATGGGATCCAGTCCGATAGTCATCTTGGTGATATCCACAATGGAATTCACCTGGGCAAAAGTACCGATCCCGAAGTAGGCTACCAGAACGCCGAAGATGGCGAAGAGGGTGCCCAGCCACTTGTACTTCTCGCCCATACCGTTTTTGATGTAGAACATAGGGCCGCCGGCAATTTCACCTTTGGCATCTACTTCGCGGTACTTAACGGCCAGAAGACCTTCTGCATACTTGGTAGCCATTCCGAAGAATGCGGCAAGCCACATCCAGAAAATGGCGCCCGGTCCGCCGGCTGCGATGGCTGTTGCCACGCCTACAATGTTGCCGGTACCTACTGTGGCAGAAAGGGCTGTGCAGAGAGCCTTGAAAGAATCAATATCACCGCTGCCTGCATTCTGTGCTTTGAAAATCAGCTTCAGTGCCTTCGGTAATTTGAATACCTGCAGCAGCTTCAGTCTGATGGTAAGCAGGATACCGGTTCCTACAAGAAGAACCAGCAGCGGCGGCCCCCAGATAAAACTGTCCAGCGAATTCAACACATTCATGTAATTCAAATCCATTTTAACAACGCCCTCCAGATCATAAGATAGATACAAAAAAGCCGGCATTCCATGAAAAATAAAACTCTGGAAGCCGGCATTGTCTACCTTAAAGCGGAACACATAGTGTGACGCTGCTTTCTCTGTCCTTTTGCCTGAGAGATTGGGATGCTGCCATCCTTACACCTTCGGCGCTCTTTAATCGAGACTCTCCAGAGTGTGTCCGCATACGGTACTCATCTTTTCAGATACCTGAGAGTGTCACTCCTTCGGTAAGCCTTACGGCTTTCTCCCATATGTTTCATCCACCTGTATGAATTTGATGATTGCATTATAGGACCCTCTGCCAAATTTTGCAAGAGGATTTTTGATATTTAATTATTTTCTAATTTGACATGCCTGCGGCGTGAGGGTTGACGGGACACACCTGCGGTGTGAGGGTTCAAAAGGTTCAAAGGGTGGCGGTGGCGGCTTACGCCGCAAGTTTTATAAAAAGGGGCTCGGCTGACGCCGCGGGTTGTGTAGAAGGGTTGTGGAAAAAGGTTTTTAAGATGGATGGGCCTTCGGCCCAAGGGTTCTTAAGTTTGACGAGGCCTTTAGCCCCGAGGGTTGCGGTATCGCCCTTTGGGGCGATAAGTATAAAGTCAGCGTTACGGATTTACCTTTCTGCATCATATGGCAAAATAAGCATTCTGCTGAATTATCTGCCTTCGGCAGATACACCCCCTTATCCGGCTGCGCCGGACTTCTCCACGGGAAAGCGTGTCA
>DCJJ01000178.1:5577-7363 GCA_002320515.1 Dialister sp. UBA1703 | reverse complement strand
AGGGAAGCACTGATTAATTCGCAGAGTCTGCTTTTATAAGAATTTTTATGCACTGCTTCGTCATGGGGCTCCTTAAATAGCTCGCTATTCGCGTCGCCCCATTCCTTGCATTGCATAAAAATTCAAGAATAAAATCAGACAACGATTTAATCAGCGCTTCCCTAGCCCACCAGTACACTAGCCCACTAGCCCACTACTACACTAACCCATCCCGGTGGGCGGGAAGGATTGACTCTTCCACACATGCAGTGCACCCGCAGTACTTCCTCAGAAAAAAGAGGCGCCCCGCGAGGTGCCTCTCTCATATCAATGTTTCTTCCTGTCTGCGATTTCCCTGACTTCTTCTTCATCAGAGCCGTATACTTTACCGCTGATGAAGTTCCTGTCCACCATGGTTTCCACCGTATATTCCGGATTGATTGCCTTCAGATGACTGCAGATTTCTTTATAGATGTCTTCGTCCTTTAATTTGCAGGGGCCTGTGAGGGCCAGTTCGAAGGAGAGGTGGATTTCCCCTTCCTTTTCTTCCACGAAGAAATCATGATAGGAAAGGGGCAGCCTGGTCCTGTAGATGGCTGATTCCAGGTCCCTCCTATACTCTGCTTCCCGGGGATTGGATACGGCTTTGGGGTCAGCATGGATGGTGGCCTGCACATTCAGCTTTTCACGAAGGGTGGTCATCACGTTTTCCGCCAGCTCGTGGCTTTCTACCAGGTTCAGACTGCTGTCCAGCTCCACGTGGGCAGTGGCAAAGTGGTTTTCCGGGCCGTAGTCATGGACGATAAGGTCATGGACGCCGTACACGCCAGGGCAGGAAAGGATGCATTCCCTGATTTTCTTGTATACCTCCGCATCGGGAGTGGCGCCAAGGATGGAGTTTACTGCGTTTTTCATAATGCCGTAGCCGGTCCACAGGATGAAGAGGGACATGAGGGCACCCATAATGCCGTCGATGTGAAGGCCGAAGAAATATTCGGCCAGCGTGGCTACCAGAACGCCGCTGGTGGAAAGCATGTCGGACAGGGAATCGGCGCTGTAGGCTTCAAAGGCTTTGGAGCCCACCTTTTCCCCTGACCTCTTGTACCACCATGCCAGGAACAGTTTGGCCAGAAGACCGATAATCAGAATGATGGCTACAAAAAGGGTAAATTCCGTATCTTTAGGATGGATGATTTTCTGCACCGATTCCACCAGAAGGGTAATGCCCACATAAAGAATCACCGCTGCCATGACAGTGGAATTGATATATTCCAGCCGTCCGTGACCAAAGGGGTGCTCCTTGTCCGACGGCTTGGCTGCATAGTAAAAGGTCATCATCAGAAGAGTCACCGAGCCCATATCGGTAATATTATTAAAGCCATCGCCCATGACAGAAAGAAAACCGCTCTGCCAGCCGGCCAGTATTTTAAAAGACCCCAGCATGAGATTTACCAGAAGACCTACCAGGCCGGCCATAAAGGCCTTCTTCGTCCTGTCACCATGAGGACCGGAAAATAAGAATGTCATAACCTTTCATTTCCTTTCGAAAAAAGGGAAATCAAACCCCTGCCTCCTTACCGGCAGGAACCAAAGACAGCCCATTTCTCATCAATTTAGTATCCTGTCAAATGATAAAAAGGAGAACCTAAAATTCCCCATATATACCAAAAGACTCTCCGCAGGGAGAGCCTTTTGTACAGTCATTCATCCATCTGTCCCGAATCAGGAGCAGATACTCCATTTCATAGGACAACCCATTAAGGAAGCGTTGATTAAATCGCTGTCTGCTTTTATTCTTGGATTTTTA
>DCJJ01000178.1:0-5483 GCA_002320515.1 Dialister sp. UBA1703 | reverse complement strand
ATGAATGAATCAGTGCTTCCTTAATACTTATCGAAATCAATTTCGTTCAGGATATCCTTCAGCTTCAGGATTTCCTCTTTCGTCAGAGTCAGTCCCTTTGTCATAGCTGTATGGTCCGGATTCCAGGAGCGAAGATCAAACTTCTCGTCCCGGTTGTTCCAGCTGGTATAGGTCAGCTGTTTCTTCCAGCCATTGGCAGCCACAGACAGATCGCCTAATTCTTCCTGAATGGTATACGTAATTTTAGCAGCCATCATATTCACCTCATTCGTTCAAACTAGGACTATCCTAACATATGGAGGGAGGAATGTAAAGGAAAAAGGCCCCTATAGTAAGTGTGCCCCTGCCACAGGCGGGGTTTGCTTTTCCCATCGCCCGCCGGAGCGTGACATAAAGGGCGTATCCTCAGAAATATACTTCCGTCACGCCAGCGCCTCCGTTGGAGGGGTCCGCTTCGTGGAATTCGGTGACGAAGTTGAGTGTTCTGAGGTAGTCCTGCACGCCCCGCCGGAGGCTGCCGGTTCCTTTGCCGTGGATGATGCGTACCGGGGAGATACCGGCCATAAAGCATTCGTTGAGGAAGCGGTCCACTTCAGGAATGGCTTCGTCCACTGTTTTACCGATGACGTTGAGTTCGGTGTGGACAGCAGCTACGGAGCGGGTCATTGTCTTTTTACGGGCATAGGGCAGGATTTTTTCCTGTTTCTTTGGCTTTTTTGCTTTGAAGAGGTGATCGGCAGTGACTTTGACCTGGATAAGGCCGCACTGGACCTGGACCTGGTTTCTGCTGACGGAAGCGATAGTGCCTTCGCTGTCTATGGTGTCGATGTACACCCAGGTGCCTTTTTTTACTTGGTCTTTGGGCAGTTTTTCCCGCCGGTTTTCTTTGCCCGGCACGTTAAGGCCGTCGATTTTGCCGCGGATGTCGGAGATTTTGTCACCCAGTTTATTCCTGTTCATGGCGGCGGCGTTTTTCTTCAGGTCTTTGATAATGGCTTCGGACTGGACGCGGAGGTCCCGTTTCATGGTTTCCGCTTCTTCTCTTGCCTTTTCAAGGATGGAGTCTTTCCGCCGGTAGAATTCATCTCTGGCACTTTCCAGGGAATTTTTCAGTTCTTCCGCCTGGCGGAGGGTCTTGTCCACTTCTTCTTTTTCCCGGTTCATGTCCCGGCTCTGGCTGTTCAGCCGCTCCATCACTTCTTCCATGTTATGGAGGGGGGATTCGTTTTTGAGCTGAATGGCCCGGCCGAGGATGACATCGGGCATGCCGAAGCGGCGGCAGATATTGAAGGCGTTGCTGTTGCCTGCGACGCCGATAATGAGTCGGTAGGTAGGAGCCAGGGTCTTTTCATCAAATTCCACAAAGGCGTTTTCAATGCCCCTTGTTTCATAGGCCAGTTTCTTCATTTCGCTGAAATGGGAGGTAATGATGGCAGGAGCCCCTTTCATCTGCAGGTATTCCGTCACCGACTGGGCCAGGACCGCCCCTTCCACCGGGTCGGTGCCGGAGCCCAGTTCGTCCAGGAGTACCAGGTCCTTTTCTCCTGCAGAGGGCAGGAAGGAAACGAGCTGGGTAATGTAGCTGGAGAAGGTGGAGAGATTATCCTGGATGCTCTGTTCGTCGCCGATGATGGCATAGATGTGGTCATACACAGGAAGCATGGATCCCTCTTCCGCCGGAATGAAGAGGCCGGACTGGTTCATGAGGGAAAGGAGGCCTGCTGTTTTGATGGCAATGGTTTTGCCGCCGGCATTGGAGCCGGTGATGATGAGGATGCGGAAGGTTTTGCCAAGGGTCATGGAAACAGGCACCACCCGATCTTCAGGGATTAATGGATGGCGGGCTTTCCGAAGGTCCAGGACGCCCCTTTCGGAGTGGAGGGCCTTGACGCCTTTCATGGCAAGGGCCAGGCGGGCTTTGGCAAAGATGAATTCCATATCCGTAGCCAGACGGCAGTTGTTTCTTGTGACATCTGCCGTCTTTTTTATTTCTTCCGTCAGTCCTTCCAGAATTTCCCGGATTTCCTGCTTTTCCGCCGCCGTCATTTCCGCCAGGTCGTTGTTCAGTTCCACGGACACCATAGGTTCCATGAAGAGAGTCTGTCCGGTGGAGGAACGGTCGTGGACGATGCCGCTGAATTTGTAGCGGTATTCTTCCTTCACCGGCACCACGTAGCGGCCGTTCCGCTGGGTAATGATGGCGTCCTGCAGGTAGGCTGCCTGGTCCTTATCCTCCAGAATGTGCCGAAAGGCCCGGCGGATTCTGGACTTCATCGTTTCCTTCTGGGTACGTATGCGGAAGAGCTTTAAAGAGGCCTGGTCCTTTACTTCGCCATGTTCGTCAAATATCTGATGGATACGGGAAATCAGGGTTTCCTGAGGTACAAGAAGGGATGAAATCTCTTCCAGCGCCGGATACTGCAGGTGTCTTTCCCCTTCGAAGTAATGGTGCATTTTCTTATAGGTGTCCAGGGAGTTGGAAAGGTCCATGCATTCTTTGGCGGAAAGGAGGCTTCCCTTTTCCGCCTTTTTCAGTGTTTCCAGAATGTCATGGGTTTCTCCCAGGGGGGGAGTGATTTCCCTTTCCAGCAGGACGGATGCTTCTTCCGTTTCCTGCAGGCTTTTTTCTACCACCTCCGGCACGGAGGAAGGGAGAAGCTCCAAAGCCATTTTCTTTGACAGGGCCGACGGCGCAAGTTCCGCCAGTTTCTTCCTGATTTCATTAAATTCAAGTATTTCCAGTATATCTTTTTCCATTTATAAAACTCCTCTGAAGAAGTGTCCCCGGGTTATATCCCTTTCCCCTTTTGAAGAAGGGGCCGGAGCCTTTTTCTTTCCGCTCACAATGTCCCTGTAGGCTGCCATTACCGGGGCAGCATCCTTTTCCGCCCTGAGATCCAGCACAAAGCCTGTAAGGCCGATTTCCTTCAGGGCTCCAAGGTAGGGCGCCATATCAAGACGACGGGTATTTAAAATATGCATATGACACCACTCGTCCGTTTTCACCGGGAAGCGGGCGCCCTTTTCATCTTCAAGGAAATAGGAGCCCTTCATGCAGTACCGGGGGCAGTGATTCTTGTCCCTGTCTCCCATAACGCTGTTGATGACGCAGTACTCGGACACCATCATTTCCGTCCTGCCGTATACAAGGGCGGAAAGGGGGATGGACGCCGCCTTCACCATATCCCGGATCTGGGGTATGGTGGCTTCTTCCGATACCATGGCGCCGGCAAGACCCCAGTTTTCGATTTCCTTCACCGCGGCGCCGTTGAAAAGATTGAAGGATGTGCCTGCCAGAAGGGGTACGGTCCATTTCCCCTTTTCCCACAAATGGATGACCCCGGGATACTCGGCCATCATGCCGTCGGGTGAAAGGGCAGCCAGAGAGGAAATCAAAGCGTCCTCTTTCAAACGGTTCTTCTCACGCACCACCCTTGGCAGGGCAAAGGTAATGGTGCCGCCCTTTTCCTTTACCAGGGATAAAGCCTTTTCATAGTCCTTCACAGGGATAGACCGGTGGTCATAGGTTTCCCCGCCGAAGAGGAAATGGGAGAGGCCAAGAGAAAGGCCTTCCTCCACCTGGTCAAGGGAGGTGGTACGCACCACCACATGGGGCCCCTCTTTCTTAAAGGGAGAAGTCACAAGGGGCGTAAAGGAAATGGCCCTCTTCCCCGGAATGGTCTTTTCATGGGCCTCCTGCCTGAGGGCGGTGATTTTTTCCACCCCCTCCTGGCGCATATGGTTCAGAATGCTTTTCGGCACCATGCAGCCTTCGTTATGGATAGAGGCACCGGCTAGAGTGAACCAGGTATTTCCAAGGCGGCCCAGCTGCTTTCTGATGTCTTCTTCAGAAGTGACTTTTGACAGCGCTTTTTCCGCTGTGTAATCGGAAGAAAGGATGACCTCATGGCCCTTATCGTCGGAAAGGGTCGTGGTAAGATGTTTCCCCGGCAGGGCTTCAAAGGAAAGGAAAAGAGGAATTTTCCCCTTCCTGTCTTTCATGGCAGTGGACTGCTTCTTTCCTTCCACCACAAAGTACACCGTCCCCATTTCCTTCGGCCTTTCGTTATAGCGGACGGTGAATGTGCCCTTCCTTTCTTCTACGTCCTTCATGGGTACAAAGGCCATGGTGTGATGGTCCGTTTCATAGGAAATGCCCGTCACCTTTCCGGGAATTTCTGCAATGGAGCTGTGGAAACGGAAAACCGCCCCTTTCACCTGCTCCGCCCGGCCTGCATCTACGCCGTGATTTCCGGGAGCCAGGGCAGTCATCATATGTTTCCCGATATGATCATCCAGATAGGAGGAGGCATAGCCCCGGTTGAACTCCTCCTTCAGGGAAAGCACCAGGGGCTCTGTGTCCGCCTGTCTCCCCCTCTCCGCCTCATCAATGGCACGGCGGTAGGCAGCTACGGTGTTGTAGACATACTCCACGCTCTTCATGCGCCCCTCCACTTTGAGAGACGTCACCCCTGCACCAAGGAAATCGGGAATACGCTCAATGCCCATCATATCCTTCAGGCTCAGGATATAATCGCCATCATGATTATATCTATGACCCTTATCATCCACCAGATGGTAGGGCATGCGGCAGGGCTGGGCACAGGCCCCCCTGTTTCCGCTGCGGCCGCCCATAAAGGAACTCATGAGGCACTGGCCGGAATAGCACACGCAGAGGGCGCCATGGACAAAGACTTCGATTTCCACCCCCGACTCCTCCACAATCTTTTTGATTTCCGGAAGAGACAGCTCCCGGGACAGCACCACCCGCTGGAATCCCAGGGACTTCATGAAAAGGGCGCCGTCCAGGTTCGAAATGGTCATCTGGGTGGACGCATGAAGAGGAATGGATGGAGCCAGCCTGCGGGCCAGCGCTGCCACCCCCAGATCCTGCACCAGAAGCCCGTCTAAGGGAAGGGTTTCCAGAAAGGAAAGATAAGCCTTCAAATCCCTCATTTCCACATCGCCAATAAGGGTATTCAGTGTCACATACACAGCCGCCCCGTGAAGATGGGCCTCGGAAATGGCCTCTGCCATCTCCGCATTGGAAAAATTCCCGGCAAACCGGCGGGCGCTGAAAAGCTTGCCGCCCAGATAAACCGCATCCGCCCCGGCGTCCAGGGCTGCTCTCAAATGTTCCGGTGATCCTGCCGGTGCCAGTAATTCCATGGTATTCCTCCTGTGTATTCTAATAAGGGTTCCCTCCCCTCACTTATTGTCCCACTGCCTGCGGGGTGGCAAAGGAACTGGATTCGTAGGGAGCCAAAGGCAACTGAGAATCCAGTGACATGCTTTCCCGTGGGGGAAGGTGGTGCGTTAGCACCAAAGGGGGGCGGGCCCGCAGGTTGTGACCGCCTGACGGCGGTGGGTTGTGTAGAAAGGTTGTGTTGAAAGGGTTCGAAAGGTTCAGAGGGGTTCAGATGGGAAGGATTGCCGCTGCCGCGGCAATGAATATAAAATCAGCGTTACGGGGCTTGCATTGT
>DCJJ01000173.1:24429-33295 GCA_002320515.1 Dialister sp. UBA1703 | reverse complement strand
CGAATAGCGAGCTATTTAAGGAGGCTTATGACGAAGCATTGGCTAAAAATCCATGTGAAATTCGATTCTGCGAATTAATCAGTGCTTCCTTAAACTTCGTCCCGAAGGGCCGTCCACCTTCTCCTTTGAACTCTCACGCCACAGGCGGGGGACAATAGGGAAGGCAGCGCCCAAAGGGCGCAAATCCATTACAAATTCTATTTGACATCCGCTATCAATAGTGATACTATAATGATAACCGAATACGAAAAGACAGGTGCCCGAAGGGCTTAATAGGGAAGACCGGTGAAATACCGGCACGGTCCCGCCACTGTAATGCGGAGCGAATCCAGAAATGTCACTGAGAAATCGGGAAGACGGATAAGCGAGGAAGCAGAGTCAGGAGAACTGCCTGCCTTGTATCACCGTTTGAACCCACGAGCGATGGGAAGGGGATGTCTTAGATGTCTCTTTGCGCTTGTGTAAAGAGCTTTTTTCATGGTTTGAACATTCGGTTACTGAGGAGAATAACTTCATAAGTAAAACAGGTGCCCCTGGGGGCTTAATAGGGAAGACCGGTGAAATGCCGGCACGGTCCCGCCACTGTAATGCGGAGCGAATCCAACAAAAGTCACTGAGGATATTGGGAAGGCTGGAGGAGCGAGGAAGCAGAGTCAGGAGAACTGCCTGTTTTTGTCATACCGTTTGACCTACGAGCGATGGGAAGGTGTGTGTTCATAGCCCTTTTTTGGTATTCCATGAATCCACCTTGTCTTCGCGAAAGGTGGATTTTCTTATGCAGCAGGAAGCCAGGGAAATGATGACAGGGAACATCAGGATTTCCTCACTTCCGCCCCAGGTGTGACGATGAGACTTCTCCGGTTCACCTTCCTTATGGAGCCGGGGATGGCGGTAAAAGGGAAATACCACTATCCCCCCTCCCATCCGTTTTACCAAAGCTTCTTTATGAAGTTCCTATACATCGGGTGCTCTGCACCACTCTGATACAGGGGCTGCCCCCTGAGGTTCATCTCCCTTTGGCGATGGTCATACAAGGGAAATATGATCATCGCCGCCCTTTTCCAATCACTCCCCTGCGGGAGTTTCCATATATGACAGATATTCTGTCATGGGAGAAAGCGTCATAAGCCTTCTCCTCCCCATGATGGCGGCAGCAGGGAATGCCATCATCATGCTGATCCACGGTAATAGCATCCTTGAGGGATGTTATTATACAGGTTCTCATAGGAGCATGTGCTCCAACCCCTTTTGAAGCGGCCAGTGACCGCTTCTTCTTTTTTACTTGCAAATTTCGATGAAATTCGATATAATAAAGACATCAAATAGAAAATTATCGTTTTACTTATATCTGCTGCACGATTTTATTTCAGGGAGGTACCATATGAACGTTTATGATTTCAAAGTGGTGAATGGAAAGGGACAGGAAGTCTCCCTGTCCGACTATAAAGGCAAAGTCCTTCTCATTGTGAATACAGCCAGCAAGTGCGGCTTCACGCCCCAGTTCGAAGGACTGGAAAAGCTGTACGATGCCTACAAGGACAAAGGATTCGTAGTGCTGGGTTTCCCCTGCAACCAGTTTGCAGAGCAGGATCCGGGAAGCGACGGAGAAATCCAGGAATTCTGCCGCCTGAACTACGGCGTCACATTCCCCATGTTCCGCAAGGGCGATGTAAGGGGAGACAGCGCACAGCCCCTTTTCAAATACCTGACAAAGGAAAAGGGATTCAAAGGCCTGGACATGGACCATCCCAATGCCAAAGTCCTTCTGGATTTCATCAAGAAGAACTATCCCCATTTCCTGGATGATGACTCCATTAAGTGGAACTTCACCAAGTTCCTCATCGACAGAGAAGGAAACGTGGTGGAACGCTTCGAACCGACCAAGACACCGGAAGCCATGGCTTCGGAAATCGAAAAACTGCTGTAACAGTTATTGAAAAAGGACAGTGAAGGATTTTCTTCACTGTCCTTTTTTGCTAGTGCCCGAAGAGAGCCGCTGCCTTAAGACGCCGAGCACCGCAGGACTCTTCATTTTGCGAACCCTTCACGCCTTAAAGAGCGCGCCCCTTTGAACGATCTTCCTCTTATGGTACTATAAGAAAGGAAATGAAAAGCAAAGGAGGCAAAGGATGAAGAAATATTTCTTTTTTGACATTGACGGCACATTGACTACGCCGCTGACCGCCGATTATCCGGACAGCACCAGGGAAGCGGTGAAGGAACTCATCCGCCGGGGCCATTTCGTCTCCCTGGCCACGGGCCGCATGCAGTCTGATGCACAAGAAGTGGCAAAGACCCTTGGCATCCCTGCCCTGGTCTCCGACGGCGGCAATGCGGTTACCATCGACGGGAAAATCCTATACGACGAGGGACTTCCCCTGAACGCCTGCATCCAAACCCTTTCGGAAATTGATGAAGAAAAGCATCCCTGGGCGGCGGCTCCCTACAATAGGAAATACCGCATTACCCGGACACCCCTCTACCTGGAAAAGGTGAAGGACAGGTACTATGAAACGGAAGTGAATCCGTCCTTCGATTTCCGAAAAGTTTCTGCCATTCACAAAATCTTCGTGGCCTGCACCAAGAAAGAAAAGGATGACATCCCTCTCTACACCCTGCCCCATGTGTGGTTCAGCGCCGACACCATGCTCATCGAACCGGTGCATAAGGAAAGGGGCATTATGGAGCTGCAGAAGCGGTTCCACATTCCCGATGGGGACATCGTGGTTTTCGGAGACGGCATGAACGACCGCACCATGTTCCGCAAAGGATGGTTCCGTATCGCCATGGGCAACGCCAAGCCGGAGCTCAAGGCCCTTGCCAGCTACATCACCGACCGGGCCGACGAAGACGGCATTTACAACGCCTGCCGCCACTTCGGGTGGATCTAAGGTTCCTTGGTAATAGATGAGGGAGACTGTTTTCCATGACAAAGTTTGAGAATTTCAATAAAACGCTGAGAAATCTGGAAGAAATGAATCGTGTGAACCCTCCCTATGATGTGGTCGTTACCGCCGGGCTTTGCTCCCTTTTCGCCCAGTGCTTTGAACAGGCATGGCGCGCCATGAAGGAGTATCTCACGCAGAAGGGGTGGAAAGAGGCAGAAACCGCTTCTCCCAGGCAGACATTAAAGATTGCCTCTGAAGCGGGCCTGATTCGGGATGAAGCGAACTGGCTGAAGGCCATGAAAGATAGAAGTCTTGAGCTTTATGTTTTCCGTCAGGAAGTGGCGGACACACTGATTGCAGACACACGGAATATTTTCCTTCCCCTTTTCCGCGGTCTAAGGAAGCACTGATTAATTCATAGAGNNGCATTGCATAAAAATTCAAGAATAAAAGCAAACAATGATTTAATCAGCGCTTCCCTAAAGGAGGAGCTGGAAAAGAGATATGGAAATTGAAATGCAAAGGGATGATGCAGGGAGGCGCCTCCCTGCATCATCCCTTTCTTTTTTGCGCGCACTTCCCCGGATTCAAGAAGCAAGAAACGGTTTCCTCCATTTGACCATATCCACAGGATTGTAAACAGGCAAAATCGCATAAATTGACAAAAGGGCTGCCGCTGATTATTATATAAAAGACAGTCCTTTTTGATTGACGAAGAAAGGATTTGTCTGCTATCATAAAGTATCGTTGTTTATTTGATTTCTGATATAAAAGAGGAAATATGGAGAAAGAAAGTATGAAGGATGGAAAGAATGGGGACATTCTTTTTGACATCCGTCATTTAAGCCATACCTTTGAAACGGAGGAGGGGAAGAAGTTTGATGCCCTTTCCGACGTGACCGCTTCCATCAGGAAGGGATCCTTTACTGCCATCATCGGTACCAACGGCAGCGGAAAGTCTACCCTGGCCCGACACCTGAATGGGCTGCTCATCCCCACGGACGGGGAAATTTATGTGGAAGGCATGAAGACCTCCGATTTTTCCCATATCTGGGATATCCGCCAGAAGGTGGGAATGGTGTTCCAGAATCCCGATAACCAGCTGGTAGCGGCTATCGTGGAGGAGGATGTGGCCTTTGGCCCGGAGAATCTGGGCATTGCGCCGGAGGAAATCAGGAAGCGGGTGGACGTGGCTCTGGAGAAGGTGGGCATGACGGCCTACCGTACCCATTCGCCGGCCATGCTGTCCGGCGGACAGAAGCAGCGGGTGGCCATTGCAGGCATTCTGGCCATGCATCCCGACTGCATTGTGCTGGATGAGCCTACTGCCATGCTGGATCCCCAGGGGCGCAGGGAGGTTATGGATACGGTGCATGAGCTGAATGAAAAGGAAGGCATTACCATCGTGCTCATTACCCATTTCATGGAAGAGGCAGTGACTGCGGACCATGTGATGGTGATTGACAAGGGCCATTTGAAGATGGAAGGCACGGCCCGGGAGGTTTTCTCCCAGGCAGAGAAGCTGACGGCCCTGGGACTGGATGTGCCGGTGGCGGCGGATCTGGCCCATGGCCTTCGGAAGAATGGATTTCATGTACCCGATGATTGTTTGACAGATGAGGAGCTGGGAGAGGCATTATGTCCATATGTGTCGAAAATGTAGGCTGCGTGTACAGCAAGGGCTCTCCTTTTGAAAAGGTGGCGCTGGAAAATATCAGCCTCACCATCGAGCCGGGAGAGTTTATCGGTATTATCGGTCATACAGGCAGCGGCAAATCCACCCTCATCCAGCACCTGAACGGCCTCATCCATCCTACCTCCGGCAAGGTGACCATTGACGGCGTGGATCTGGCAGCCAAGACGAAGGAAGCAGTGGCCAAGCGCCATTCCGTAGGCATGGTTTTCCAGTATCCGGAGCACCAGCTCTTTGAGGAAACTGTGGCCAAGGATATTGCCTTCGGCCCCAAAAATCTGGGCTGCAGCGAAGAGGAAACAGAAAAAAGGGTAAAGAGTGCCATGAAATTTGCGGGCCTGGACTATGACACCTTCGGCGGCCGTTCGCCCTTCCGCCTTTCCGGCGGCCAGCAGCGGCGCGTGGCCATTGCAGGGGTCATTGCCATGCATCCCGATTTCCTGATTCTGGACGAACCGTCTGCAGGCCTTGACCCTATCGGGCGGCGTGAAATCTTTTCCCGTATCCAGAGCTGGTACAAAAAAGGCGTATTCTCCGTCATCCTGGTATCCCATAACATGGACGACATTGCCCGGCTGGCTACCCGCCTCCTGGTCATGCACAAGGGCCATCTGGTGATGGACGGAAAGCCTATGGATATTTTCCTCAACCGCAGGAAGGAACTCAGGGAATGCGGCGTAGATGCGCCGCCTCTGACCCAGACCCTTCTGTACCTGAAGGAAAAGGGCATTCCTGTGCCGGAGGACGCAAAAACCGTGGAAGAAGCGGTGTATAGAATGAGCAAAATGCTGGGAGGTGGCGTATCATGCTGACAGACATTACCCTCGGCCAGTATTATCCGGGAGATTCCTTCCTGCACCGCATGGATCCCAGAGCGAAAATCCTCTGCACCATGATTTTCATTGTGGCCATTTTCCTGGCCAATAACCTCTGGTCTTACCTGCTGGTGGCAGGCTTTACCTTCCTGGCCATCGCCATGTCCGGGGTGCCCGCATCCCTCATCTGGAAGGCCATCAAGCCCCTGTGGATTATTCTTGTTTTCACCATGGGCATCCATGTGCTCACCACGCCGGGAAATGAACTTTTTACCTGGAAATTTATCCATATCAGTGAGGAAGGCATACGGAACGGCCTCATTATGACACTGCGTCTGGTATTCCTCATCGCCTTTTCTTCCCTTTTGACCTACACCACCAGTCCTATTGTCCTCACCGACGGCATTGAAGCGCTGCTTATGCCCTTCAAGCGGTTCGGTGTGCCGGCCCATGAACTGGCCATGATGATGACCATTGCCCTGCGCTTCATTCCTACCCTTCTGGAAGAAACGGACCGTATCATGAAGGCCCAGTCCTCCAGAGGCGCTGATTTCGTAAACGGCAATCTCTGGCAGCGGGCAAAGAATATGGTGCCCCTGCTGGTACCCCTCTTCATTTCCGCCTTCCGTAGGGCCGATGATTTGGCCACCGCCATGGAAGCCAGGTGCTACCGCGGCGGCGAAGGACGCACCAAAATGCACCAGCTGGCTTATACCTGGAGAGACAGGAACGCCTTCCTGGCAGTCATCCTTGTGACCGCTCTTCTTCTGGGGCTTTATATCTATTTCAAATAAAAGAAACAGCGTGGCTTAAGCTGCGCTGTTTTTGTATAATAACAGAAATGATCTTAAAAAAATGGAGGCATTCTTATGGGCAGATGGAGAAAAGGTACCTGGCAGATGGTACTTCGGAATATGTCGAAAGAGGATATGTGGGGACTGCTTTTTGAAATGGCGGAGAAGAATCAGGCCCTGCAGGAAAAAATTAAAACAGACTTTTCCACAGGCAAGTATACTGATACCAACTTGGTTCACTATGATCGGTTTATAGAAACGCCTTTCAGAGACTACTATTCCGTCGATTTCCTTCGTTATGACGAAGGCCAGAGACTGGAAAAATGGATTTCATCTTTTAGGAGTCAGAATGTACCGTTTATCCTGAAAAAGTCCGGTACCATGGAAGCCTTTTTTATTTTTCGGACGATGGTTTCAAAACTCTATTTCCTTTCCTTTGAAAGCGTGGAGCAGGAGACCTCTATTTGGGACAAAATGATTGATTTTTGTGAGGGGATTCTGCAAAAGGCGGGACCGGAGGAAAAAGAGGTGATGCATCGATGGTTTTTATCTCAGCGAAAACTTCTGGACCAGGATTCCACAGTGGCTGCCGTTTTTGACCGGGTGCTGGTTGAGAAAATGGGCGACAAGTCTACTCTTCCTGGACGATTGGACTGGGTGCTTAGAGAAATCAGGACATCCAAGCGCAGATATCATGTGGATTTCCCTGAATATTCCGAAAACCTGCTGAAAGCGGTGAGGCTCATGTGCATGCTGGACTATCCCATGGAGACAATGACAGAGTTTATAGAGCAGCACAGCGATAATTCCTGCATGCACCGTTTACTGCCTTCCGAGAACCGGTGGGAAAACAGGCAGCAGCTTCTGGAGGAAGCGGGTCATCTTTCCGTGGAGCTGTGGGAATCCCAGGGTGAGAATCGGATGGAAGAGGAAGCGATTCATGCGGTGCTTGATGACCTTCTGGATGGCTTACGGGCAGGAGAGGAAAAAGAAGAAAAAGAAAGGGAGAAAAAACAAAAGAGCAGAAGGAGGCCCCGGAAATCAAAGGAAGAGAGAGCGAATGATGGAAAACTCCTGCGTGAGGCAGCAGCCTATAAAGAACACGCCAGTCCCGGTGAATGGAGAAAATACATAAGGAACATGGTGGGGGCTTTGGCAGACGAAGATGAGGCCTGCCGTCTGATGGTGTCAGATCATATGTATGACGATCTTTTTACCTATATCAAAAACCATGAGCTCACCGACCTGATGATAGAATATGAACCCCGGCTCAAAAAGAAATATCTCCGGGAAATCAGGGATTATTACTGCGCCTATGTGGAAGAAAAAATGCCCCGCTTTCGGTCAGAGGCATCCCTGAAGGAGTGTGCTTCCTGCCTGAAGCGTGTTCTTTCCTTTCCCAAGGGGAAAGGAATGGCCATGGAAACAGCAAAAAGATTGAGACAGAAATATCCCGGAAAGAAGACCATGCTTAAAGCACTGGAAGAGGAAGGATTCTAATAAACCGGCCGGAATCAGTGCTTCCCTGTCCAGGGACCACGAAAAAGGGCTGTGAAGAATAAAAATTGATTTCTTCACGGCCCTTTTCCAATTATACTTATGTCTTTGAAGAAGGTATGACGTAAGCTGCCTGCCGATTCGTCATTTCGAGCGGAGCTCCATATCGATGTGGTGATGGATGTTTCCTGCACTATTGGGGCTCTGAGTCGAGAAATCTCCCGCGACAATGGGGGGATTGCGGAGAATTCATTATTGAGAAGACTCAGGCTGCCCCAGGCACCAGGGATACAGGGGAAGGTTCATGGTTTCCTCTATCCCTTCCTTTGTAATGGGCTGGAAATAGACCTTCAGCAGGCAGAGCCCTTCGGCAGGGGCGGTCATGCCAAGCTGCCTTCTGTCTCTGGATGCGAGTATGGAAAGGAGTCTGTCCTTAGTCATGTCTCCGGTGCCTGCATCCACCAGGGCGCCGGCAATATTTCTTACCATGTGATATAGGAATCCTTCGCCGGTTACGTAGATGCGGTAAAGGGGGCCTTCCTTTTTGATGGTAATATCGTACAGGTTTCTTACCGGATCAGAGGGAACGGAGTTATTGCCCCTGAAAGCGGTGAAGTCATGCTTTCCGGTGAGGAGACCTGCTATTTCATTCATCCTTTGAATGTCCAGTTTCTTTCCTGTGCGCCATAGATAGCGCACCAGGAAAGGGGAGGTTTCCCGTTCTTCCGAAAGAAGATAGCAGTAGGTCTTTCCGAAATTCCGCCGGCGTACGGAAAAGTCTTCTTCCATTTCGCGGCTTTGAGTGACTCTGATGTCTCGGGGAAGCATGCGGTTCAGCGCAAAAATAAATCGGTCTCCCGGAATGGAGGATTCAGTGTAAAAAGTGCATTCCTGGCCGTAGGCATGAACCCCTGCATCGGTTCTGGCCACGAAGTAAAGGGTGGTTTTCATGCCGGTCAATTCCTGCAGCGCATTTTCCACCATTTCCTGCACGGTCATCCTGTTTTCCTGCCGCTGGAATCCGGCATAGTTCGACCCTTCATAGGAAAGGGTAATCCAGATATTTCTCATATTTTACTCCTTGGGAAGTGTTTGATGTGCTTCTTTACATTTTTTCTATTATAAAGGGAATGGAAGGGAAAAGAAAGAGGTCTGTCCCTAGGGAAGCACTGATTAATT
>DCJJ01000173.1:24221-24365 GCA_002320515.1 Dialister sp. UBA1703 | reverse complement strand
TCATGGGACTCCTTAAATAGCTCGAGGATGAGGGGAGAATTTTGAACACTTGAAGCCCCCCTCCTGCCGACAGGTATTGATTGACAAATGAGATACTATCGACCTGTACCGAGATCCTTTGCTAAGGAAGCGCTGATTAAATCG
>DCJJ01000173.1:0-24130 GCA_002320515.1 Dialister sp. UBA1703 | reverse complement strand
CGAATTAATCAGTGCTTCCCTAACGCTCAGTATGACAGAGGAAGGCAGGAAGGGGGCGCGATACAGTTCCCGCTGGGTAAAGTTCTGCAAATCTTTCCACTCTGAACTCTTTGAATACTTTACACTATTGAACACAAGCTACTGAACGGTTCAATCATTCTATCCCGTTGTTCCAATCGGAGGAAAAATCATATATAATAGAGAAAATAACCGGTATATGGTTGGATTTCAGGGGGCATAAACAATGGGAGCAGGGAAGAAGGAAGCGATTGAGAAGGCGGCGCGCCGTCTTTTCAAAGAGAAGGGGTATCATGACACCTCCCTTCGGGACATCAGCCGGCAGGCGGGAGTGAGCGTGTCTTCCATATCCTATTATTTCGGCACGAAGGAGGACTTATACCAATGCCTTTTCCCGGAGGAGGAGAAGGAAAAGGCGCCGGATAAGAGGGAGCAGATTGAAAATGCGGCTATCCGCCTCTTTGCGCTGAAGGGATATTCCGATGTGTCCATCCGGGACATAGGGAAGGAAGCAGGGGTGAACAGCGCCGCCATTTCCTACTATTTCGGCGGCAAGAAGGAGCTCTATGCCGCCATTCTGGAGCGGGGGAGCGCCCTTCTGGTGGACTTCGTGGAAATGGCGGCGGACAGCACGAGGACGCCTATGGAAATCATGGAGCTTTACTCCCGTTTCTTTTTCCGCCTCATGAAGGAACATCCCTACATTCTCCGCATTTTTTCCTGGGAAATGATTCATCCCACCGATGTGTTTGCGTCCATCGGGAAGGAAAGGTTTGCCATGGTGCTGGTGGTGCTTCGGGCGGCGCTGACGGAGGGCATGGAGGAAGGCACTTTCCGGGGCAATCTGAAGCCTACGGAGGTCTGTATCTCCTGGGCCGGCATGGTGGCCTACTATTATCTCATGAGTGAAATCAAGAAAAGGTTTGCGGTGAAGGAGGAAATTTCAGAAGCCTCCTACATGGATCAGGCCTTTGATGTGCTCATGAACGGTATCAGGGAAAAGCCCGGCTCTTCCGACGGAGACATTTTTCATAAATAAAATCAATGATTGGTGAAAAGTAATGAATGATGGATAATATATAGGCAAAAATATATACCTGAAGGAATTAAAAATGGCTCATATGGCCGAAAAAAGTATGAAAATAGCGAATTTCTGCCTTGATGTAGAGGGTATCAGCGTTTAAAATAAAAAACGTAGTACTTTTCTCCGGATTCATTCCCTGAAAGGGTACGGATCCGGAGTTTTTTGTCAGATTTGGGAGTTTCATATGACAGAACAGAATCAGGAAATGCATGAGAACCTTGAGAGAGGACTGAAGAATCGGCACATCCAGCTGATCGGCCTTGGCGGGGCCATCGGGGTAGGCCTGTTCCTCGGGTCCGCCACGGCCATCGAGCTGGCAGGCCCTTCGGTGCTCCTCACCTACATCATCGGCGGCATCGCTATTTATTTCATTATGCGGGCCCTGGGTGAGCGCTCCGTGGCTTACCCCGTATCCGGCGCCTTCAGCGCCCACGCCGCCCGTTTCATGGGGCCGAAGTGGGGCTACCTTACCGGCTGGACGTACTGGTACATGTGGATGGTTACCTGTATGGCAGAGCTTACGGCGGTGGGGATATATATGAATTTCTGGTACCCCGACCTGCCCCAGTGGGTGTCGGCTCTCTGCGCGCTCCTCTTGATGACGGTGGTCAATTTCATTGCCGTTTCTGCTTACGGGGAGTTTGAATTCTGGTTTGCCCTGATTAAGATCTGCACCATTATCTTCATGATTATCGGCGGTGCCGGCATGATTCTTTTCGGCATCGGCAACGGCTGGGAGCCTGTGGGGATTACAAACCTCTGGACCCATGGCGGCTTCTTCCCCAACGGCATCGGCGGCACCCTCATGGCGCTGGTGATGGTGATGTACTCCTACCTAGGCATTGAAATCATCGGCGTCACCGCCGGCGAAGCCCATGACCCCCGGTCCACTATTAAGAAAGCCATTGATGAAGTATTCTGGCGTATCCTGATTTTCTATGTGCTGTCCCTCGGTGTCATCATGGCCATTTATCCCTGGGATGAAATCGGACATCTGGGCAGTCCCTTCGTCATTACCTTTGAAAGACTGGGCATTGCAGGAGCCGCTGACATTATCAACATCGTAGTCATTACGGCAGTCCTTTCTTCCTGCAACAGCGGCATCTTCAGTTCCGGCCGCATGCTTTACAACCTGTCCCTGCAGGGAAATGCACCTTCCTGCTTCCAGCGGCTGAACCGCCACCGCCTGCCCTGGGTAGGCATCGTATTCTCCGCCGCTGTGCTTCTTTTCTCCGTACTCATGAATTACATCATGCCGGCAAGGGTATTCGTCTATGTCACCAGTGTAGGCTCCTTCGGCGCCCTCTTCACCTGGTTCGTCATCCTCCGTACCCAGCAGAAGTTCCGCGCTTCCCTCTCCCAGGAAGAAAAGAAACTCCTTACCTATAAAATGCCCTTCGCTCCCTGGTCCGGCTACCTGACCATGCTCTTCCTCTTAGGGGTGGTTGTGGCCTCTGCCTTCCGCGATGATACAAGAGTGGCCCTCTATGTCACTCCCGTATGGTTTGCTATCCTTCTCATCGGCTACCATTTCATTGAAAAGAACAAGAGAAAACATGAACGAAACTCCGGCGGCTTCAGGGAAGAACCGGAAACAGCAGAGAGCTTTGCTGCTTCTCCTGCAGATGTGAGAATGAAATAAGCAGCAAACAGCTCCTTTCTGAGGAGCTGTTTTTTGTGGAAGGTTAAGAGTATATGACTGCTGCTCTTTCTTCAAAACTTTATCATTTATCGCTATTGAATTTTCCAATTTATATTGGAAACATTTGCAAATTCTGTTATAATAAACCGACAGTCAATTTAATAGGCATTGGGCAAAGCAGGCGAAAGCCTGTGACGCAAAACTATAGGGCCTGTAACATGGCAGCCAGCTGCACCGGAGTAGTAATTTCAGCAGGCACTGATTCTGTAGGGGAATCAGCGCTTTCCTTGGGGCGCAGCGTTTGCTGCACCCTTTGCCGTAATGTGTTAGGAATGGAAGCTTTGGATGAAAGAAGACAAATTTATATCGGATCTGGATATGAATGTGCCGGTAGCCTATGCTGCTTTTGAAGTGGTGATGGACGAAGACAACCAAAAAGCAGTGGATACCATCTATGTGTATGTCAATAAGGCCTACTGCGAAATGGTGGGGAGACGGAAGGAAGAACTGATTGGCCGCTCTTTCCGCTCCGTTTATGACAATGCCGATGAAAGATGGTTTGACTACTGCTATGAAGCAGCAAAGGGCAGACAGGTGCGAAGCCGCATGTACAGCCGGGAAGTGGGCCACTGGCTGGAATTTGAAGTGGAACCGGCAGGGGAAGGCCGGGCTGCCTTCATCTTTATGAATGTGGACATGGACCATGTGGAAAAGATGAAACTCCGCCAGTCCAGCAATACCGACGACATTATCATCCGCCTTGCCAAAATCATGAACGGCGGAGAAAGCTTTGAAAAAGCGGTGAACCACATGCTGGCCGAGCTGGGACGCATTATCCATGCCGACCGCC
Organism: Dialister sp. UBA1703; assembly: GCA_002320515.1. GTDB lineage: Bacteria > Bacillota > Negativicutes > Veillonellales > Dialisteraceae > Dialister. The sequence continues at coordinate 20,536 of DCJJ01000173.1, read as the reverse complement.
TCTACATCCTGGAAACCGACGGAAAAAAGGTAAGCAATACCTTTGAATGGTGCAGGGAAGGGGTAACGCCGGAAATCCAAACCCTCCAGGATTTGGACTATGATGACTATGTCGGCGGATGGGAAAATTTTCTTGTTGACAATACCAGTCTGGTATTGGAAGATATTGAAGTCCTCAGGGAAGACGACCCTGTGGATTATGAAAACCTGAAACGCCAGGGCATAAAGAGTATTATGGATTCTCCCATTTACGACGGAGGGAGCCTCATCGGCTACATCGGCGCTGACAACTATGAAATCAGCGATGCAGTGAATACACAGAAAGTACTGGAAACCATTTCCTATTTCCTGGGCGCCCGCATGGTAAACCAGAAACTCCTGAAAAGGCTGGACTACCTGAGCCACAGGGACATACTCACCGGCGCAAGAAACAGGAACGGGTTCATGGAAAAACTGGAAGAGCTGGAAAAACTGGATCATCCGGCGGGCATTGTATTCGGCGATGTGAATGGACTGAAAAGAGCCAACGATGAAGAAGGCCACGTGGCAGGGGACAGGCTGCTCCACCGCACCGCCAGGGTTATGCAGCAGTTCTGGGGCGATGAATACGTGTACCGCGCCGGCGGCGATGAATTCGTAGTCCTCCTGCCGGGCATTTCCGAATGCGCCTTTTACAGGAAATTCCAGGAATTCTATGACATGATGAACGCCAGGGACGACATGTCCGTAGCCTACGGCGCCCAGTGAGCCGAAAGCGGCAGCACCCTCTCCTCCGCCTTCAACCAGGCAGACCGGAAAATGTATAAGGATAAAAGAAAACACTACCACTGCTTTACAGGAGAACTTCACCCGGAAAATATGCAATAGTGTGCTGGTGGGCTTGCCTTCCCTTTTGAACCCTCTGAACCCTCTGAGCTTTTTCCACAACCCTTTTGCACAACTTGCCTGCGCCAGCAGGCCACAACCTACGGCGAAGCCGTGCCCTTCACGCCCAAAGGGCGTGTCTCTGAACCTTTCCCCACAACCTTTCCCCACAACCTTTTCTACAACCTGCGGGCCCGAAGGGCCCCGTCCCCTTTTGGCGCTTTGCGGCACCACCTTTCCCCGCAGGCGGGGACTATATGGGGGAACCCCTTGACAAGACCGTGCCCATTGGCTACAATGGACACATATTACAAAAGTGCTGATGGAAAAAAGTACTCATTCCGGAAGTCCTTCAGAGAGCCGGCATTTGGTGGGAACCGGCGGCGGAGGAATGGGGAAGTTCTTTCCTGAACTGCGCGGCTGAACTTTGGAGTAGGCTGCGACGTATGCCTCCGTTACAGGGCGTAGAGTCGATCTGATGAAGATAATTTGGGTGGTACCACGGATAATCCGTCCCTTGGGTACCACCCTTTTGTGTTTATTCAGGTAAACAGGGTGGTACCGCGATGTGTCCCGTCGTCCCTTGCTTAGAAATAAGCAGGGGACTTTTTGATTTCAGGATGGAAGGATGGAAAATATGAAGATGATGAAGATAGCAGGAGCCGCCATACTGGCGGCAGGGCTCCTTCTGGGAGGAGCAGGAAGCGCCTGGGCGGCGCACCTGGAGGATATTGCAGCCCGCGGCACCATCCGCGTAGGCACCACCGGCGATTACCGGCCCATGTCCTACAGGGAGGCCGACGGCAGCTATGAGGGCTTTGATACGGAGCTGGCAGAAAAGCTGGCAGACTCCCTTCATGTGAAGGTGTAGTACGTGCCCACCACCTGGAAGACCCTTTCCCAGGATACGGCAGACGGCAAATTCGACCTGGCCCTCTGCGGCATTACAAGAACCTTCGACAGGGAAAGAACCCTGGCCATGTCGGATGGCTACCTTCTCTTCGGCAAGACCATTCTCTGCCGGAAGGGGGAGGAAGGGAAATACAAGTCCCTCTCGGATTTGGACAGACCGGAAGTGAAGGTCATGGTGAATCCCGGCGGAACGAATGAAAAATTTGCAAAATCCCGCCTGCCCCATGCTACCCTCATCATTCATGAGAAGAATGCGGAAATCCCTTCACTCATTGCCAAGGGCAAGGCGGACGTGATGATTACGGAAACCATGGAGGCAAAGCGGTATGTACGGATGAACAAGAAGCTGGCGGCACCATTGGTGGACAAGCCCTTTACCAGAAGCCGCTTCGGCGCCCTCATGGCCAAGGGAGATCAGGATTTCCTGAACTATGTCAATTTCTTCCTGGCGGAAATGGAAACGAACGGTACCATGGATGCACTGGAAGATACATATATTAAATAAAGCAGTATAGGAATTTGGGAGGAAATAGAAATGAAGACATGGATGAAAATGAGTATGGCAGCAGTTCTGGCGGCAGCAGCCCTGGTATATGGAGGATGCGGCGGCAGCCAGCCTAAGGGAGGCGCCGGCTCCGCTTCCGGCAATCCCATCATCGGCGTAGTGCAGATCGTGCAGCACGGCTCCCTGGATGAGGCCAATAAAGGCTTTGTGGACGGACTGAAGGAAAGGGGCTACGGGGAAGACAAGGTCACCTTCGACCAGCAGAATGCCCAGGGCGACCAGTCCAACCTGAAGACCATCGCGTCCCGTTTCAAATCGGAAAAGCCGAAGCTCATCTGTGCCATTGCCACCCCTGCAGCCCAGGCAGTGGCCAATGAAATCAAGGATATTCCCATCGTAGGCACCGCCATTACGGACTACACCACCGCCAAGCTGGTGAAGAACGACGAAAAGCCCGGCGGCAACGTCACCGGTGTCAGCGACCTGGCTTCCATCGACGCCCAGATGGACCTGGGCAGAGCCCTGGTGCCCAATGCAAAAACCGTAGGCCTCATTTACTCTTCCAGTGAAGTGAACAGTGAAGTGCAGGCCAACATGATGAAGGATTACTGCAAAAAGAATAACCTGGCCATAGAGGAAAGAACTGTAAACAGCGTGAATGACATCCAGCAGGTGGCAGAATCCCTGGCAGGCAAAGTGGATTTCATCTATGTCCCCACCGACAACACCCTGGCCTCCTCCATCCCCACTCTCATGAAAGTCACCGACGCCAATAAGATTCCCGTCATCGTAGGGGCGGACATTATGGCCAAGGACGGCGCCCTGGCAGCCCTGTCCGTAGACTACTACAAACTGGGCGTGCAGACCGGCCACATGGCCGCCGACATTCTGGACGGCAAAATCAAGCCGGAAACTGCAGCCATCCAGCACCAGAAAGAATACACCATCGTCATCAATAAAAAGGATGCGGAAATCCTGGGTATCAAGATTCCCGATGAAATCGCTAAAAAGGCAAAGATGGTCTGAGCCACATAAGGTGAGACAGTGAGACAGTGAGACAGTCAGACAGTCAGACGTTAGACGTTTTAGCGCCATTCCGGCAGGAGTGACGCCGGTGCTGTCCCGCCCATCGTTATTACGAGCGCAGAGGAGCGTGGAAATCTCCCTTTGTCCTGGGATGGTCAGCATTGGGGCGTGAGATCTCTCGACGCAGAGTTTCAATGGGATGGAGAGCCATTCTCCCATAATGCCTTTCAGCCCCGCTCGAGATGACGCAGAGGCGGGCAGCCTGCGGTCATTTCGATGAGAATGACGCCGGTGCTGTCCGGCCCATCGTCATTACGACCGCAGAGGAGCGTGGAAATCTCCCTTTGTCCTGGGATGGTCAGCATTGGGGCGTGAGATTTCTCGACGCAGAGTTTCAATGGGATGGAGAGCCATTGTCCCATAACGCCTTTCAGCCCCGCTCGAGATGACGCAGAGGCGGGCGGTCTGCGGTCATTTCGATGAGAATGACGCCGGCGCTGCCCTGTCCCATCGTCATTTCGAGCGGAGGACAGCGGAGGAGTGATGCAGGCGGTTCATGGAGATAGTGAAGAGGAGTCGAGAAATCTCCCTCCGAAATGGAAAAGGCTCAATGGGCTGGAGTTCACCAGTCCACTAACTCACTAGTTCACTAGCTCACTAGCTCACTAGCTAACTAGCTCACTAGCTCACTGGCTCACTAACCCACTTGCTTACCAGCCCGCTCAATTTCCGAAATCACAGGGAAGTCATGATAAAAGGCAGTGAAGAAAGGATGACTGTTTCTTCACTGCCTTTTTTATGACCGGAATTCCCGGGGCGAAGGGCTGAAGATTTTCTGCTTCATCGCGTTGCAAAGCCCATAAAATCCATATTTTCTGTTTTTTCTCGGGAATAACTGTGATATAATAATCTTTAGGTATATCCTCATGTGGGTGTACGGAAAAAACGAGTAAAGAAGGCGGGGCTATGTCAGAAATCAAGGAAAGATTAGCCCATGTAATGGACCGGATTCATGAGGCTGAAAAGCGGTCTCCCTACGGGCAGAAGGTGACTCTGGTGGCGGTGACGAAGTTCCATCCTCTGGAGGATATGGAAGAAGCCATCGGCCTGGGGGTCAGCCAGGTAGGAGAAAACCGGGTCCAGGAAATGGGAGAAAAGTTCAAGGCCTTGACGCTTCCGGTGGTCTGGAATCTGCAGGGCCATCTGCAAAAGAATAAGGTAAAAAAGGCAGTGGCCATGGCTGATTTGATCCAGTCCGGCGATTCCCTGGACATTCTTCGGGAAATCGACCGCCGGGCCGGAGAAATCGGCAAGGTGCAGGATGTGCTTCTGGAATTCAATATTTCCGGAGAGGAATCGAAGCACGGCATGGCGCCGGACAGTCTGGATGATGTATGCAGAGAAGCATCCCTTCTTCCCCATATCCGGGTGAAGGGGCTCATGTGCATGGCGCCGGCCTATGAGGATGTGGAAAAGACCCGCCCCGTATTCCGGAAGGCCCACGGTATGTGGGAAGACATGAAAAAGAAATTTCCCGAAGGACAGATTTCCATCCTGTCCATGGGAATGACCCATGATTTTGAAATTGCCATTGAAGAAGGAGCCAATATGGTACGCATAGGCACAGCCATTTTTGGTGAAAGACACTATCATTGAGAGGAGAAAAAAATGAGTCTGCTTGATAAATTTAAGGACCAGTTTGTAGACAGGGATGAGGATGAAAGAGAAGAGGAAATGGAAGAGGAAGTACCGGCAGGTCCGGCTGCTCCCGTTCCGCCCCGTCCCTCTGCGGTAAGCCCGGTCAGAGGCATCGGCAGAACTGCCCAGCCCCGTCAGGCTGCCAAGCCCTATACCATGGTGGTGGTGAACCCCAAGAGCTATGGGGACGCTGAAAAAATCGGCGACCATCTGAAGGCTATGCGCCCGGTGGTGATGAACATGGAAAAAACCGACGCCGACGAAGCACAGCGGATTGTAGATTTCGTACAGGGCATCATGTACGCACTGGACGGCAGAATCGACCAGATTTCCGAAAACATTTATCTCTGCGCGCCGAATAATATGAGCGTATCCCGCGAAAATTTCGCCGCCTACCAGGATCAGCAGCAGGCACCGGCAGCACCCCAGTGGAACGCCCAGACACCTCAGGGACCTGAGGCTCCACAGGGCTGATGTCTTTTCTGTCCAAAGGAGTGAACTGGCTGAAAAACCAGTTTGAAGAAGCTCCGGAAGAAGACAGCTATGAGGAACCGGAACGGGAAGAGGGCGAAGATGTTCCTGCGGCAGGCGCGCTGCCCGCAAGGAGCATCAGGCCCCAGGAAGTGGATATCCTCGTTCCCGGATCCTACGGAGATGCCCGTCATGCAGTGGATGCCCTGGCAAGGGGCATGACGGTGATGGTTGTATTGAATGACAATGTGGATGATGAAGTGGCCAGCCGCTTTGTGGATTTCATGAGCGGCGCCGTCTATATGGCCCATGGAGATGTAATGCTCCTGAATGATGACGTGCTCATCTGCGTTCCCTCTACGGTGGACCTTCATGAAGACCGGCTGGCATTTGTATCAGGCATTCCGACCTGGAAAGGACCGTAGAAATGAAGAAAATCCTGATATTCGGCTGCGGAGCCATGGGGGGCGCCATCCTCTCCGGCTGCCTTGCCAAAGGGCTGTGGAAAAAAGAAGAAATATACGTAAAAGAGCATTCCGAAGAAGCGTCCCGTGAAAAGGCCGCCCGCTATGGTGTCCATGCTTCCATGGACGGCAGCGAGGCCAAAGACGCGGACATGGTCATCCTGGCGGTAAAGCCTAATGTGGTGCCCGGCGTGCTCAAAGAAATATCCCGGTATCATCCATCCCGGGTTCTTTCTATTGCAGCGGCAGTGACCATTGATACCCTGGAAGGAGCCCTTCCTGAAGGGACAGAGGTCATCCGGGTCATGCCCAATACCCCTGCCTCTGTAGGGGAAGGCATGGCTGCCATTGCACCGGGAAAGAAAGCGTCCCCGGAATTTGTAAAGGAAGCGGAAGATATTTTTTCCGCTTTAGGAAAAGAAGCGGTGGTCACAGAGCGGCAGCTGGATGAGCTGGGCGCCCTGTCCGGCGCCGGCCCGGGATATGCCTTCGTCATCATCGATGCCCTGGCCGATGCAGGCGTGCTTATCGGCCTGCCAAGAAAGCTGGCCATCGAAGCTGCCGCCCAGACCCTTTACGGCGCAGCGAAAATGGTGCTGGAAACAGGGAAACATCCTGCGGAGCTCCGTGACCAGGTCACCAGCCCCGGCGGCACCACCATTGCCGGCATTCATGCCATGGAAAGGGATGGCATCCGCGCCGCCCTCATGGACGGCGTCAAGGCCTGCCTTGAAAAATCAGACGCCATGGCAGGAAAATAAGAAAATCAGGGGAGACAGGGTTCTGTCTCTCCTGTTTCTCACAGGGAAGAGGATGAAATGAAAGATAGAGAAAAGATACTTCGTTATTTTGCAGCTTCCGGCGAGGAGTCCAAAGACATGGCCATGCGCCTTCTGGACCTGGCGGACGGAGTGGACCGGGGACGGCCCTTTGCCGTAGGCCCCTTCATGTCCCCCTTTGCCCGGCAGATCGGACAAACCATTGCGGCCCACATGAAGACGGTGAAATCTTCTGCCTTCGGCGGCTATCATGAAGCGGAGAGAGTACGCATCGCCTTCTGCAGGGAAGATTACGACGGCCCTGTGGACTATGGTGAAAGCCTCCTCTTCGTCACCTGGGACGGCAGGTACCGGCTCATCGGGCACAGGGATGTGCTGGGCTCCCTCATGGGCCTTGGCATTGACCGGGCGGTGCTGGGGGATATCCTCATGCAGGGCGCCGGCTGCCAGATCGTCGTGGACAGCGCCATGAAAGACTGGCTCATGGACAATTTCAAAAAAGTGGCCATGGTGCCGGTAAAGGTGGTAGAAATCCCCCTCTCCGATATTGAGCCCCCCAAGCAGACTGCCAAGGAAGTGAGGGCCACAGTAGCCTCCCTTCGCCTGGACGCCGTAGGTGCTGCAGGTTTCGGCATTTCCCGCTCCAAAATGGTGCAGGCCGTGGAAGATGAAAGAACCGAAGTGAACTGGCAGCCCGCCAAAAGCGCCTCCCAGACCGTGAAAGCAGGGGACATTATCAGTATCCGGGGCAGAGGCCGCATAGAAATCAAGGAAGAAACAGGGGTGAGCCGGAAAGGCCGTACAGGCCTGCTCATATACAGGTATAAGTGAGCGGGGGCAAAGGCCGGAAACTAGTAACTAGTTTCTAGTATCTAGTTTCCAGGTTCCAGGTTTTCTTGTACGTGCTGCCGGCAGCAGAGTATGCCGCTTTACGGCACTGCTGTTTCCATTAAGTATTAATTTCCAAAGGAGACATACAGCATGATTACACCAATGGATATACATAATAAAACTTTCTCCCGCCAGATCCGCGGCTATGCACAGGACGAGGTGAATACCTTCCTGGAAGAACTGGCCAAGGATTATGAACGGATTTACCGGGAACATCGTGAAATGGAAGAGGAAATGGACACCATCCGCACGAAGCTCCGAAACTATGAAAAGATGGAATCCACCATGTCCAACACCCTGGTCATGGCCCAGGAAACAGCGGACAATGTGAAGAAGAATGCCCACAAGGAGGCGGAACTCTCCATCCGGGAAGCCCAGAACGAAGCCCACAAGATCGTGGCTGACGCGGAAGCTGCCCGCCGCAAGATGAATGCAGACCTTCTGAAAACAGAGGGGGACATGAACCTGTACATCGAAAAGCTCCTTTCCAATTTCAAGTCCGCCCTGTCCCTCATCGAATCGGCCAAAGCGGTACAGGCTCCCCAGCCCGTAGAAGACGGCACTGCCCAAGCCGCTTCGGCAGCGGCAGAAGCGCCGAAGGCAGATGAACCAAAGGAAGAAGCTAAGGAAGAACCGGCTCCGGCAGCGCCGGAAGCTGCACCGGCGGCAGAAACTCCTGCCGGCGGCAACCTTTTCGACCAGGCTGCTGCCACCGCCAAGGGCGAAGAACCGGCTGCTTCGGCAGAAGACAGGGAATAAGCCTATGGAAGAGAAAAAGTACGTCACCGAATGGGCTAATGAAAACCTGGGCCTGACCCTGAAGATTACGAACATGGTGCACGAGGAACAGACCCCCTTCCAGCATATCCAAATCGCCGATACCCTGGAATACGGCAGACTCCTGATTCTGGACGGCGTGTTCCAGACCTCCGTGAAGGACGAATGGACCTACCATGAAATGATTTCCCACGTGCCCCTCATGCTCCATCCCCATCCGGAAAGGGTGCTTATCATCGGAGGCGGCGACGGCGGCGTGGCCCGGGAAGTGTGCCGCCATGACTGCGTCAACCAGGTGGACCTCTGCGACATTGACGGCAGGGTCATCGAACTTTCCAAGGAGTATTTTCCCACCATTTCCACGGTGCTCAGGAATCCGCCGGAAAAGCTCCACGTCCACGTAGGCGACGGCATCGCCTTTGCCAGGAGCGTGAAAGACTACTACGACGTCATCATCATCGACTGTTCCGATCCCATCGGACCGGGAGAAGGCCTCTTCACCAGAGATTTCTACAAAAGCGCCTATGCAGCCCTTCGGAAGGACGGCCTCATCGTGCAGCAGACCGAATCCCCCATTGTGCAGCAGAAAACAGTGCATGACGTATTCGAAGCCATGAATGACGTCTTCCCCCTTGTACGCATGTACTACTCCCACGTACCCATCTATCCCGCCTGCCTCCACTCCTTCATGCTGGCATCCAAGGTCTATGACCCCCTTACGGCGGAACCAAGAAAAGATGTGCCGACGCCTATGAAATACTACAATACCCACATCCAGAAAAGCTGCTTCGTCCTTCCTAACTTTATCAAGGAACTCCTCTACAAGGGAGAGCAGTCGTTTTAGTGGGCTGGTGGGCTGGTGTACTAGTGTACTAGTGTACTAGTGTACTAGTGTACTAGTGAGATAGTGGGCTGGTAAGCTGGTGGGCTTGCCCTCCCTTTTGAATCCTCTGAACTCTTTGAACCTTTCCCCATAACCTTTTCCACAACCCTTTTACACAACCTGCCTGCGCCAGCAGGCCACAACCTACGGCGAAGCCGTGCCCCTTCACGCTCAAAGGGCGTGTCTATGAACCCTCTTTGGTGCTAATGCACCACCTTTCCCCGCAAGCGGGGGTTAGAGAAACTTTGGAACCCAAATAAAAAAGCGTTGAAAACACAGGTTTTCAACGCTTTTTTGATGGATTTTATTTTTCCTTAGGGGTTTCATCGGAATGATTCAGTACCTGGTCTGCCAGATCCAGCCAGAGAGCTTTGTTTTCTTCCATGTACTGGATAAGGTGGCTGCTTTCCCGGGCTTCCAGGCCCAGGGCCTTGAGAATCAGTGCCACCACCTTGCGGCGGATTTCATCGTAGTTTATTTTCTGAGAGAAATCAAAGGAAATGAGATAGGAAGAAATCATGCCTTCGGAAATCAGGATGGCTGTATCAAGGCTGGAGTTGCGGGGGTGTCTCCGGCTCATCCATATCTCTTCGGCCAGCACGGAATGGCGCTTAATCAGCGCTTCCATGAGGAAGGGCGAGGTGTGGAATGCACAGGCCAGTTCCCTGATTACCGGGTTCTGCTCGGTGCAGTAGAGCTCCATAGCCAGAAGGCCTACGATGCGTCTTTCCGCAGACTCGCCTTCCAGAGCGCCATCGATTTTAGCTTTGGCTTTAGCCATAAATTCATCGGCCAAGGCAGCAAACAGGTGTTCCTTGTCTTCAAAAATATTGTAAATACTGCCGGAAGTAATTCCGGAATCCTGCACAATCTGTCGGATAGTCGTGGTTTTGTAACCCTGGGTCAGAAACAGTTTTTCAGCAGTTCTGAGAATCTGGTTACGTATACCCTTCATGTGGACTGCCCTTTTTTCGGACATAGTAATATATACCTCACTTTTCCCCTAAACAAAATGCGTATACACATAGTACATGCATACCTAAATGCCCCTGACTTGATTTATTATAAAAGACATTCCACCCGATTGTCAAACGAAAAATGAATTCATGATTGACGAAATATGGAATGCCTTGTGGAGGATGAGATGAAATCCCTGTATATGCCGCACTTTCATCTTCCTTCTAAAATTGACCCGATGGATTTACAATCAGAATAAAGAATAGAAAAAGAGGATTGGCCATGTCCGCCGGAAAGGGAGTGGAATGGGCGGAAAGATACATCTCTAGAAAATCCTATGAAACAGTATACACTTTTTCCCATTGATAGGGAATGTATAATTACATTTTTCCTGATTTTGGAAAGATATTCTCCCGTCCTGCCTTTTCCGGATAGAGGAAAGGAGCGGGACTTAGGGGAATCCCGCTCCTTCATTTCCTCTCCGGACAGAGGAAAAACACAGAGATTCACCGGTGAAGCGAAGCACCCTGCGCTTTCCATAGGGGCAGAAACTGCCCGAAGAGAATACCTTTGGAATGCAGAAGCATTCCGGTTCTAAAATCCAGAAAATTGAACTTTAGAACGCATTTAATTATGAATCCAAGTATGCTAAAAAGTCAATGGGGAATTAAAAATGATTCCCTGTTTATTAAGCATGGGCTATGGAAGACCGCAGCTTTGGGGCATGTTTAAGAACGGTATTTACGAGAAACCCCATAGGCAGCCAGCCCCAGGGCAGCTGCACTTAAAGCGGCGGCAGTCAGCCGGCCATAGGGAATGGAAGAAAGCTTCAGCTTCCGCTTTGCCGCATCCAGCGCCGTGACCGGTTTTACGGACACCGCAGCCAGGGCGCCCAGTTTCCCGTGGATGGTTACATACCGAAGCCCCGCCTCTTCCAGAAGATCCTTCAGCTCATCTTTACTGTACACCTTCATGCCGGGGATGAGCTTCTCATAAACCTGGTGAAGGGGACTGCCTCCCTTGGACTGGAGGATGAGGAAAGTGCCGCCGGGCTTTAATACCCGGAGAACCTCCTTCAGGCAGGCGGCAGGATCCTTCCAGAAATAAAAAGTTTCTTCCGCCAGGATGAAATCAAATTTATTTTCATTAAAAGGCAGCACATCGGCGGATCCCTCATACACCGAGCAGCGCCCTTCCCGGATGGCCTTCTCATTGAAACGGTAGGCAAAATCCACGGCCCGGAAGGAGGAATCAATGCCGGACACATGGCCTTTGGGCGCCTTCTCCAGAAGACGCATGAGATTCTTCCCGCCGCCGCAGCCGATGTCCAGGACTTCCGCATCCTCCGGAATGGACACTTGGGACAGCCCCCAGAGAGAAAGGGGCGTGTTCCACAGGTTCATGGCAGAAAGCAGGTACCCCTCCGTCTTCGGACCGGCATGAAATGGACTCTTCAGTAATGGTTTCATCATAACAGCCTCCTTTATTCATTTGCATTTTATGTCTTTTTATATTATAGCTGAAATAAGAAGAAGGGGTAAGATGGGGAAGGGAGTTTTGTTGGGGGCCGCAGGCAGCTTTCCCGCCGACTGGTATTTAGAGGCATTCCCCTCATTTACTACTCTTACCGAGATTCTTCGCTTCGCTCAGGATGACCAGTGGGAGGCGGGAAGGTTTGTACGTAGCGCTGACTTTATAATCATTGCCGCGTAGCGGCCACCCACAACCCTCGGCCTGAAAGGCCGTCAAACCTGAGAACCCTCTGGCCTAACGGGCCGGTCAAACTCAAGAACCTTTCTATACAACCCTTCTATACAACCCTTCTATACAACCCGCCGCCGTCAGGCGGCCACAACCCTCCGGCCGACAGGCCGGTCAATCTTAAGAACCTTTTGCGCCCGAAGGGCGCGCCCCTCTGAACCTTTATCTCTTTGTATATTCTGCATAAACAGCATAACCCGATTTCTTCCCCTGAACATGATGAAAAATCCGGTAATTACCGGAAAAATCAATCTTAATAAAAATAAAAATGCATAAAAAGTGAAAAAATTTCAATTTCCCCTATTGCACATTTATGCAAAGCGCTGTATAATTATCACATCTTAAGAAAAGCCCCCGTGAAGGGCTCATGAAATTGTCTATATTCAATGAAGAAAGGCGGCATTCCTATGGCTGATGTAAAAAATGTTAAAAAAGTAGTTCTTGCTTATTCCGGCGGACTGGATACTTCCGTAATTATCCCCTGGCTGAAAGAAAATTATGGCTGTGAAGTCATTGCCTGCACGGTGAATCTGGGCCAGCCCGAAGATTTCGATGCTATCCATAAGAAAGCCCTCGCTTCCGGCGCTTCTGCAGCGGAAACTCTGGATGTAAGAAAAGAATTCATCGAAGAATACGCTTATAAAGTCCTTCAGGCTGATGGCCGGTATGAAGGCAAGTACCTGCTGGGCACTTCCTTTGCCCGTCCCCTTATCGGCAAATGTCTGGTGAACATGGCCAAGAAGTATGGCGCTGACGCTATCTGCCACGGTGCTACCGGCAAGGGCAATGACCAGGTTCGTTTCGAACTGACCATCAAAGCCCTGGCTCCCCATATGAAGATCATCGCTCCCTGGAGAATCTGGGATATGAAGTCCAGGGAAGATGAAATGAAGTATGCGGAAGCCCATGGCGTGCCCATTGACAAGTACGATGAAAAGCAGACCGATGAAGAAAAGGCTGCCCAGAAATATCCGTACTCCATGGACTGGAATATGTGGCACCTGTCCCATGAAGGGGATGACCTGGAAAATCCGGCCAATGCACCGCACAAGGATATGTACCTGGTTACCTGCGATCCTGAGGATGCTCCTGACAAGGATGAACTGGTTACCATTGAATTTGAAAAGGGCGTGCCCACCGCTGTCAACGGCAAGAAGATGGACGGCGTGGAACTGGTGAATACACTGAATGCTATCGGCGCAAGAAACGGCATCGGCATCGATGACCTGGTAGAAAACAGACTGGTAGGCATGAAGTCCCGCGGCGTTTATGAAAACCCCTGCGGCTCCATCCTCTTCTATGCCCACACGGAACTGGAAAGACTGTGCCTGGACCGGGCTACCTTCCATTTCAAGGAAGTGGCTGCAGTGAAATATTCCGAACTGGTTTATGACGGCATGTGGTTTGCACCTTTGAGAGAAGCACTCCAGGCTTTTGCCGATAAGACTTCTGAAACCGTAACCGGCAAGGTCACCCTGCGCCTCTACAAGGGCAACATTATGTCCCACGGCGCAGAAAGCCCCTATTCCCTGTACAATGAAGAATTCGTCACCTTTGGTGAAGATGATGTATACAACCAGGCTGACGCAGAAGGCTTCATCAACCTCTTCGGTCTGCCTCTTACCATCCGGGCCCTCATGAAGGAGAAGAATGCAAAATGAGTGATATGATGTGGGGCGGACGCTTTACGAAAGCGGAGGAAAAAAATGCCCTTGATTTCAACGCATCCATTTCCTATGACTGCCGGATGTATAAAGAAGACATTGCCGGTTCCAAAGCCCATGCGAAAATGCTTGCCCGCCACGGCATCATTTCAGAAGAAGACTGTGAGAAAATCACAGAAGGCCTTTCCAAAATCAAGAAGGAAATCGATGATGGAAAGTTCCCCTTCTCCGTGGAACTGGAAGATATCCATATGAACGTGGAAAAGCGCCTCACCGACGATATCGGCGATGCAGGCGCAAGGCTCCACACCGCCAGGAGCCGGAACGACCAGTGCGCTCTGGACCTCCATATGTACATGAAAAGACAGATGGGCCGTCTGGCGGACAAGCTCATCGCTCTGGAAGAAGCCCTTCTGCAGTCTGCGGAAAAGTACAAGGATGTGATCCTGCCCGGCTATACCCATATGCAGCGGGCCCAGCCGGTGCTCTTTGCCCATCATATGCTCTGCTACTTCGCCATGCTGGAAAGAGATTTCCAGCGGCTGGAGGACTGCCATGAAATGGCGGACATGTCCCCCATCGGTGCCTGTGCCCTGGCGGGAACCACCTATCCCACCAATCCTTTGGAAGAAGCGGAAGACCTCCATTTCTCCAAGGTGTATGGAAACAGTCTGGATGCCGTGTCCGACAGGGACTATCTCCTGCAGTTCCTCTCCTTTGCTTCCATCTGCGCCATGCACCTGTCCAGGCTCTCTGAGGAATTCATCTACTGGAGCACCAGCGAATTCCATTTCATCGAACTGGACGACGGCTACTCCACCGGAAGCTCCATCATGCCCCAGAAAAAGAATCCGGATATGTGCGAACTTATCCGCGGCAAAACCGGCCGTATCTATGGAAGCCTCATGGGCCTCCTCACTGTAATGAAGGGCCTGCCCCTGGCCTATGACAAGGACATGCAGGAAGATAAGGAAGGAGTCTTTGACGCCATTGACACCCTCTACTTTGCCCTGGACATTTACGCCGGCATGATCAGCACCATGACCGTCAACGGCAGCCATACCCGGGAAGTGTTGGAACACGACTTCTCCAACGCCACGGACATGGCGGACTACCTGGCCAAGAAGGGCCTTCCCTTCCGTCAGGCCCATGCGGTGGTAGGAAGTGCGGTACACTACTGCATAGAGCACCACAAAGTGCTCCATGACCTCAACATGGAAGAACTGAAATCCATGAGCCCTCTCTTTGAAGAAGACATTATGGAAGCCCTGAAAATAGAAAACTGCGTGAAAAATCGTGAAAGCTACGGCGGCACAGGGCCGAAATCCGTAGAACGCCAGAAAGCCCACGGCAAAGAAGCGGTGGCAGCTATGAAAGAAAAGGCTGCCCAGTGGAAAGAATCCATGGCCTTCCTGGGATAATAGAAGCCATAGCGCCCTGCGCTTGGTATAGACAATTTCACAGGAAAAAGCCCCCGCGAAAGCAGGGGCTTTTTCCTTGGGGAATTTGAGAATTTGAGAATTTGAGAATTGAGATTTGAGGTTTGAGGGGTTCCTATTCAGCATGGGACGAATGCGGGTCATAGAGGCAGGTAGAGGCAGGAAACTCCCCGGCCCGCCTGATGGGTTATACAGTACCCCATCGGTAAGCAGTAAGCGGACAGCGTCCCACTGTCCCACTGTCTCACTGTCTCACTGTCTCACCAGCCCACCAGCCCACCAGCCCACCAGCTCACTAGTTCACTCATCCTCACATCTTCCTGATCAGCAGGAACCGGATTTTTTCCCAAAGGCCCATCTCTTCCAGGCAGTTCTTTCTTGCTTTGGCGATAAGGGAGGCGGCCTGTTCCTTTTCATCTTTGGAAAGGGGGACGCCGGAGAATCTGGATTTCACAAGGAGGTCGATTAGACGGTCGAATCCTTCAAATCTCTTATCTTTCCGGAAGGCTTTCTTCTGCTCTTCATAGCTTCCCTTTCTGGGAATGCCGGCGTAGAGGGCAAGGCGGTCCATGTAGTCCAGAAGGCGGTTGAAGGATGCTTTGCTTTCCGGCGCGCGGCGGATAAGGCGGTTTACAGCGGAGAGGCGAAAGAGGATGAAGATGGCAGCGGCGGCAAGGATAAGGGGAAGGAGGAGAAGTCCTTTAGGAAGGGGCTTGGATGAAGGGGCTCCCGGGTTCTGCGGGGCGAGCTGCGGCGGATTCCCGGAAGGTTCTCCCTTCTGGGAATCCGGCTGCTCCTGCCGGTTTTGGGGCTTCTGCTGAGGCTCCTGCCTGGATGGACTGTTTTTATCCTTCTCATCCATCGGTGCGTCGGGAGCGCCGGAGTCGTTTCTCTTTTTGTCTTCCGGAATGGGGAAGGGGTTGTCCGTGCCTTCATAGCCCGGCGTCATTTCCACCGGCCGCCATCCCAGACCGTCTACGTACACCTCGGCCCAGGCATGGGCGTGGTGGTCGTTAATGCTGTACTGATGGAGGCCGTCTTTGGAAAGGGGTGCCCCGTTGATTTCATCCTTTCCCACAGTCAGGCCCACGGCGTAGCGGGCGGGAATGCCGGAGGCCCGGAGAAGCATGACGGCGGCGGAAGCAAAGGAGGTGCAGTAGCCCTTTCTGCTTTCCGTGAGGAAGTAGGAAATGAAATCTTTCCCCTCCGGCGTTTTGCCGGGGCTTCTGGTATAGCGGTAATTTTCAGCAAGGAAACGGCGGATATCCTCCACCCGCTGCCGTTTTTCCGAAAGGGATTTCACCGGCGGGAGGGGGCCCAGGGCGGCAAGGCCTTCTTTTACGGAATCCGGAATGGCCAGATAGTGATTGTACACGAAGCGGCGGTATTCCCTTTCCCCTTCTATGTAGGTGCGGAAATAGGGATCACTGCTGCTTTCTTTATCCATCATGGAGAGAAGGGCGCCGGAGGGAAGAGCCCACCGGTAGGTGCTGTAAGCCTTTCCTTCCCCGCTTATGGGGGAGCGGTCATAGGCAAAGAGAGGGGCGCCGAAGCTGGCATCGTAGGGAAGAAGGAGGAAACGGGTCTTTTCGTAGACTGCGTCGATGGCGAAATCCTTTTTCAGTCCGTCCGGGGTTTCTCCCCTGTCCAGATAGTTGGAAAGGCTCTGGGAAAGGGCGGGGCTCCGGGCAATGACTTCCATGAGCCAGGCGCCCTGGTCGTACCATTCGCCGTTATTTTTGTCAAATAAATGCCTGACCCCTTCATAGCTGCTGTCCGGCAGATCCTTCCAGAGGTTCTTTTCATATTCCCCGCCGCTCCAGCTGCGAAGGTAAAGGCGGCTCTCTGCGTCTGCCGTTTCCATATCCGAAATGATTCGGCCGGAGTAGCGGATGCCGTTTACGCTGCCCAGCTTCTGGTTTCCGGCGGCCCCTTTCATCATGCCGGTGTAGGCATTGCCTGCATGGAAGATGGGGTCGTAGGGGTCCACGAAGGAAACGATTTCCTCCTGCATTCTGGCAAAGAGGGAGGGCTGCTCATAGCGGCTCTCGGGAATGAGGAAGGAAATCACAAGTCCGAAGACCAGGGCGGAAAGAAAGGCCGGCACTTCGGGATGGGAAAATCCTCCCTTCAGCCGGGCAGGAAGGGAAATTACATAGGCACCGGCAGGAACCAGGCCAAAGACAGGGGGATTCAGGCCGAAATAGAATCCTGTAAGAAGGATGGCAAGGGAGAGGAGAGCAGACAGGGCTGCTCCTCCTTTAGAAATGAATCCGCAGAGGAAAAGCCAGGAAAGGAGAAGGAGAAGGAAAATTTCCGCCGGAAGGGGACTTGCTCCGTAAGGCAGCTTCGGAATGGCTATTTCCACATCGTAAGGTTCCTTCAGCGTGGTAAGGAAGGGCACGGAAAGGGCGGTGAAGCTGCTTTCCATGGACGATTTGAAGAGGATGAGGACTGCCGCAAGGCAGACAAACAGTAGGGCTGCCAGCGGAAAACGTTTCTTTTCCGGCAGGAGGGCAAGAAGAAAATTTCCGGCCATCACGATAAGAAAGGCCAGAAGGCCGTAGAGGAAACTGCTTCCTCCTTCATAGGAGAAGAGAAGGGCCGCTGTTCCGGCGGCGCCCAGAGCGGACAGGAGGGCGGTGAAGAATGTGGTTCTCGTCATCATGCATTCCCTCCCAGCGCATTGTAAATACTATCCCTGCCGGACAGGGCAGTGCCTGCCCCTTCAGCGGCGCACCAGATGGTGGGGGAAAGCTGGGGCGGACAGGGGGGACGGGGATTTCCTGTAATATAGCAGATGGGGACATAGGGCGAAAGGTCGGCCCCCATCAGGGCCTCCTCCGTGCCGGCCCGAAGGAAACCGGACAGGGCGTCTGCCCAGTCCTCCCTGGTGCGGATGGTTTGGGAAACGGAGCCTTTTCCCGTGGCAAAGACGAAACGGAAAGGAATGCGGGCGGAAAGCAGCGCCAGCCCGGAAGACAGCAGGGCGTCGCCCACCGTGTCCCGGAGTATGTCATTTCTTTCATAGTCCGCCGCCAGCACGATACGGTCGCTGCCGGAGGGAGCCGAATCCCGCACGTACACCTCATCCTTCCGGGCGGTTACCTTCCAGTTGATGAGGTGGGGATTGTCGCCGGGCTTATACTCCACGGCGCCGAAGTACTCTTTGTCTTCGCTTCCTGCAATGCGGCGGAGGGCGGAGAGGGCAGCCTGAAAAGTCCCCACCTGCCGGGGATAGACAAGGAAAGAAGAGGCGGTTATATCCCTTTTAAAATGGAAAAGGGCAAAGGGATCCTTCCAGAAAAAGGTGATTTTTCCGGGAGAAAAGCGGCCGCAGTGGAGCACTTCCCTGGTGAAATAGAAAATGAATCCATCCTTTGTCTCTTCATAGGATTCGAAGGGAGCGCCGTCCAGCAGCACCTCCAGGGAAGAGAGAAAGGGGAGGAAAGGACTTTTCAGGAAAATGGCGATTTCCGCCTGTTCGCCCCTTACCACATGGGAAGGAGCGGACAGGGAGCACACCACCCTTTTCCCCGCCTGCCGGCTTCCGAAGTACAGGGCTGCCGGCGCCAGCAGAAGCATGAGGAAGAGCAGGAAGGCATCATACTGGTCGTACATCACCATGAGGAAAAGGGCGATGAAAAGAAGGAATACATAGTAAAAGCGGCCCATTTATGCCTCCTTCAGTGATGGCAGGGGCAGGGAAGAAAGAATCTCGGCAAGCACCGACTCCGTCGTCTTTCCATTGTACCGGGCATCGCCGGAAAGAGATATGCGGTGGCCCAGGGTATAGGGCGCCACTGCAGCCACATCGTCGGGGGTGGCATAAGCGCGTCCCTCCATCAAAGCATGGGCCCGGGTCATGGCAGAAAGGGCCATGGTGCCTCTGGGAGAAACGCCAAGGCGGATGTCCGGATGATTTCTGGTAGCCCGGGCAATGTCCACCATGTAGCCGTAAAGGCTGTCCTCCACATGGACGCGGGATGCCTCCTCCCGAAGGGCGAGGAGCCCTTCCGGCGTAACGACGGCAGAAAGACCGTCGGCTGGATTCTTCTTCTCTCCGGAAAGAATGCGGATTTCATCTTCCCTTTTCGGATAGCCTACGGTAATGCGGATCATGAAACGGTCCGTCTGGGACTCCGGCAGCTCCTGGGTGCCGGAAGAACCGAAGGGATTCTGGGTGGCCATGACGATAAAAGGCTGGGGCACGGCATAGGTCTTCCCGTCCACCGAAAGACGGCCCTCCTGCATGACCTCCAAAAGAGCGGATTGGGTCTTCGGAGATGCCCGGTTGATTTCATCGGCCAGGAAGAAATTGGTCATGGCGCTTCCCGCCATGTAGCGGAAGGTACCGGAATTCTTATCGTACATGGAAAAGCCCGTAATATCCGATGGCAGCACGTCGGGAGTAAACTGCATGCGCTTATAGTCCAGCC
Source organism: Dialister sp. UBA1703 (assembly GCA_002320515.1). Lineage (GTDB taxonomy): Bacteria > Bacillota > Negativicutes > Veillonellales > Dialisteraceae > Dialister. The sequence goes on along the minus strand of DCJJ01000173.1, from coordinate 1,007 downwards.
CCAGCACATGGGTAAAGGCCACGGCAATGGTAGTCTTCCCCACGCCGGGAATGTCGTCGATCAGGATATGGCCCCCCGCCAGAATGGCGGTCAATATGCGGCGCAGCACCTCGTCCTTGCCCAGCACCGCCTTTCTCGTTTCAGAAAGGATCGCATCAATGGTTTCTTTTGTATTCATAGGGATACCTCAATTCTTGTACATAATTAATATATTACCTATTATACCCCCTGTGGGAAGAGTCCTTGGATGCATTGGCTGACTCATGTAAGTGGCGCCTCCCCGTATTTGCAGCAGTAAGAGGGGGCAGGCGCCGAAAGCGGCCTATAAAACCTGCGGCGAAGCCGCCACCACCACCCTCAGCGCCGCAGGCGCGTCAAACTTAAGAACCTTAAGAACCCTCGGGCCGGAGGCCTGTCCACCTTTCCCTTTACAGCCCTTCTAAACAACCAGCGGCGAAAGCCGCACCCGCTTTCTTGCCCATTGAGGCGTGAGATTTCTCCACTCCGCTTCGCTTCGGTCGAAATGACGAGAGGGGCGCTCGCCAACATCGTCATCTCGAGCGGGGGGATGCGCCGGTATGGGTGTTAGAGGGGAACCGCTTCGATGAAACTCTGAGTCGAGAGATTTCCCAACCCAATGCTTCCTGTACCATGGTGGAGTGAGATTTCTCCACTCTGTGGAGACTCTGCATAGAGTCTCCAAGTCAGCCGAAGTTGGCCTCTAGCCTGCACAATAAGAGGCTTTCCTATTGGCGGCTGACCGGCTTTGGTCGAAATGACGGAGGGCGCGCCCATTTTCTTTAAAATTCGCGCCCGAAGGGCGCCACCATCACCCTCGGCCCGAAGGGCCGTTGCCCCCTGAGCGAAATCGACGCAACCCTTCGACACAACCTGCGGCGCCAGCCGCGCCCCCTTTTTTATAATCTGCGGCGTCAGCAGCCACCACCACCCTCTGAACCTTCTGAACCCGGGCCGCGGAGCGGCCCTTAGTGTAAAATTTTACTCGG
>DCJJ01000005.1:5551-21159 GCA_002320515.1 Dialister sp. UBA1703 | reverse complement strand
CACAACCCTTGGCACCGAGGGCCAAAGGCCCGATGGATGCCATACGCCCCTCTGCGCCGCAGGCGCAGGCCCCTACGGGAATACGGGAAAGCACTGTCCCGCTGTCCCACCAGTACACTAGTACACTAGTACACTATTTCAAAGAGGTGTTTTCATGAAACAGAATCTTGAACTCCTAAGCGGCCCTGCCGTTTTTGCTATTTCCGCCTTTCTTTTCACCGGCCCCTTCGAGCCCGCTGCCGCCCTGGCCCTCTCCTGCGCTCTCTGGATGGCGCTGTGGTGGATTCTCCGACCCGTTTCCATCTACGTCACCGCCTTTATCCCCATCGTGGTGAACTCTCTCTTTAACCTGATTCCCATGAATCCTGTCATCAGCCAGTATTTCTCCGAAATCGCCGTGCTCCTTCTGGGCAGCGACCTCATCTGCCTCACCTGGACCACCACGGGACTGGACAAGCGGATTTCCGTGAAAGCCCTCTGCTCCATCGGCACCTCCATGAAGAGCCAGATTTTTGTGTGGTTCCTGGCCTCCACGGTGCTGTCCGTCTTCCTCCCCAATGTGGTGGTAGCCGCCATTTTCTGCCCCATTGCAGTGGCCATGCTCCATTTCGTCGGTGAAAAGGACATCAGCAAAAGCCAGACCGCCATCCCCATCCTCCTTGCCATCGGCTGGGGCAGCGGCATCGGCGGCTTCGGCTCCCCCATCGGCTCCTCCGCCAATCTGGTGGCCGTTTCCTATCTGGAAAAATTGACGGGCCACGAATTCATGTACTTCGACTGGGTCATCCGTTTCCTGCCCGTTCTCATCCTTATTTTCCTTATGAATCTCCTTTTCCTTCTTCTCCTGCCCTGCCCCATGAAATCACTTCCCGGCACCAGGGACTACTTCCGCTCCATGTACGCCTCCTTCGGCCCCATGAAACGGGGCGAGCGCATAGGCCTCATTCTCTTCACCGCCGCCACCCTGCTCTCCTTCCTCCGTCCCCTCTTTGCGCCATACCTCCCTGCCATGAAGCCGGCCTACGTATTTCTCTTCCTGGGCATGCTCATGTTCTTCCTGAAAGATGAAAAAGGAAATCCCATGCTCACCTGGAAATACGCTGAAAGCCACGCCATGTGGGGCATGATCGCCCTTTTTGCCAGCGGTCTGGCTCTGGGGAAACTGGTCATTGAAACCGGCGCCATCAAGGAGCTCTCCCTCCTCATCGCCGCCCTTCACCTCTCCCCGGGCCTTCCGGTGATGGCCATGGCCTGCCTCTTCGCCTGCTTCATGTCGGAAATTTCCAGCAACACTGCCTCCGCCTCCATTTCCATTCCCGTGGTCATCGGCATAACCTCCTCCCTCTCCTTGAATCCCATCCCCTACATCCTGGGCACCATCGCCGCCGCCAACTGCGCCTACATCCTCCCCATTTCCACCAGGGCCATCCCCATAGGCTACGGCCTCTCCGCCTCCGCCCAGATCCGATACGGTACAGTGCTCTCCCTTCTTACAGTGATCCTTATCACCCTCCTATGCACCGTCTTCATGGATTTCGTGCCCCTCTTCAGCGAACTGTAAATTAAAAAGGGCTGTGAAAAAATGGAAATCATTTCTTCACAGCCCTTTTGGTATGTCTTTATGGGTTCAATGACAGTAAGCCACTCGCCTCATCGTCATCTCGAGCGGAGCTGCCTGTCGGTCGTAGAGCAAAGGGTTTTGAGCGCCAGGAAAACTCTGAGCCCGGAGATCTCCTGCCGCTATGCTGCATGTACCATGGGGCCTGAAATTTCTTCACAGCCCTTTTTGTATTTATGAAATGCTATGCTTCTTCTCCAGGCTGAGCAGGGCCTTCTTCATGGGAAGGCCGCCGCCGTAGCCGGTAAGCGAGCCGTCGGCGCCGATGACACGGTGACAGGGGATAATAATGAAAAGGGGATTGGCATTGCTGGCCATGCCTACGGCGCGGTAAGCCTTCGGATGGCCGATGGCCTCAGCGATGTCCCTGTAACTCCTCGTTTCCCCATAGGGAATCTCCCGGAGCGCCGCCCACACCTTCTCCTGAAAAGCGGTGCCATGGGTACGGCAGGGAAAGTCAAAAGTCTTCCTTCGGCCCTGGAAATACTCATCCAGCTCCCGGAACACCGTAAGCGCCAGCCCGAAAGGCGCCTCCCCCTTCATCCCCTCCTCCGCCATCCGAAGAGAAATCACCCCACCTTCCTCATAGGAAAGCTCCATATTTCCAAAAGGAGAATGATAAATAGCTGTCTTCATGATTTCCTTCCTTTCTTCCACCTGCATAGCGTATGATGAGATTTTGCTGAATCCAGTATACCATGGAAAAACAAAAGAAAGAGCCGTTGGCAATGGAGTGATTTAACAAAAAGTCGCTTCAAGGAAAAATGTGGCAAACCGGCATCATGATTCCCTAAAAAATGTGAAAATTCATCCATTCAAACCGGCAAAAGCGTGCTCATCAAATTTTAATAAAATATATTTTTATCCTATACAATACCAAAAGAGTCCTGTCGTTGAATCGACAATGCATGATGTAGTATAATTTTACTCAAAAGGATTTTAGTAAAATCCATATGACTAAAATGGAAAGCAGGAGGTAGCTCCATGTTTATTGGAAGAGAAGTGGAAATGGAACGGCTTCGCCGGATGTATGACTCCCCGAATCAGGAAGTAGTGCTGATTTACGGACGGCGGCGAATCGGTAAAAGTGAGCTGATTAAGCAGTTTCTGAAAACCTCAAAGATTCAGGGGCTGTATTATCAATGCAAGCGGACAACGGAGATGAATAACGTCCAAAGTCTGTCTACCTTGATTTCTGAGGTTTATCAGTATCCGCCTCTGGCCTTTACGGGCATAGAAAAGCTGCTTGATTTTCTTTTTCAGCAGGCCTGCCGCACAAGGCAGGTTCTGGTTTTGGATGAATACCCCTATCTGCGTCAAACAGTGCCCGGCTTGGACAGCATTTTACAGTCTTTGATTGATTCCTATCGGGAGCGTTCCCAGTTGAAGCTGATTCTCTGCGGCTCCTTTGTGGATACCATGAAATCGCTGATGCTGGAAGAAAATCCGTTATATGGCCGAGTCACCCTGAGCCTTCATATCCATCCCATGGATTACTTCGAATCGGCTGCCTTTTACCCGGACTTCTCTCCGGCAGACAAGGTGCGGCTGTACAGTGTTTTCGGCGGCGTGCCTTATTACAACCGTCTCATAGATTCCACCCGAAGTGTCCGCGAAAATGTGATGAACCTGCTGGTGGAGCCCGATGCCAGGCTGGAAAATGAAGTCCAAATGTATCTTTTGGGAGAACTGTCCCGGTTCATCAATGCAAACGAAGCATTTGAAGCACTGGCACGGGGCTTTCACCGTTTTAAGGATATTCTGTCCCAATCCCATATCACCAGCAGTTCAGCGCTGGCCGAAGTGCTGAAACGGCTGATACTCATGGAACTGGTGAAAAAAGAAGTTCCCATTAATGACAGAAATAACAAAAAGAAAGCCAGCTATTTCATCAGCGACAATCTGTCCAGCTTCTATTACCGATATCTGTTTCCCTACAGTTCACAGCGGCAGATTATGGCGCCGGATACGTTTTGGGACCGGTACATTGCCCATGACTTTTCTGAGACCTTCGTCCCGAAACAGTTTGAACCCCTGTGCCGCCAGTTCCTCATCCGCCAGAATCGAAAAGGACGGCTTCCAGAAATTTTTGATGCCATCGGCACCTATTCCTATGATTTACCTGAAGAGCATAGAAATGGAGAATTTGATGTAGTCACCCACGACGATAAAGGATACATCTTCTATGAAGCCAAATTCCGGAAGACCCCTGTGACCGATGCCATGATTCAGACCGAAATCCGACAGGTCCAACAGACAGGAATGAACTGCCATAGATACGGCTTCTTTTCCCGCAGCGGCTATCAGGTGACCCCCAGACCCGGTGTCATTCTCTATACATTGGAAGACCTGTACAGCAATGGCTGATGAACTCTTTCTACCTCTTTTAAGAATACGCCAGGACATTAAAAAACAGCTCTTATAAATTCTTTGAAGCAGAGCTTTTGTATAGCTGATGCAGCACAAGGATAAACCAATCAATGTCTTTTTCCAACGAGGCGTTGGCCCAGTGAGTAAAATAGCGCCATTTTGAAAACAGACCGGCTCCCAGAACTCACCAATTATAAATATGGCTGATCATATCCGCCGGGGAACACCCCTTATGTAAGGTTTTCTCTTTTTCCAAACGGTCTGCAAATTGATACCCGCAGTCCATTTGAAATCCAAGGAAATCGCATTCCTTACCAAACCATTTGTCAAAATCCTTTATAAAGAAAAGAGAAGGATGAGCACGATGGCAGGCCCTTTAAAATCGTCAGAGCCTGTTATTAGAAGCTCATATAATACATCAAAGTAAAGCCTATGGAATAATCATTGAAATTGATTCTGCTTCTTATCAATCCAAGGCACATGTCAAATGCCCCCTTATCCATCAGTCGAAATCAAATTCTATCCGCCCCTTTCTCTACCCCTATCATATCCCTGCCCGCCCGGAAGAAAAGGCGAACTTTCCCTTGAAACTCACCATCCCTTCCGCTGCTCTGTAGAAAACCGGATATCCGTTTTTTATCTGTTTTCACGGCCTCCTATGAAACTGCTATAATGATAAGTAAAGGCCCCATATACGGCATCTTCATTTTTAATTTCATTTTGACCTGTGCGGACATGTCATGGAGGATATTATAGAAATGTTTAATCAACTTCGCTTAAAAGAAGCTCTTAGGCAGTATAAGAAAGACTTCGTCGCTACACACTGGAATGAAGAAAAATACAAATGGGAAGCAGTCAAATGCTTTCAGGATAACTGGGATATTCACGCAGCGGATTTTGAAGACATGCTCAGTCAATCTCTTTCTAAAACTTCCAATCTTCTGGCCTCAATAAATAATTTTCCAGCGGGAATGATTATAGAATTTGCCCACGCCGCGCCGGAAAAAGTACGTGCCATGTATATGGACTTATTTGATGAGAGTAAAGACGTATTTGGACGAATTGAGTCTTTCAAGAAGCAGTCGAACATTCTCCTTAAAAAGTATAAAAGCACCGCCAAACAGCATTACCAGCATGAAAATGCCATCACCACATATTTATGGCTCCGTTACCCGGATAAATACTATGTGTATAAATATAGTGAAGCAAGGTCTGTATCTAATAAATTAGACAGTAATTATAAATTTAAGAAAGGCTCCTATACCGATAATCTCAAAAGCTTCTACGATTTTTACAATGAAATCCGTGAGAGCCTAAAACGGGATTCCACACTTATTGACCTATTCAAGAGCCAATTGACAGACGACTGCTATCCCGATTCGGAGCTAAGAACACTAACCTTCGATGTGGGTTTTTATATTTCTCGCAATATTCCTAAACCAGCTGCTAAGAAATCGAATCAAGCAGATTCTGACGACATGGAGTTTACTGAAAAGCCGAAAAGCAGTGAAGAGCATAGATACTGGTGGCTCAATGCGAATCCGAAAATCTGGAGTTTTTCCAATTTGCAGACCGGCCATGTGCAGGAGTACACCCTTTTCAATGAGAATGGAAATAAACGCCGTGTATTCCAGAATTTTTTGGACGCCAGAGCCGGTGATTTAGTTATCGGTTATGAGTCCAATCCTGAAAAACAGGTGGTGGCACTGGCTAAGGTCAGCGCCGCAAATGATGGCAAAAAAATCTGTTTTGAGAAAACCGAGTCTCTTGTCAATCCCATCGATTACCGAACCTTGAAGGAATGTCCGGAGCTTCAGCAGATGGAATTCTTCCAGAATCCAAACGGCACCTTCTTCAAATTGACCAAAGACGAATATGAGTTCATCATGGACATGATTCGTGAAGAAAACCCATTAACTTCCAAGGATATGAACACTCCCTATACGAAGCAGGATTTTCTATCCGAAGTTTATATGAGTGAAAATCAATACGACAGGCTTTCCGGAGTACTTTCGAACAAGATGAATCTCATTCTGCAGGGAGCTCCCGGTGTAGGCAAAACATTTGCTGCCAAACGACTGGCCTATTCACTGATGGGCGAAAAAGATGACAGCTGTATTGAATTCATACAGTTCCACCAGAATTATTCCTATGAAGATTTCGTTATGGGCTACCGACCATCCGGCGATTCCTATGAACTAAAATATGGGATATTCTACCAGTTCTGTAAGAAAGCGGAAAATCATCCGGATAAAAAGTTTTTCTTCATTATTGATGAAATCAACCGGGGAAATCTCAGTAAAATTTTCGGGGAACTTTTGATGCTGATTGAGAAAGACTATCGCGGCACAAAAGCGACGCTGGCCTATAATGGTATGCCCTTTTCCGTTCCGAAAAATCTTTACATCATCGGCATGATGAATACGGCCGATCGAAGCCTCGCCATGATTGACTATGCTCTGCGCCGCCGGTTCAGCTTCTTTGAAATGGCTCCGGCATTTGAATCAAAGGGCTTCAAAGAGTATCAGCATTCTCTTGACAGCAGGACTTTTGATGAACTGATTTCCGAAATTGTGAAACTGAACGGAGAAATCTCAAGAGACAAATCCCTGGGAAAGGGTTTCTGCATAGGGCACAGCTATTTCTGTGGAAAGACAAAAGAAACCTGTACCAACGAATGGATGCAGTCTGTGGTAGACTATGATATTCTCCCCATGCTTTCTGAATACTGGTTTGATGACGACGCCAGAGTGCAGCACTGGGATAATATCCTGCACGGAGTATTTCAATGACAAAGGATAAGAGCATATTCATAAAAAACATCTATTACATGCTGTCGTACGCTTTTACCACACTGAGAAAATCGATTTATGACGATATCCGGAAGGAACCTTTCGATAACATACATAATCTCTTTGCAGCAATTCTGTCTAAAGGTATCGGTCTGCAGTTGAAGCAGGGCCTCTATAAAGAATACATGAGCCATGTAGACAACTTAACCACGCTTCGTGGAAAGATAAATATTCCTGAGACAATCCGTAACAAAATGCGGAATCAAATAGCCGTGACCTGTGATTATGATGAGCTGTCTGAGAACAATCTGATGAACCGGATTCTCAAATCGACAGTTCTTCTCCTGCTCAAACAGAAGGACGTACAAGAAAAATATAAATCCGAATTAAATAAAGAAATGCTGTTCTTCTCCGGAATCAAGCCAATAGAGCTTGCCCATATTCGATGGGCCGACATCCGTTTTCAAAGAAATAATCAAACCTATCAGCTCCTGCTCGCCGTCTGCCAGCTGCTGATTGAAGGGGCTCTTCTGACCACAGAGTCCGGAGAATATCGACTGGCCGGTTTTATAGACAAGCAGAGGATGGAGCGGCTATACGAAAAGTTTATTCTAGAATACTACGCCCAGGAGTTTGGTGCACGCATAAAAGGATTCTCCTCCAAAGCCCTTCAAATCCCATGGCAGCTGGATGACGGATATGACGCACTGCTTCCAGTCATGCAGACAGATATTACCCTTGCCTATGGAAAGCAGATGCTCATTATTGATGCCAAATATTATGTGCACACGCTGCAGACACACTTTGATACGCAGACATTGCATTCAGGAAACTTATATCAGATTTTTACTTATGTGAAAAATAAGGAAGCCGCGCTAAACGGTACAGACCATAAGGTAGCCGGCATGCTCCTCTACGCAAAAACCGATGAGCCTCTTGTCCCGGATCATGTATATCAGATGAGCGGAAATCAAATTTCCATAAAAACCCTGGATTTGAACCGGGAATTTTCAGAAATAGCCGAACAGCTGAACCGGATTGTGAAAGATTTCTTCCATATAGAAATAGATAAGCAGGCGGAAGACATAAAATGGCCAGATTGAAAAACTGCTTCTTTGGAAAACTCATTTCCGCAGTCAGTCAATACGACAAAAAGCCCTACGAAGACCGGCGCGCCGATTATACCGGGCAGGAAGGCCTGATCCTTCTGTTCCAATCCATGCACAGCGCGCCGGGAAAGATTTTCTTCTATATGATGATTCGCGAAGGAAAATGGATGCATTCCTCCTTAGGGGAATGGAAGCCTGGCGAAGTCACAGATATCCTCTATACGAGGCACAGTATCTATACTTTCTCCCGGCAGCATCATCTGAGCAAAGATGAAAAATGGGCCCTGCTGGAAAATACCGTTCTTGCCGGGATAATTTCCAGAGAAAGAATGAAACAGGAAATGAAACGATTATAAAAGCACCGAAAGGAGACATTCCATGACAATGCAGAACCATGAAGATAAACTCCATATCCTATTCATCTGCCACGGCAATATCTGCCGTTCTCCCATGGCAGAAATGATGATGAAGGACATGGTGCGCCAAAGGGGGCTGGATGGGAAATTTGACATTTCTTCCATGGCCGCCACCACTGAGGAAGTGGGCCATGATATCTATCCGCCTGCCCGAAGGACCCTCCAGGCCCACCACATTCCCTTTACGAAGAGAAGGGCGGCTCTCATGTCCAGGAAGGATTATGAAGAGGCGGACTATGTGATTGCCATGGATGAGGAAAATCTGGATGACCTGTGCCGCCTCACCCAGGGGGATCCGGAGAAAAAAATCTCCCGCCTTCTTGACTGGGCGGGAGAAGCAAGGGATGTGGCGGATCCCTGGTATACGGGAAATTTTGAGAAAACCTATGAGGATATCGCAAAAGGCTGCCGGGCGGTGCTGGAGAAGCTTTCCTGAACCTTTACTGCCTTTGACGGATTCCGGTCCGAGGGAGCGGAATGAATCTGAAAAATTCCTATTTCATGTTACAAGCCTGTACTTTCGTACAGGTTTTTTGCTGTCCATTTTTTAGTATAATAAAAGTAAGGCCGGGATCCTTGCGGAATACCCAGAAAACAGGAAAGATGCGTTTTCTATGAGACAGAATCATTCCGCCTTGACAAAGAAGGTCCTGCCCCTGCTTCTCTGTACCGCCATCCTGTCAGCAGGGCCGGGGCTTTCAGCAGAAGCGGCGCAAACGCAGGAGAGGATACTGTCACGATCAAGAAATTCTGAGCCCCAGCCCATGGGAAATCCACATTCTCAGCAGGATCGTACCGGTGCATACGTCGGGCTGCGGCGGCATAATCAGTAAAGAGATTCCCAGAAACAGGAGGTGTCTGGTAATGAAAGAGCCTGGCAAAATCAAATGGATGAAGCTTATCAGGGGTATCTTTTTAGGGATCCTGCTGGTCCTGACGATGACTCCGGCGGCCCTGGGGGCCCAGAAAACAGTGCTGGTCCACAATGTAGACGAAATGATGGAATCACTGGCGGACAATACGGAAATCGTTCTGGCACCGGGCGAATACAATCTGTCAAACTGGCAGAAGGAAGAATTTTCAGAGCGGCTGCTTCACTGCTACGGCTACTATGATTCGGCCCCTGCCGGTCTGTATCTGGGCGATGGTTACACACTGGACATTGCGGGGTTCAAGGATCTCACCATCCGGGGATTAGATACGGAGACCATTACAGCAGAAATTGTTACAGAATTCCCCTATACGCCGGTACTGAAATTCATCAACTGCCGAAACCTGAAACTGTCGCACCTCCGGATAGGCCATAAACTCAAAAAAGGATTCTGTGACGGCGCCGTGCTGAAACTGGATAGCGTCACTCATATGACCATGGATCATATGGACCTGTACGGATGCGGAACCTATGGGTATGAAGCCCGGTTCTGCAGCAGCATTCTCCTCAAGGACAGTGTAATCCGGGAATGCAGTTACGGTTTGGTGTCCGCCGCAGACTGCCAGGACCTGAAATTCCTGCGGACCACCTTCAAAGATATGGAAACGGATCTTCCCCTCTTTGCTCTGATCCGCTCCCGGCTGGAGCTGACCGACTGCACCTTCCGGGATGTACGGGGAATCATCGACAGCCTCACCATGACTGGCGGCCATATCAGTGAATCCTGAAAAGACCTTCCGGTGCATCAAAACTTTTAAAACCTGCTGGCAGGTAAAAAACATCCTGATGATGTAAGCGGGTCCCTGAAGACCATCATTTACATCATCAGGCTTTTCGGGTGGAGGGCCGGAAGGTGAAATACAGGGAAACAGCGGGTCCTCAGACAGTGGAGCAGCTGCATGAATGAGTGCGGATCCCGCTACCGTCCCAGCAGGGCGATCATCAGTGTCACCGCCCCGTCTGCCAGAAGGGGAACGGCTCCGGTAATGTAGGCGGTGTTATCATCCATGCGGTAGTACATCATGTAGGCTGTAAGGGCGATGAGAGAAGCAGCAGCCACGGCGGCCCAGGTGAGGCCATAGGCAGCGCCGGTAAGGGCGCCGGTTTCGTGGAGCGCCCCCAGTGCCATGATTTCCATGAGGGCCCAGAGCACCATGAGGATGAGTTCCGTGGTGGGCTTTCGTCCGAAGAGTTTCACGGAGCCCGTGAGAAGGATGAAGTAGACCAGAAGGGCCATGATGAAAAGCATGCCGCTTCCCGGCCAGGAGGCAGGCAGCGGAAGTCCGTGGATGCCGTGGACAGTCAAGGCGGTGCCGGAAAGGCCGAAGGTTGCCAGGAGGAAGAAGAGGAGGGCGGAGAGGGCGCCTCCGCTTCTGGTGGAATCGGGCTTAAAGGCCGCAAGCCACCAGCCTGTGTAGAACAGGGCGCCAGCGCTTAGAAGGAGCTGTCCCGTAATGATTTCTTTATATGCTGTAAGTCCAAACATGGTATCCCTTCTCTTTATGAAATCAAATTCTCCTTCTATTGTAGTCCTTTTTATGGAAAATGGCGCAAAAAAGGCACTGAAGAAATGACTGCCCATTTCTTCAATGCCCTTTTTGCGATGATTCTTTTAACGATAAGCTGCCTGCCGCTGTGTCATCTCGAGCGGAGGTCCGTGCCGATCATATAACCAATAGGCCCATGTGCTGTTATGGCTCAGAGTCGAGAGATCTCCGGCGCCAATGCGGCTTGTACCATTTCTTTTGCAATAGCAGCCGCTTCCCGAATTGATTGATGGAAGGTCAATCATTCATCATTTCTTCACTGCTTTTTCGCTTCGTCAAAAATGGTCTGGAAGGGCACATGCTTTTCTTCCGCCAGTTTCTTCACCGATTCGTATTCCGGGTAGCGCCTTTTTTCGCTGCCCAGGGTGACTTCCTTCACCTTTACCGGGCCAAAGGTGGTGTCCACTTCCTTTTCCTCTCGATGGAGGATGGAACGCATGAGGGAGGAGAATTCACGAATGCCGATGGTGGTGGTTTCACGGAAGATGATTTCTTCCATTTCCTTTTTCTTTTCTTCTTTGCATATCACCGTGAGTTCAAAGGCGGGGCGGTTCTTTTTCATGTAGATGGGGCTGAAATGGACGTCCAGGGCACCGGCGTCCATGAGTTTTTTCATGGTGTAGCCCAGCACTTCGCCGGAAGCGTCGTCGATATCGCTTTCCAGTTTCACCACCTCGTCCTTTTCCCAGTCTCCGCCGCCGTCGTCGATGAGAATGGCCCGAAGGATGTTGGTTCTTTCCTTATAATCCCGCTTTCCCGCGCCAAGGCCGGTCTTCAGGATGGTGAAGGAGGCAGGCAGCTCATGGGAGGTGGCCAGGGCCGCCGCAATGGCTGCGCCGGTGGGGGTCACGTATTCCCCTTTGGCGTCCATGATTTCCAGGGGCATGTGATAGGCGGTGACAATGTTCAGCGTAGCCGGCACCGGCACCGGAAGTACGCCGTGCTGACAGCGGACAGTGCCTCTGCCTTCCGAAAGCTTCGGTACGATCACGTTTTTGACATGGAGACTGTCAAAGCATACGGCAGCGGAAATGATATCCACAATGGAGTCGATTGCTCCCACTTCATGGAAATGAACTTCCTCGATGGGAAGGTTGTGGGCTTTAGATTCCGCCTCTGCCACAATGCGGAAAATCTTCTTTGCCAGCATCCGGGCAGATTCGGTCATGTCCGTGCCGTCAATCACCGCTTCCACATCTTTCAGATGGCGGTGTTCATGATGATGGTGCCCCTCTCCATGGTCATGATGGTGATGGTCTTCATGACAGTGACAGTGACAGTGGTGCTCTTCTTCCTCGTGATGGTGGCCATCTCCATGGCAGTGGCAGTGATGTTCTTCCTCCTCATGATGATGGCCTTCTTCCTCATGATGGTGATGGTGTTCTTCATGAACCGCTTCCCTTACTTCCGGCAGGGGGCCGTAGAGATAGGCCATGTCGTGGTCGTGATTTTCATGTTCTTTGTCCAGAATCACGTTGAAATCGCAGCAGTCAATGCCTGCTTTCTGCACCCTCCCGATTTCCACCGTAAAGCCTTTGGCGGGAATGGAAGAAATCGCCTTGTCCAGCACTTTCCGATCTGCGCCCAGGTCCAGCAGGGCTGCCACAAACATATCCCCCGCAATGCCGGAGGCTGCTTCCAGATATAATGATTTTCCCATTTACACTTTTCCCCTTTCTGCCAGTCTGTTGATTTGGGTGGCCACATAACCGGCACCGAATCCATTGTCTATATTCACGGTCACTATGCCGTTGGCACAGGAATTAATCATGGTCAGGAGGGCAGAGAGGCCGTGGAAACTGGCGCCATACCCCACTGACGTAGGCACGGCAATCACCGGATTTCGAACCAGCCCCCCGATGACCGAGGCCAGGGCTCCTTCCATACCGGCCACTGCAATGACGCAGCTGGCCTTGCGTATCCTCCCCTCCTGGGAGAGAAGCCGGTGAATGCCGCTAACCCCTACGTCATAAATCCGCTCCACATGGCTTCCGAAGTACTCCGCCGTCTGGGCCGCTTCTTCCGCCACTGATATATCGGCAGTGCCGCCGGTGCATACAGCAATGCATCCGATATGGTCCTTCTCCTTTTCTTGCTCCAGAATATGGGAAATGGGATCATAGGAAATGGAAGGCAGCACTTTCTTTACCAGTTCATACTGGTGAGGCGAAGCCCGAGTGCCGAAGACTTCTCCTTCCGTTTCGTAGAGTTTTTTAAAAATCTGCCCAATAAAGGCGTCAGACTTACCCTGGCAGTATACCACTTCCGCAAAGCCGGACCGGGCCTTTCTGTCTGTATCCAGCTTGGCAAATCCCATTTCTTCATAGGGCCAGTCTGCCGGATTTTTCCGGAGAAGCGCCTCCGCTTCTTCCGGGCGCAGGGCGCCGGAGGCTACTTTCTGCAATATATCCTTAATATCCATGATGCAATCCTTTGTGTTTATTATATAGTGAGCTAGTGGACTAGTGGGCTAGTGGGACAGTGGGACAGTGGAGCCCACTAGCGGCTGTCCGCTATCCGCTATCCGCTGTCCGTAAGCTATGTGCCTGTATGCTGTATTCCCGAACGTGGGGAGACATCAGACTGTCAGGCTGTCAGACATAGAGGATTCCCGAATGCAAGATGGGGCACCTGCGGCACTATTATAATGCGCCAGCAGGGCGCCGCCTTCCCCTCTGAGCCCTCTGAACCCGACGCGAAGCGACCTTCCCGCTGACCGGTATTTACCTTCCTATGAGTCACTATCTCCAGGCACCGAGATCCTTCGCTATCGCTCAGGATGACAGTGAAAGGCGGGAAGGTAAGCACGCAGCGCCGCCGCGGAGCGGCATGATAAACTTGCGCCCGCAGGGCGCCACCTCCCCCTCTGAACCTTCTGAACCAACCCGCCTTGGGCGGGCCGAACCCTCTGAACCCGGAGACGCAAAGCGGGCGCCACCACCCTCTGAACCTTCTGAACCTTCTGAACTTTGAACCTTCACACCGAAGGTGTGTCCAATGAACCCGGGCCGCCGAAGGCGACCGTTACAACACTTCATCCATGCTGCCCATGCGGTAGCCCTGAAGGTCCATGGTGACATAGGCAAAGCCCAGGGCTTTGAAGGTGCGCACCAGTTCTTCATGCATACGGAAGAGTTTCCAAAGGTCTTCTTTCGGCACTTCGATACGGGCCATATTTCCTTCATGAAGCCGCACGCGGAACTGTTTGAAACCTTTGGCAAAGAGGAAGTCCTCCGCCTTTTCCACCATGGCCAGTTTTTCTTCCGTAATGGTTTCGCCATAGGGGAAACGGGTGGCCATGCAGGCAAAGGAGGGCTTGCTCCAGGTGGGAAGGCCCGCTTCTTTAGAGAGGGCCCGGATGTCCGCCTTGTAAAGGCCGGCGTGACGGAGGGGACTCCGGATACCAAGCTCCGCAAGAGCTTTCAGCCCCGGCCGGTACTGGGAGGCATCATTGAGGTTCGTGCCGTCGATGACATAGGCAAAGCCTTCCTTTTCCGCGATTTTCTTAAGGGAGCTGAAAAGGAAATGTTTGCAGAGATAGCAGCGGTTGGCCGGATTTTCTGCAAATCCTTCAATGCCGAACTGGTCCATTTTCACCACTTTCTGCCGGATGCCTTCCTTCCTGCAGTACTCTATGGCATCGGCCACTTCCCTTTCCGGTACCGACGCCAGGTTCATGGTGACTGCCATGGCCCTGTCCCCCAGCACCTTCCTGGCCTCATGCATAAGGTAGGTGGAGTCCACGCCGCCGGAAAAGGCCAGCACCACGCTGCCCAGCTGTTTCAGATATGCTTCCAGATGATCCTGTTTCTTCTGTAATTCTTCTGTTACCATAGTTTTCTCCATTCTTTAGAAATACTGATCCGCAAGACTTCCGGCGCCAGCCGGAAGGAACGAGGGCGGTTTCTACTTATTTCATTATTATACCATCCAACGCCCCTTTGATGACAGTCCATGAAACGGGAAGGGAAGGCTCCTGTCCCGAACGCAGCGGGAAAGCTGTTCTTATTATAAAAGGTTAAAGCCTGCTTCTGGCAAGCCATAGGGCCATCGCTTTCTGTTTCCCTATTTTCTTTTTTATGTTATAATTACTTGAGAAATATTATCATAAAGGAGGACCATGATGGGTACCCTGTTGACCATACTGATTACAGCCGCCATTGCCGGCTGGTTCTGCTACAGCCTCTACCGCATGTGGAGAGGCTCCAGCGGCCGGGACTGCGCCAGCTGCGCCCTGGGCGGAGGCTTTGACTACGCCCTGTACAATGATAAAAAGGCGGCGCCGCAAAGAGCGGAATTCGTCACCCCCTCGGGCCACCACATTATCGTGGATGAAGCAGCGGCCAGAAGGCGGAGAGAACGGATCCGGAAAATGATGGAAGGACAGTAAATCAAAGAGGCAGCGGAGAAGGGTTCATCTTTTCTTCACTGCTTCTTTTTTCATGCCCAAAAGAGACTGTGGAGAAATCCCACGCTTCAAATAGCAGAAACACCGTCCCGCACCCGTCATTTCGACGAAGGCGCAGCAAAGTGGTGAAATCTCACTCTCCCATGGTATGCCGCAGGCAGGAGATCTCTCGACTCAGCGTCTCAATAGCCCCCAGGTCTTTACCCTCCTTACCGGCACGTCCCCCCCGCTCGAGATGACGGTGGCGGCAGGCTGCATACGGTCATTTCAAAAGGGCAAATGACAGAAACGCCGCCCTGCCCTGTCGTCATTTCGACCGCAGCCGGTCAGCCGCCAATAGGAAAGCCTCTTATTGTGCAGGCTAGGGAAGCACTGATTCATTCGCAGAATCGAATTTCATATGAATTTTTATCCAAT
>DCJJ01000005.1:0-5545 GCA_002320515.1 Dialister sp. UBA1703 | reverse complement strand
AAAGCAGACTCTATGAATTAATCAGTGCTTCCCTAGAGGCCAACTTCGGCTGACTTGGAAACTCTATGCAGAGTCTCCACAGAGCAGCAAAATCTCACTCTCCCATGGTATGCCGCAGGCTGGAGATCTCTCGACTCAGCGTCTCAATAGCCCCCAGGTCTTTACCCTCCATACCGGCACGTCCCCCCGCTCGAGATGACGGTGGCGGCAGGCTGCCTACAGTCATAGGGTGGTCATAAAAAAGGGCTGTGAAGAAATGATGACCATTTTTTCACAGCCCTTTTTCAAAAGAGAGTATCAGATGAGGATCATGCTGCCTGCTGCCAAAAGGAGGCAGTAGGTGACGCGGTTGAACATTTTCTGGTTAATCATATCGTGGATTTTATTTCCCAGGTAAATGGCAATGACCAGAGGAATGACGCCCAGCGCCAGAAGTTCGAAGAATTCCGTGTTGTAAAGGCCTTTCTGGTAGTCATTGAACATGAGCACCAGGTTCAGGATGGTCCACACGGAAGCCACGTTGGCACGGAAGGAATCCTTGTCCCGGAAGGTGGCTACCAGGTATACCACCAGCAGAGCGCCGCCGGAGGCAAACATACCGTGGATAATGCCGGCGCCAAGGAGTACGGGAATGGCAATCCAGTTCGGCAGGGCGGAAGCGGACTGCTTGAAAATCAGGTTCTTCAGTGCTACCCCTACGATGATGGCGCCATAGAGGGGCACCAGGATATGGGGGTTCACCACATTGTAGAGGTGAATGCCGATGGCCATGCCTACCAGCATGAAGACCACGATACGGAGCAGTTCCTTCGGATTGATATATTTCCGGTTCTGGAACATAAGCAGGGCGCACACCAGCCAGCAGATTACATTAATGACCGCCTTGGCCATATCCGGCCCGTAGAGAAGGATGGTAGGCGGAATGGAAAGCATGACCCCTGCAAAACCGGTCAGGGCCTGCACGATATTGGAAATAAATACGGCTGCCATAAAGAGGGCAAATTTTACAAATTCAGGAAGCATCATCAAGTCCATACAAATCACCACATTTCTAAAAATTTCTGTTTTCTTCGGGAGCTCTCTCCTTAAGGAAGCCCCGGTGTTTTCTTTGTTGATGCTATTATAACCCCGGTTTTTGCACAAAAAGCCTCTTTCCTGAATCCGTATAAGCCTATCTAATTATGTCATTGAAATTATACTCTTCTATCGTATAATTAGATATATAACTTTTCAATTTTTCTTTACATAAAATCATAATGGAACTTATATATGCTTTATCCGCATAGTAGATTTTATGGGCCTTACGGAAGTCATCCCTTATCTCCGGTACATAAAAAAATTGACTCTTACTCTATTTTCCTGTCTTTTTTCAAGCCTGCTATAGAATTTCTCTATATGGGTGTAAAAGACCTTTGGTACCTCTTGACAGGATTTCAGAAATCCCGATTTCCTGCTGCCCGTTTCCTATTCTCCCCGTTTCCTGTATAATAAACATATCATGATACCCATTCTGTTCATCCAGCCTATCCGCTGAGAAAGGTAACCTATGTCTGACAATACCATTCCACTTCCCCAGGGAAATCATACGAAAAACAGGAAAGCCGATTTATTTGAGAAATACATGAAGAAAGAAGGCCTGAACTTCTTCCGCCGCCAGGACAGCCATGATTCCTACGACACCGTGGTCTTCATGACCGCCATCCCCGCCGGAGAGCACCACAAGCTGGTGGCTGCGGTGATTACCGACAACAGCATGTACACCCTCCTTCGCGTCCATCTGGGCACCGCCCCCAAGGGCCCCGCCAGAAAGACCTTCCTTGCCTTCCTGAACGACCTGAACGCCCATCATGCCATCCTGAAATACACCATCAGCTCCGATGAAAATGTATTCCTGGACGTGACCTTCACCAGCCGGTTGGAAAACTTCGACGCCGAAGTGATCCGCACCACCCTGGACATTGTAGTGTACCAGCTCTCCCAGTCCTACGACGACATCGCCCGCCGTCTGGACAAGCCGGGAGACCAGACCAACGGATTTACGCTGTAAAGGGCCGCGCAGCGGTCCCGCGCCCTTTGGGCGCGAAAGGTTCTTAAGATGGACCGGCCCTGAGGGGCCGGAGGGTTCAAAAGGGAGGTTGACGGGGCTTCGCCCCGAAGGTTGTGGCCGCCTGACGGCGGCGGGTTGTGTTCGCTGCCGCTCAAAGGGGCGACGGGCCTTTCAGGCCCGAGGGTTGTGGTATCGCCCACGGGGCCACTGTCCCACCAGTCCACCAGGGAATACCTTTGGCAGCATTTATACTGGCGCCGAAAGGCACCTCTACCCTTCTGCCTTCCGGAATACAGGCTCCCACCACTTCCCAGGGGATAGCGTAAGCGGACAGCCGACAGCCATTCCCTGCCCCCTGAGCGTCAGCGAACACAACCTTTGAGCGAAGCGAACTCAACCTGCGGCGCCAGCCGCGCCCCCTTCTTTTTGCTATCGGGAACCCCCATCACCACCACAAATGTCACCCACTACCAAAGGAGCATTTTCATGATTCGTCCTATTGTCAAAGATATCCTCTTCCTCCAGCGGAAAGCGGAGAAGGCCAGCCGGAAAGATGCTTCTGACGGCCGGGACCTTCTGGACACCCTGACCGCCCACAGTGATACCTGCGTAGGCCTGGCCGCCAATATGATCGGCAGCACGAAGGCCATCATTGCCATCAAAGACGGCAGCCGCAGTATCCTTATGTATAACCCGGTGCTGGTGAAAACCTCTCCGTCCACCTACGACGCAGAGGAGGGCTGCCTTTCCCTTTCCGGCCGCCGCCCCTGCCGCCGCTATGACTGGATCGAAGTCCGCTATGAGGATGAGGATTTCCACAAAAAGAAAAAACGGTTTGACGGATGGACGGCGGAAATCATCCAGCATGAAATGGACCACCTGCAGGGAATACTGATATGAAAAAAACGCAGCCCAGCGCTGCGTTTTTTGATTTCCATTATATTTCACTAAATTTCCAAGGCAGGTCATGCTTATAAATAGTATAATAAAAGGGACCATCCGGAGAATCATTTGCCGGAACTCTAGGAGGAACCATGAAAATTTCCATCATCGGCGCCGGAAGCACAGCCCTGGCCGGAGCCGCTTATTTTAATCTGAAAAATGTGCCCTGCCAGGTGTATGTGCGAAACCGCATCAAGGCGGCCTGCTGGGACCAGTCGCCCCTCACGGTGCGGGGAAAGATCGACACCTCTCTCTACGTGCCTTTCACCAATGACCTGAAGAAAGCAGTAGACGGCGCAGACATCCTCATGGTGTGCACCCATGCCACGGACCACGAAGCGGTGGTGGAGGAAATCGCTCCCTACCTCCACGACGGACAGTGCCTGCTCTTCATGAACGGCTGCTGGGGCGCCATCAAGGCCTGCCGCCTGCTGTCCCGCATGCAGAACGTGCCTTCCATCACCATTGCGGAAACCGCCAACATGCCCTTCATTGCCCGTCTGTCGGCGGATTACAAAACACTGGATTTCAAAGCCATCAAAGAAGAAATCGGCTATTCCTGCCTGGGGGAAGAAGGAGAACTCAGCACCCTGCTCCATCTCATGGCCCCCAAGGTGAGCCGGGTGGCCTCTCCCGCCTCCACCTCCCTGTCCGCCACCAACCCCATCATCCACGTCACCGCCTGCCTCTTCAACGTGACCCGCATTGAAAACGGGGAATCCTTCCATTTCTTCGGCGCGCCCCTCACCAAGAGAGTGGCCGCCTACATGGAAGCCTGCGACGAAGAAAGGATTGCCATAGGCAAAGCCCTGGGCCTTTCCCTTTCCTCCCTCCTGGATGTACTGAACGCGTCCTGGGGAGAAAAGAAGGAAACCCTGTACGAAGCCCTCACGGAAAACGAATCCTACAAGACCGTCATGGGCCCCGCTGACCTCAAAGGCCGCTACTTGTCCGAAGACCTTCCCTGCGGCATGGGCAGCCTTCGGGACCTCTCTGATATGATGCACATAGAGGCGCCCCATATCAGAAGCCTGGTGGATACCCTGTCCCTGTACCTGGGAAAGACCTACCAGCCCTTCCTGACGCCCCAGGATCTCCGGGTCATTAAAAGCTTGAAATGATAGGGACGCTGCGCGTCCCGGGTTCAGAGGGTTCAAAGGGTTCAGAGGGTTCAGAGGGTTCAAAGGGTGGTGGATTGCCGCTTCGCGACAATGAGTATAAATACCGCCTGACGGCGGTTCCACCAACTTAGAGTATCAATGTGCCATGCAGCCTTGTCCACCCCTTCGCCACTTCGTGGCCCTCTTCCCCTAAAGGGGACGCAAGGGCGTTCCGGGAATACCTTCCCGCCGGGCAAGTCATTCTGAGCCGCAGGCGAAGAAGCTCCGTAAGCGCCGATCGTGCCTCATCTGCCGGTAAATACCGGTCGGCGGGAAGCAGTTGGAGCAATCGGCAGCAGACCGATGCAGCAGGAGATTTCTCCACTCCTCTTCCGACCGTCGAAATGACAAAGGAGCAGGGCAGCTGTATTCCCGAATGGGTGCAGCCCTGCCGCAAACCGTCATCCCCCATCCCATCTATCGTCTATCTTCCCCCATCTAATCCCCCTAATTATGACCATCAGTCTAAAAATACTTGCTTTATCTTCCCAAATTGCATATAATTTCAATTATGCGACTTTATTTCAAACAAAAACTTATGCATTGAAAGGATTACCACAGTGATAGAAGCCATTTACAAAAGAAGAAGTGTACGTCATTTCCTTCAGAAACCCATCCCCCAGGAAGACCTGGACCAGATCCTGGAAGCAGGTATGTGGGCGCCCTCTGAAAAAAACGCCCAGCCCTGGAAATTCATCGTCATCCGCGGCGCTGAACGGAAAGCCATGGTGAAACAGCTGAAAGAGGGCATCATGAAAAACCGGAAAGGCGAAGAAAACGCCATTTTCGGAAAGAAATACGAAAAATTCATCCCCTCCGCCATCTACACCGCCAGGGTACTGGAACAGGCACCGGTGATCGTATTCGTCATGAACACCAAAGGCCTGAACTACAGAGAAGACCACCCCAAGGACGAATACCTCATGGAACTGGCAGACATCCAGTCCGTCAGCGCAGCCATCCAGAACATGTGCCTCGAAGCCACCGCCCGAGGCATCGGAAGCCTCTGGACATGCAACGTCTTCTTCGCCTACGACGAACTGAAAGAATGGCTTCATGAAGAAGGTGAAATGGCAGCAGCCATCGCCTTCGGCTACACCGGCAAAGAAGTTCGTTCCCTCCCCCGGAAGCCGGTGGACCAGGTCGTGGAATACCGCGGCGACTACCCCGACGAATGGAAAGAAATGCTGAAATAAGAAAAAGCAGTGGACTTTCTCCACTGCTTTTTGTATACATAAATTTCTCAAATGACCGCCGGCTGCCGGCCTCTACGTCATTTCAAGCGATGCTGCATATGGTTATGGATGGTCATGCCTTTGTTCTATTGAAACTCTGCACCCCGCAATCTCTGACGCGATGAGGCACTATTGCAGAATGAGATTTCTCCACTCTGTGG
>DCJJ01000103.1 GCA_002320515.1 Dialister sp. UBA1703 | reverse complement strand
GGAAATGCATTCCCCCTTTGGTGATTCCGCCTTTGGTGGCTGGCGCCACTACCTTGCCCGGTGGGCGGAGGCACAATAGAATCAATTATGAGGAGACTGCTTTTCAGAGCTTTATTGTCCTACCGCTCAGCGGGGGGAAGGTGGTGCCGTAAGGCACCAAAGGGGGGAAAGCCACCGGAGGTGGCTCATCATCGTAATGCGTATCAAGCTATATGACCCATAAAGCCAATCCCGTAACGCTGACTTTATAAGCATTGCCCAAAGGGCAATCCACAACCCTCGGGGCCAAAGGCCCCGTCAAACTTACGAACCCTTGGGGCGAAGGCCCATCCATCCTAAGAACCCTTTTTCCTGCCCCTTGAGCGAAGCGACGCAACCCTTCTACACAACCCTCGGCCCGAAGGGCCGTCAACCTTCCCCTTATTCATTACTTCGTCTTTACTATCATGATGAAGGCGATCCTTCCATCTTTATATTCCACGGTGAGGGGAATGGAGAGGAGGGAGGAGAGTTCCCGGGCTATGGAAAGACCTATGCCGTAGCCCGCTTTTTTGCTGTTGTGGGATTCGTCGTTTCGGTAGAACCGTTCAAAGAAGCGGCTGTAGTCCAGGTCTTTGCCGTCTTTGTAGTCGTTGGATACGGAGAAGCGTAGGGTGTCTTTCCTTTTTCCCTTTTCTGCCGAAAGGAGGATGGTGCCGCCGTCGTCGCAGTATTTCACTGCATTGTCCAGAAGGATGTGGAGGATTTCGGAGAGGTATTTTTCATCGCTTCTGGCAGTGAGTCCATCTTCTGCGGACAGGGTCAGTTTCTTTCCCTGGTCTTTGGCCAGAAGGTCGAAGTCCTCTTTCAGGCGGGCGAACATATCCTTCACAGGGAAGGAGAGGAACTGGAGCTGGGCCCTGGTGGCTTCGCCGGCTTTGGAGAGAAGGATGAGGTGGCTGATGAGGCCGGACATGCGGCGCACCTGTTTGATAATGCCCTCGGTCCACTGGTTTTTGCCGTTCATCATTTCCATGGCTTCGGCGTTTACGGAAATAATGGCCAGCGGTGTTTTCAGTTCGTGGCTGGCGTTGGTGATGAATCGTTTCTGGTTTTCCAGGTTCTTGACGAAGGGGGCGATGGCCCGCTTGGAGAGAAAGGCGAAAATCAGGACATAGAGGATGATGCAGAAGAAGCCGAACCATACGGAGTAGGAAAGGAAGGTGTGCACGTCGGAGAATTCACGGGTGCAGTCCAGAATGACAAGCAGGGTGGAGCCGTCTTCAAGGGTGGTTTTCATGAAGCCATAGCGGGCTTTATTTTTCTGCAGAAAGCCGCTGTCCGAGGGGGAAGCAAGGGCGATTCTGGCAAATTCCACGGCCTGTTCTTCAGAGAAGGCTACAATGTTTTTTACGTTGACTGCAGTGATGCGGCCGCTGCTGTCAAGGCGAAGGGAGAAGTAGCGGGTCTGGTAGGCAAATTCCGGTGTATCTTCCGGCCAGGTGATGCCGGGGAAGAAGTCTTTCCCCCAGGAGGCGGTATCGGCAGGATGGTAGCGGGAGGGCATGGTGCCTCCGTTCTGGGTGATATAGGTCATGGTATCCAGACAGTGCTCCCGCATGGCGTAGAAACCCATCATGTTGATGAGGCCCAGGGCGCCGGCCACGATAATGAATATGGCCAGGGTGGCTAGAAGGATGAACTGGCGGCGCAGTTTTTTGATGAGGTTCATGGCTCCTCCCGAAGGGTCAGCTTGAAATCTTTTCCTTCTTCCCCGGTAATGGCTAGGTCAGAGTTGATGGCAGACAGTTTTTCTCTCAGGTAGGAAATGTAAATCCACACCACGCTTTCATCGACCCCTTCTTCTCCGCTCCAGATTTTCTGGAAGATGTAGGAGGTGGAAAGGGGTTTGCCGTTATGGAGCATGAGGAGTTTCATCAGTTTCGTTTCCTTGCCGGAAAGGCGGATGGAATTATGGGCGGAAAGTTCCTGCTCTTCCGTGTCCAGGCTGGTGGAGCCGGCGGAAAGGGTGGAGGGGGTGAAGTCTTTTCCTCTTCTGGTGAGGGAACGGATACGGGCCAGCAGTTCTCCGATGGCAAAGGGTTTGGTAAGGTAATCGTCGGCACCGGCGTCCAGGCCGGTAATGCGGTCATCCACTTCGGATTTGGCGGTGAGCATAATCACCGGCGTCACATCACCGGCGGCGCGGATTTCCTTCAGGGCGGTAATGCCGTCCTTTACAGGCATCATGATGTCGAAAACCATGCAGTCATAGCTTTTTTCCGAAGCCATGTCCACCGCCACCGCTCCGTTTTCCGCCCAGTCCGCATCAAAACCCTGGTGTTTCATAATGGCCAGCAGTACGTCGGCCATATCTTTTTCATCTTCAGCAAGCAGTATACGCATGGTATCTCCTTTCAATGTTCCTGGCGGATGAGGTTCCGTATGGTCTGCATGGACAGATCGCAGGAGGCCAGCTCATCGGCGCAGCGCTTCAATTCCCGGGTAATCATTTCCGGGTTTTTGATGTTCTTCTTGTACTTCATCTGGTGTTCCAGACTGGCCCAGGAATCCATGGCAATGGTGCGGAGCTGGATTTCCGCAAAGAAATGGCCCGGATTTCGCCCCTTCACATCGGCAAAGGGGGCTTCCATCTCCACAATCAGGTGGCAGCTTCGGTAGCCGTTGGGCTTGGCACTTTTGATGTAGTCCTTTTCCTTTACAATGGTGCAGCCGGGAATGGAACGGATGAAATTCATGTTTTCGTAAATATCATTGAGGAAACAGCACACAATGCGGATGCCGATGGCATCGTGGATGTCATAAAGGGCGGAGGAGGCGTTTTCCGGAAGCCCCTTGCGCCGGCATTTCTCCCGCATGCTGTCTTCCGTCTTAATGCGGTAAATCAGGTGCTCATAGGCCGCTTCCCCAGTCTCTTCCTTCCGCTTTTGGCTGAAATCTTCGATTTGGGAAACGATGGAGTGAAGGACTTGGGGCAGCGCGTCCTTCCAGGCGCCGTATATGGATTCGTTCATGGGTATGTCTCTTTCTTTGTATAAAATCAATTTTTCTTATTATACCATGGAAAAGAGGGACCTATACCGATTTTGCCCCATGGTCAATTTTTATAAAGGGCAAGGGATGACCTGGCCCATCCAGGGAGGAAGGGCATCGGACAGGGACACGCAAAAAAGCCATGGCCGGAGCCATGGCTTTTTCACTGAGCTGTTTATTTCTTTTCAGCTGCTTTTCTTGCTTCGATTTCCATATCGTAGGATTTCTGGATACGGACGTAGTTTTCGCGGCGCTGTTTTGCATCTCTTTCTGTTTTTTCGAAGAGTTCTTCTGCCCTTTCGGGGAAGAGTTTGGCAAGGGAAGCGAAGCGGACTTCGCCCATGAGGTATTCCCGGAAGTTTCCTTTCGGTTCTCTGCTGTCCAGATGGAAGGGGTTCTTACCCTGTTCCAGAAGGGTGGGGTTGTAGCGCCAGTTGCACCAGTAACCGCATTCCACCGCTCTCTTTTCTTCTTCAGAGGACTTGCCCATGCCTGCTTTCAGGCCGTGGTTGATGCAGGGAGCATAGGCGATGATGAGGGACGGTCCCGGATAGGCTTCTGCTTCGCTGATAGCCTTGAAGGCCTGGTTCATGTCAGCGCCCAGGGCAATCTGTGCTACATAGATGTAGCCGTAGGAAACGGCGATCATGCCCAGATCCTTTTTCTTTGTCTTCTTGCCGGAAGCTGCGAATTTGGCAATGGCAGCAGCGGGGGTGGACTTGGAGGACTGTCCGCCGGTATTGGAGTACACTTCCGTATCCAGTACGAGGACGTTCACGTCTTCGCCGGAAGCCAGTACCTGGTCCAGACCGCCGAAGCCGATATCATACGCCCAGCCGTCGCCGCCGAAGATCCACTGGGATTTCTTCACGAAGTGGTCCTTGAGGTCAAGGAGTTCTTTGTATTCCGGATGGGCGGCCACTTCTGCCGTGAGGGCTGCTTCCAGTTTGTCGGCCCTGTCTCTGGTGCCGTTTCCGATGTCCTTCTTCTCCAGCCATTCTTCGATGGCAGCTTTTACGGTGTCATCGGCAGCAGGAAGCGCTTCCTTCAGTTTGCCGGTGAGGCGGTTACGGAGCTTGGCTTCCCCAAGGTGCATGCCCAGACCGTATTCTGCATTGTCTTCAAAGAGGGAGTTGGCCCATGCCGGTCCCTGGCCTTTGGCGTTCTTTGTATAAGGCATGGAGGGGGAGCTGGCTCCGTAAATGGAGGAGCAGCCGGTGGCATTGGCAATCATCATGCGGTCGCCGAAGAGGCGGGTCACCATATTGATGTACGGTGTTTCGCCGCAGCCTGCGCAGGCGCCGGAGAATTCAAAGTAGGTAGGTTCGAACTGGGCGCTTCTGAGGTTGCCCTTGCCCAGCGGATTCTTACGGGCAGGGAGATTCATGGCGTAGTCCCAGAGGTTCTGTTTCGGCAGCTGGGTTTCAGCAGGCTTCATGACGAGAGCCTTCTTGGGAGCGGGGCAGGTGTTGGCGCAGATGCCGCAGCCATAGCAGTCTTCCGGGTCGATGACGATGCGGAACTTCAGGCCTTTCACCGGGCCTCTGAATTCCTTTACAATGAATCCTTCCGGTGCTTTTTCCGCTTCTTCTTCCGTTACGAGGACAGGGCGGATGGTGGCATGGGGGCATACCACGGAGCACTGGTTGCATTCGATACAGTTTTCAGGAATCCATTCAGGAATGTTGATGGCAGCAGATGGACGTTCGTACTTGGATGTACCGGAAGGGAATGTGCCGTCTTCCAGGCCTTTCCAGGTAGAAACAGGGAGGTCGTCCCCTTCCTGACGGTTCATGACGTCGCATACGTCTTTGACGAAATCAGGACGGGCCACTCTGGCAATGGAGCCGCCGGTGGTGGCGTGTTCCCATGCTGCCGGGATTTCCACTTCTTCCATACCCGTCATGCCTGCGTCTACGGCGGTATTATTCATATCCACCACGTTCTGGCCTTTTCTGCCGTAGGATTTTTCATTGGAATCCTTCAGGTATTTCACCGCATCTTCATCGGGAATGATGTGGGTGAGATGGAAGAAGGCAGCCTGCATGATCATGTTGATACGGCCGCCCAGACCGATTTTCTTAGCGATTTCAAAGGCGTCGATAATGTAGAATTTCGCATGGAGGGCAGCCAGTTTCCTCTTCATGGCAGCCGGCAGTACCCGTTCCAGATCTTCCTTTCTCCAGGGGGAGTTCAGGAGGAAAATGCCGCCGGGTTTGAAGCCCCGGAGCAGGTCGTATTTATAAATGTAGGACGGACGGTGGCAGGCGATGTAGTCAGCCTTACGAATGAGGTAGGGCTTCCGGATGGGGTCTTCGCCGAAGCGGAGGTGGGAAATGGTGACGCCGCCGGATTTCTTGGAGTCATAGGCGAAGTAGCCCTGGGCGTAGAGGTCTGTATGGTCGCCGATGATTTTGATGGCGCTCTTGTTGGCGCCTACGGTGCCATCACTGCCGAATCCCCAGAATTTGCAGGAAACCAGCTTGCCCGGTATTTCCGGTACCGGTACGGGAGCCAGGGAAAGGCCGGTGACGTCGTCGTTGATGGAAAGGGTGAAGTTATGGCGTGGTGTTTCATCCTTCAGATGTTCATACACAGCCATAATATCTTCCGGAATCACGTCCTTGGAGCCCAGGCCGTAGCG